>NZ_JARFVE010000019.1:0-43560 GCF_029194105.1 Rhizobium mulingense | reverse complement strand
ACACCCGTGCCATCCGGCTTCACCCGGATCTTCACGTTGTAGTCGACAACCCGTTTGACGGGCACGAGAATCTTCATGGGGTCTCCTTCAAGAAAAACTGGCTTCAGCGAGGCTTTTAAGGAAAATGCGCGCTCGAGCGCCGCTTCGATTGTCGAATGGCGACATGGATACGCGTTTTTCCCCCAAATACAACGCTTGCATGACGCAGGCAGGGGATTGCGTCGGCAATATATGGACGTTGACGTACACGTCAATATGTCTGTTAGCCTCGGCCACGGCCCCAAGGTAGACGCTCGATCCGTCCATCCGCGCCGGCGGCAACGGCCGTACCGACGCCGGCTTCGTTCCTCACGGCGCGCGGCGTCACTATTTCCCGATCGAAGAGCGGTACGCCGCGACGACGCAGCACCAGGATCAAAACAGCCCCGGCAAGAATGCCGCCGACATGGGCGCCCCAGGAGACGTCGCCATCGGGCGCCACCGCCAGCATGAAGAACTGCTGGCCGATCCACAAAAGCAGAGGCACGAAGGCCGGCAGGGGCAAGGGCACGCGGAAGAACACCAGCACCCAGACCTTGACACGCGGATGCAGCATGACATAGGCGGCAACGACCCCGGAGATCGCCCCCGAGGCGCCGACCAGCGGCGCTTCCGGCATTGTCGTCAGCAAACCGTGGCAAAGCGCGCCGGCGGCCGCGCAGAGGAGGTAGAAAAGCAGGAAGCGCATATGCCCCACCGCATCCTCGACATTGTCGCCGAAGACCCATAGGAAGACCATGTTGGAGGCCAGATGCCAGAAGCCCGAATGGACGAAGGCGTAGCTGAGATAGGTCAGCGGCTCCGGCACAATGTCCAATCCCTCAGCCAACTGCGCCTGCCCGAAGGCGATTGCCGGGATGAAGCCGAGGCCGACGGTTGTTGCCTGCGCAGCCTGTTCGCTCTCCAGGCTGATAAAGAGCCAGACCGCGACATTCAACGCGATCAAGGCCAACGTCACCCACTGAACCTTGATGTGTTTCAGCGTATTGGCGTCATGAAATGGTATGAACATAAAGGCCCCCGGCAATCGTGATCGCGGCAAGCCTATCTGTTTTTTCCCGGAACCCAAAGCACATCCGCACGACCTCGGTCATTTGCATGGCGGGCGGCGACGAAGAGGAAATCTGAAAGCCGATTGATATATTTCATCGCGGCCCCGCCGACGATTTCGCCCTCCATGCGCCCCAGCGTCACCATCAGTCGTTCGGCCCGGCGGGCCACCGTGCGGGCCAGATGCAGATGCGCGGCGGCCGGGCCGCCGCCCGGCAGAATGAAGGAGCTCAGCGGACTGAGGTCGGCGTTCAGCCGATCGATATCGCGCTCGATGCGCTCGACTTGCGTCTCGACAATCCGCAGCGGCTCATAGGCCGGTGGTTCGCCGGTGTCGGGCGTGGCAAGATCGGCGCCGAGGTCGAAGAGATCGTTCTGAATCGACATCAGCATGGTGTCGAGGTCGGCCAACTCTGTCGTGTAAAGCCGCGCCAGGCCGATCGCGGAATTGGCCTCGTCGATCGTGCCATACGCTTCGACGCGCAGATCGTCCTTCCGGCGGCGCGGGCCGGAAGCCAGCCCTGTCGTGCCATCGTCGCCGGTCTTTGTGTAAATCTTGTTGAGTTTCACCATGCTGCACCGCGTGTTGGGGGGAGGGCTGTCACGTCCGCCCATTTTGCCTCATCAAGTCGGTCCAGCCCGGCGCCGACATTATTGGTTGCGCTGGCGGACAGCGTCCCTGACACGGGTGTATACGCTGTGAGTGGTTCTTCGACTCACCCCACCCTCCGTCTTGCTGGGGCTTGACCCGAGCATCCACTCCGCATCCATCAGCAGCTACGGGGATGGATCCTCGGGTCAAGCCCGAGGATGACGGCGGGTGGGATTGGGCTTCTGCGCCCAAGTCCTTAGGCGCGGGAGAACGTCGGATTTTGTTAATCACCGCGCGGACGCGCGGTGGCTGGATTCCTGTGACGAGCACAGGAATGAGGGAGTTCGATGAGGCGATAGTACCCATATTTACCCCTCTATCGTTAGGTCATCCCTCAGGTCGGGCGGCCGCCGCCGGTGATCCAGAGCGTCAGCATGATCAGGATGACGGCGACAGCCTGCAGCAGGACGCGAAGCTGCATCAGCTTGTTGGAAAGGTTGGCGTCGCCGCCCTTCATCATGTTGAAGAGGCCGCGGATCAGCACAAGGGCGACGACGCCCATGACGATGACCGCGAGGATATAGGTGATTGTGGACATGGCATTCAGCTTTCTCAGTCAGTCCGTCCAGCGCATCAGGCGGTAGAAGAGGTCCGCCGGAAGCAGCCGCTTCAGGAACATGCCCTGTTTAGCCGGAGTCGTTACGGGATAATGTGGCCTTGGATTTTTTGAGTTCAATGCGTGTTTCAATACCGAATAGACAGCCTCGGGGCCAAGTTTATGACGATTGACCGGCCCCGAACCGTCGAGCCTCGCCAACTGCCTGATATAATTGGCCGCGTGCGGCGAGTTCTCGACGTCGATGTTTTCCTTGATCTTTGCGAGCGCATTGGCAGTGAAACGCGTGGCGATCGGTCCGGGCTCGATCAGGCTCACATGGATGCCGCTGCCGTGCAGCTCCATGCGCAGGGTGATGCTGAGGCCCTCGAGCGCGAATTTGGAGGCGGTGTAGGCGCCGCGATAGCGATAGGGGACGACGCCGAGAATGGACGAACATTGGACGATCCGGCCCTGCCCATGTTTGCGCATCGCCGGGATGACCTGCCGCGTCAATTCGTGCCAGCCGAAGAAATTCGCTTCGAACTGGGCGCGCAGCGCTGCCGTCGAAAGATCCTCAACGGCGCCCGGTTGGCCGTAGGCACCGTTGTTGAAGAGCGCGTCGATACGGCCGTCGCTGCGTTTCAAGACGGTGTCGACCAGCTCGGAAATCGTCTCGATCCTGGCGTAGTCCATCAACAAGGCTTCAATGCCGTCGGCTTCCAGACCCGTCAGATCATCCGTTTTGCGCACCGTCGCAAAGACGCGCCAGCCATCGGCTTTCAGCGCCCGGGCGCAATGCGCGCCAATGCCGGAGGAGCAGCCGGTGACGACGATTGTGCGCTCTCCCGCCATGGAATGATTCCTGTACAAAATGAGACTCGTTTCCCATATTCGGCCAGAGGATACAACGTGGAAAGCCGGAGACGGAATGCGGAAGGTGCTGCGCACGATCTACGACGTGGTCTATGACGCGATCTGTCACATGGTCGAGGATGACGGATTTGCGATGGCAAGCCACGTGGCGCTGTCGAGCCTGCTTGCGGTTTTCCCTTTCCTGATCTTCGGTACTGCGCTTGCAAGCTTCCTCGGCGCCGATCAGTTTTCCTCGACCGCCATCCATCTGATCTTCGACACCTGGCCCGAAGCGATCGCCAAGCCGCTGGCCGACCAGGTGCTGCAGGTCCTGACCATTCAGCGCGGCGGGCTGCTGACGATCTCGGTGCTGGCGGCCGCCTATTTCGCTTCGAACGGCGTCGAAGCGCTGCGTATTTCGCTCAATCGTGCCTACCGCGTGCAGGAAAGCCGGCCGTGGTATTTCACCCGCCTGGCCAGCCTCGGCTACGTGCTGATCGCGGTCATCATCTTCGCGGCGATCAGTATCCTGCTGGTGGCGGTACCACTGGCGCTCGACTATGCCCGGAAATGGTTGCCGCTGTTTGCCGATACGCTCGACATCGTCTTCAGCTGGCGCATTTACGGCACACTTGTCGTGCTGACCGTCGGCCTGCTGGTCATGCATCTCTGGCTGCCGGCCGGCAAGCGGCGGGTGTTCGACGTTATTCCGGGGGTCTTGCTGACGCTGTTGCTCTGGCTCGCCGGCGCGTTGATCTTTGCCTATTATCTCGCCACCTTCGCCAATTATACGGCGACCTATGCCGGTCTCGCCTCGGTGATGATCGTCCTGATCTTCCTCTACATGGTCGGCGTCATTTTCATCGTCGGAGCGGAGATCAACGCGGCGCTCATCAAGTTCCGCGTCTTCCGGATGTTCTCGCATACGCTTTCGATCGTCGGCAGAGAGCGTGTCGAACGGCCATCAGAGCCCGACAAGGCGGCGAATGTCGGTCCCTGACATGCCTCGGGCACGCAATTCGGCGAGCCCGCTGTCACCTTCGCTTTTCGAAAGCTTGCGGCCATCGGCGTCGAGAATGAGACGGTGATGGTGGTAGAGGGGCTGCGGCAGGCCGAGCAGAACCTGCAGCAGCCGGTGCACCGATGTGGCGTCGAAAAGGTCGAGACCGCGCACGACATGGGTGACGCCCTGCAGGGCGTCGTCGACGACCACCGACAGATGGTAGCTCGAAGGAGCATCCGAGCGCGACAGGATGACATCTCCCCAGACGCCAGGTTCGGCGGCGATCTCGCCTGTCCTGCCGTCGCCGGTTTCCGTCCAGAACAGCAGTTCGCCGATCAGGTCGAGTGCCTTGCGCATGTCGAGCCGCCAGGCATGTTTTTTCCCGGAGGAAAGGATCTCCCGCCATTCGGTTTCGGGCCGCTCGCGATCAATCGGCGGATAATGCGGCGTGCCATCGGGATCGCGCGGCCAGGATTGGCCCGCTGCCTCATAGACGGCGACACGCGCCTTCACTTCGCCGCGCGTCAGAAAAGCCGGATAGACCAGGCCACGTTCGATCAGTGCATGCAGCGCCGCCTGGTACTCCGGAAAATGCTCCGACTGGCGCCGCACCGGACTTTCCCAGTCGATCTCAAGCCAGTCGAGGTCTCTCAGGATGCCGGCCTCGAATTCGGCGGTGCAGCGGGCCTGGTCGATATCCTCGATGCGCAGCAGCAGGCGGCCATGCAATGCTTCGGCCATGTCGCGGTTCAAAAAGGCCGAAAGGGCATGGCCGAGATGCAGCGATCCGTTGGGGCTCGGCGCAAAACGAAAGACAGGTTTTTGACGCTCGCTCGTGGTCATGCTTTCTTCTGCCACGGATTTTGGTTTTGAACCACTGGGAGGACGCGGTGCAGATCATCCGCAACGACGATGACGTCAGGCTGGGGCTCGAAGCGCTGCTTCGCCTCGATCCGCGCCTTGCACCGATCGCCGCGGATGTAGGTCCCCTTCCGCTGCGGCTGCGCGAAGCCGGTTTTGCCGGCCTTGCCCATATCATCGTATCGCAAATGGTTTCGCGCGCCAGCGCCGAGGCGATCTGGCGGCGCATGCTGCCGGCGGATGGCCCGCTGACGGCGGACGCTTACCTGCTGCTTCACCCCGAGGCATGGCGAGAATTCGGCCTGTCGCGCGCCAAGGCCGATACGCTGACGCGGATCGCTGAAGCGGTTGCCTCCGGCCGCCTCGATCTTTCCGGGCTCTGCCTGAAGCCGCCGGGCGAAGCGCTCGGCGAACTGACGGGGCTGAAGGGCGTCGGCCCCTGGACGGCGGAGGTCTATCTGATGTTCTGCGGCGGCCATGCCGATGTCTTTCCGGCCGGCGATGTCGCGTTGCAGAATGCCGTCGGAGCCGCGCTCGGACTTGCGGCGCGGCCGCAAGCGAAGGCGCTTGCCAAGGTTTCGCAGGTCTGGTCGCCGTGGCGCTCGGTGGCAGCCCGGCTTTTCTGGGCTTACTACGCCACGAAAATGCGACGTGACATGGTGCCGGTCGGCTGATCGGCAACACTCTTTAAATTGCCTTTATCCTCTGAATTTATTGGACTTCACAATCCTGTAACAACCGGCCTAATATACAGGTGCAGATGCCGAATCGATCAGGAGAGTCCCTTGACGATTGCAGTCTCCCCGCAGGCCCTGCCAGCGCTCGTCCTGAACGCTGACTACCGGCCGCTGAGTTATTACCCCTTGTCGCTGTGGTCCTGGCAGGACGCGATCAAGGCGGTATTTCTCGACCGTGTGAACATCATCGCAGAGTATGAACATTCGGTTTCCTCGCCGAGTTTTTCGATGCGGCTTCCGAGTGTCGTATGCCTTAAGACCTATGTGCAGCCATCGCGCAATCCAGCCTTCACCCGGTTCAACGTCTTCCTGCGCGATCGGTTCGAGTGCCAATATTGCGGCTCGCATGACGACCTGACCTTCGACCACGTCATTCCGCGCGCCCACGGAGGCGAGACGACCTGGGAGAATGTCGTGGCGGCCTGCTCGCCCTGCAATCTGCGCAAGGGCAGCAAGCTTCCGAAGCAGGCAGGCATGTTCCCCGCGCAGAAGCCCTACCAGCCGACGGTGCAGGACCTGCACAATAACGGCCGGCTGTTTCCGCCGAACTATCTGCATGACAGCTGGCTCGATTATCTCTACTGGGATACCGAACTGCAGCCCTGATCGCAGCCGTCTGCAGCGCGTCGCATCGACCGTGGTCAGCAAGCCGCGCTTTGGCTCTTTGCTTCCGCGTCGTTGTCAGCGGCCCCCCGGCCACGTCCGCAGCGACTTGTCTCAGGCGGCCTTGCGCACGCCGACGAAGGCGAAGGCCGCAAGCAGGATCCCCGCAATCACGTTCCAGCCGGCGAAAGACAGGCCGAGCACCCGGAGCGCCGCATCGGTGCAGGATGGACCCTTGATCGTATTGAGTTCGCCGAGCAGATCGCCGGCATTGGTCGTCATGCTGCTTGCGGTGGTCGAGCAGGTGGCGGGGCCGGGCCAGAAATGCCATTCGACGCCGGCGTGATAGACGCCCATGCCTGCGGTGACCACCATCAGGATGCCGGCTGCGAGAATCATTGCGCGGGAAATCCAGTTCGGCAGACCCGCGAGCTCGCAGATCGCAGCGAGAATGGCGATCGGAATCGCGTAGTAATAGGGCTGGCGCTGCAGCAGGCACAGTGCGCAGGGAATATAGCCGCCGATATACTGGAAGCCGATAGCGGCGCCGACCACCGCCGCCATGCCGATGGCGAGCAGTATGGAATAGATGAAGCCGGGACGGGCTAGGGGTGAGGCGGTGGCAGTCATGGCGGAGCTCCGCGAGAGTTTGGCTTGAAGCAATTCCAGCAAAAGTGTGAAGCGGTTTTGCGTCCGGAATTGCGTAAAATTAAAAGAGATAGAGCATCTTCGTTATTCGAAGAAAAAGGAAATGCTCTAGTGAGCGAAAGAGCGGTAGCCGAAATATAGCACGATTGCCGCAGTGGCACCGATGCCGACGAGCTGGCCGAGGCGCTTCTCGATGAATTCACGGATCGGCTCGCCGTAGCGGCGCAGCAGCCAGGCGAGGAAGAGGAAACGGGCGCCGCGGGCAATAATCGCCGAAACAATGAAAAGGCCCAGATTGACGTGAATGACGCCGGACAGGATGGTGACGATCTTGATCGGCGGCAGATGCGCAAGGCCCGACGTGACGAGCAGCAGCAGGATCCACTCATAGGTGACATAGGCCTTCATCTGCTCGAAGGCATCGAGTTTGCCGTAGAATTCGAGAACTGGCCGCGCCACCGTCTCATAGGCGTAAAAGCCGAGCGCCCAGCCGGCGATGCCGCCGAGCACGGAGGCGACAGTCGCAATCAGCGCATAGCGATAGGAGCGTTCCGGTTTGGCGAGCGCCATCGGCAGGAAAAGCACATCGGCGGGGACGAGAAAGACGGAGCTTTCGACGAAGGCGATGACGGCAAGCCAGACTTCAGCCGATTTGCGCGCGGCCAGAGACATGGTCCAGTCGTAAAGTCTGCGGAGCATTCCGTTCCCTTCCTGTTGCGGTGCAAAAGAGCTTTAGGGGCCGTGCGCGGCCCTGTAAATGCTTGGCCGTGTCCTTCGTGCCACCCGCCGCCTAAAAATTTCGTGATGCGGACATTGATGCCGCTCCCAAGATTTCATGAGATGGCGAATCGGCCATTGTGAGGCAGGCTGGTTTGAGGGCGACGTGCAGGGTGTCATGAGAATGTTCAAAGTGATCGAGGGCGGCCGCGCTCAGGCCGTGGAACTGGATGACGGGCTCGGAGCGGGACGGGGACCGAACAGGGACGATGTGCGTCGAGAAGCTGCCCGGAGGCTGAACGAAAGCGGTTATCATCTGTCCCGCGTTCGGGAATTCGCGACCGGCGTGCCGATGCTGGCGTCTCTGAAATACTTGTCGCTGCAGATCGATTTCGCGGCCGAGACACTGTCGCGGCTCGATCCAATCCCGGAGGATTTCCGTTCCGACGGCTATTGGCCGGCAGGCTGACAGCATCGCACAACGGGTTTGCAGGTGGTCTGGCCCCTGAACTCCGGGTGTCTGCGCGTCAGGACAGATCCATCGACTTTTCCCATTGCTGACGCAGCACGTTCATTTCCGTGCGCTTCTGGGCCATTTCGCTGACGATCGCCCGCAGGTTGGGATGGTGCGACATGAACATGTTGAAGTCGCGTCGCTCAAGGACTTCGAACTGGCAGAAGTCGACGGCGATGACATCGGCCGTTCGCCGTCCGCCGCTCAACAGCGCCATCTCGCCGAAGAAGGCACCCGGTTCGAGGCGGATCGCGCCGCTGGCGAGCCGCACTTCCACGGCACCCGAGGAGATGAAATACATGCTGTCGCCGCGGTCGCCGCGGCGGATGACGCGTTCGCCGGGCGGGGCTGACTTTGCCTTGAAGAGCAACAGCAACTCCTCCTGTGCGTCCTCGCCGACCTGGGAAAACAGCGGGAAGGTTTCGATCAGCTGCTGCATCTTCAACTGGTGCTGACGTTCGCGCTCCTCACCGAGCGCCCTGATCTTTTCCAGTTCCTTGCCGAGTGTCTTCTGCCTCTTCCTGCCGTAGCTTTCGAAGAGTGGGGGCCATTTCGAATGGATATATTTTTTCAGGCCCTCGCTGGCAAAGATCACGATCGGATTGAGGGTAATCGACAGGATCGCGGCGGCAAGGATCAAATCCTGGCCCTCATGCGGCAGCAGCCCGAGCGAGACTCCGAGGCCGGCAAGAATGAAGGAAAATTCGCCGATCTGGGCGAGGCCGCCGGCCAGCGTCAGCCCTATGCCGATCGGATAGCGCAGCAGCATGACTATCATGAAGGTGATGAGGGCCTTGCCGAGAATGACGAGCGCCAAGGCACCGATCACGGCGAGCGGCTGGCGCACCAGGATCGAGGGATCGAAGAGCATGCCGACGGAGACAAAGAACAGCACGGAGAAGGCATTCTGCAACGGCAGCGAATCGGCGGCCGCCCTGTGGCTGAGCTGGGATTCGCTCATGACGACGCCGGCGAAGAAGGCGCCGAGCGCAAAAGAGACGCCGAAGATCGCCGCCGAGCCGAAAGCAATGCCGAGCGCGATTGCCAGCACGGTCAGCGTGAAGAGTTCGCGTGAGCCTGTGCGGGCGATCATCGTCAGCAGCCAGGGCACGATACGAGGGCCGAGAAAGATCGCCATGGCGGTGAAGGCCGCCACCTTCAACAGGGTCAGCCCGATTGTCAGCGCCAGCGGCAGTTCACCGAGGCCGTGATTGGTCGTATCGACCGAGTGGCCGCCGAGAAGCTCGGCCAGCGCCGGCAGCATCACCAGCGCCAGCACCATCACCAGATCCTCGACGATCAGCCAGCCGACTGCGACGCGCCCGCTCGGCGCGTTGACGAGATTGCGCTCCTCCAGCGCTTTCAGAAGAACCACGGTACTCGCAACCGACAGGCTGAGGCCGAAGACCAGGCCGGCGCCAAGGCTCCAGCCCCAGAGTTTGCAGAGACCAATACCCAGAAGGGTGGCGAGGATGATGCGCCCGATCGCGCCGGGCACGGCGAGCCCGCGCACGGCGAGCAGATCGGAGGCGGAAAAATGCAGGCCGACGCCAAACATCAGGAGGATGACGCCCATTTCGGCAAGCTGGCCGGCAAGCGCGGTGTCTGCAACGAAGCCGGGCGTGAACGGCCCCATCAGGATGCCGGCGAGGAGATAGCCGACGAGCGGTGGCAGCCGGAGCCGGTCAGCGCAATAACCGAGGATCGCCGCGAAAACGAAACTGACGGCGACCGTTGCGATAAGCCCTACTTCCTGATGCACGTCCGACCCTTCCTGTGATGGCGGCGGCCACTCTGTACGAAGTACACGCAAAATTAAACAGTTGATTTGGCGGGTGGCGGCCCTTGTTCTCAATGCTTGCGATCAGGTGTGGAACTGGTCTGCTGTCGTTTGCGGCGGGCCCGGGCGATCGGCGATGTTGGAACCAGTTGCGTCTTGTCTCGTTGCCCCTTCATCAAGAATGGAGAAACGACATGCGGAAAATCATCCTGAATTGTACTGTAGCGGCCCTTGCCGCCTGCTCGTTTGCAGCGCCTGTTCTCGCCGACAGCGTATACGTGAGGGAACGTACCTATGATGACGGTTATCGTCATGAACGGGTCAGACCCGGCATCACCATCAGCGAGCGTGGCGTCACTTTCGGTGCGGTGCGCGAACGTGAGCACCGCCGCTATCGCGACAATGGCTGCGAAACCAGAAGTGTCACCCGCCAGACCGATGACGGCGAAGTGACCAAAACCGTCCGGCGTTGCAATTAACCGGAAATCCGCGACAATGACTTGAAACCCGGTTCAAAGAGCCGGGTTTTCGCCTTTCGTGGCGCGCATACTCTCAATGCAGTGGTGAAACTCGTCCGTCGGTGTTATGAGCACGCCTTTGGTACAAGCGCACTCCCAGCGCAAACAACTCCTGCCCAGGATCTTTAGTATGATTGAGCTTACGCCGTCCCAGATCGCCGCACTGAAACTGGCCAGGGATGGAGACCTTTACCCTCAACCTGCCAATAAATGGACGCATCAGAACGCGACGGTAACTTACGCGAAAAACGACCGTTGGAAAGAGCGGCCTCAGAAAATCAAATCGGTTACCGCCAAGACGCTGGGCGAGCTCAAGGAACCGGGTTTCCTCGAGCGGCGGCACCTGGATGACGATGTCTCGAAAGACGTCTACGGCATCACCATGGCCGGCAAGATGTGGCTGCTGAAAAACAAGTAGTTTTATTCGGATAGGAGTTCGTTTGATGCTCCCGCGTCAGCTCTTTGAAGCATGGGCTACGCGGCGCATCGTAATGATGGTGCTGCCAACCGGAGCGCTATCGAACCAGTCCGCCTTCGTTCCTGATGGAACTGCCGCGCGACAGCCGAGCCGAAGCTCACAGAGCGGAGGCTGGTGCCCCATGCCGGGGTCGAACCAGCACTTCTTTCGAAACTCGATTTTGAGTCGAGCGCGTCTACCAATTCCGCCAATGGGGCAACGGATACCGACGAGGCGGGTGTCTAACATGTGTGCGCCTGCGCATGCAAGACGGACGAACGAAGTTATCGCGGCAATCCGGTGGAGAGACCCGGCCTTGTTTCGAGGCCGGGTCCTCTCCGAGATCAGTGGGCCGCGGCAGGGGCGGCACTCGGCAGGCCTGACTTCTTCAGCGTGATCGCCAGGATCGAGGCCAGCAGGCAGAAGGCGCCGGCGACGAAGAAGGCGGGCAGATAGCTCGACAGTTCCGTGCGCGAGAGGCCGGCGCCATAGGCGGCGGTGGCGGCGCCCAGCTGATGGCCAGCAAAGACCCAGCCGAAGACGAGGCCGGCCTTTTCACGGCCGAAGCGGTCGGCGGCGATCTTGACGGTCGGCGGCACGGTGGCGATCCAGTCGAGGCCATAGAAGATGGCAAAGATCGAAAGGCCGTAGAAGCTGAAATCGCTGAAGGGCAGATAGAGTAGCGACAGGCCGCGCAGGCCGTAGTACCAGAAAAGCAGCCAGCGATTGTCGAACCGGTCGGACAGCCAGCCGGAGCCGATGGTGCCGAAGAAATCGAAGATGCCCATGACGGCAAGCACGCTGGCGGCGGCCACCGGCACGATGCCGAAATCGCCGCAGAGGGTGACGAAATGGGTCTGAATCAGGCCATTGGTGCTGAGGCCGCAGATGAAGAAGGTGGCAAAGAGGATCCAGAAGGTCGAGGTCGTCGAAATCTCGCGCAGCGTGGTGATCGGCGTCATCAGGGCGGCACCGAGCGTCGGCCTGGCCGGTGCCGGCGTCACATGCGCCTCACCCAAGGAGGGCAAATTGACGTCAGCCGGCCGGTCGCGCATGAAGGCGAGAACGGCAAGGGCCGCGACCATGATCATGGCGCAGACAAAAAACACCGTCGAGCGCCAGCCGTAACGCTCCGTCAGCTCCGCCATCAGCGGCAGGAAAACGAGCTGGCCGGTGGCAGAACTCGCCGAAAGCATGCCGACGACGAGACCGCGATGCTTGGTAAACCAGCGCGTTGACACCGTCGCGGCGAGCACCATGGCGGTCAATCCGGTGCCGAAGCCGACGACGATGCCCCAGAGCAGCAGGAGCTGCCACAACGTCGTCATGAACAGCGAGCCGACGAAGCCTATGCCGATCAGCGTCAATGCAAAGACGATGACCTTGCGCACACCGAAATAATTCATGAAGGCGGCGGCAAACGGCCCCATGAAGCCGAAAAGGATCAGGCGGATCGCAAGTGCGGAGGAAATCTGCGAGGTTTCCCAGCCAAATTCGTCCTGCAGCGGCTTGATGAGCACGCCGGGCGCGCCCATGGCGCCCGCCGTCACCAGCATGGTGAGGAAGGTGGCGGCAACGACGACCCAACCGTAATGAATGTTGCGCCGGGCAAGGGTGGAGGCAAGGGCTGTGGAAACCATGTGCGCGATTCCGTTGGGATTCAGATTGGCGGAGATACTGGACCGATTTACATGATGGTCATCATATTTCTTGCGTATTGATGATGGACATCATATAATTTGTCAAGCCGCTATTTCTGGAGACGACGATGCGGGTCAGCCGCGAGAAATTTGCCGAAAACCGCGAGAAGATTCTGAGTGTTGCCGGTGTGCTCTTCCGGGAAAACGGTTTTGACGGCGTCGGCGTTGCCGACATCATGAAGGCGGCGGGACTGACGCATGGCGGCTTTTACGGTCACTTCAGCTCCAAGGATGAGCTGGCGCTGGAGGTCAGCCGCAAACTGATCGATCGGGTAGAAGAGCGCTGGAAGGAACATATCGCCAGTTCGCCGGATCGGCCGCTCGAAACGCTTCTCGACCATTATATTCACTGGCGCACGGTTGATGATCCCGGTGGCAGCTGCGTCTTCGCAACACTGATCCAGGAGGTGAGCCGCAGCCGCGGCGCGGTTCGCGCCGTTTTCAGCGATGGGCTATCCGTGCTGGTCGATACGCTCGCCGATATTGTTCCCGGCGAGAGCGAAGAGGAACGCCGGGCCAATGCCGCAACGACGCTGTCATCGATGATGGGCGCGGTCATCCTTGCCCGGGCAGTCGAGGACCGCGGGCTTGCCGAGCAGTTTCTGGTGACGATGCGCCGGCAGCTCGATCCTGCCAACCGGACATAGGCTCAGTCGCGGGAGGCGATGAGGGCGTTGGCCTCGATGATCTCGGTGAATTTTCCGTCCGGCGAGAGAGCGGCGAGCTCGTTTCGTAAGGCCTGTTCGAATTCGGCCGTGCTCTCGCCGAGCGCCTGCGGCGAAGTGACCGACATGGAGAAGGCACGGCCGATGATCTCGTCAGCGTCGAGCAGCCGCTCGGTGACGATGCCGATCCGTTCGAGATTGCGGAAGGCGGAGCGCAGCAGAAATTCCTCGTGCTTTATCCAGTCCGGCCCGCGGCGAAGCTGTCGTTCTGTTCTGATCGGTTCCGGCGAAAAGCGTTCCGAGATCTTTTCCAAAACGTCGCGCCAGGCGGGCGAGGCGGAGATGTGGCGGTCGCCGAAAAGGATGACGGCGCCCTCCGGCTTAGTCAGCCTGTCCAGCGTCGCAAGCGTTGCGGCGCGGTCCATCCAGTGGAACGAGCGGCCCATGGTCGTGATCTTCAACGGTCCGAAGGCGGGGCCGAGATCGTAGGAGGAGCCGAGGACGAATTCGGCGTGAATACCGGCTGCCGCCGCGCCCTCGCGGGCCGCGTCCAGCATTTCCGGCTCCGGATCGAGACCGGTGACGTCGGCACCGGCAAGGCGGGCGAAGGCGATGCCGATCTGGCCCGGTCCGCAGCCGAGATCGAGCAGGCGGTCGCCTGGCCGAAGGCCGGTTCTGGCGGTCACGCGTTCGATCAGCGCGTCGGGATAGGGAATGCGGAAACGGCTGTAATAGGCGGCGGTGGTGCGGAAGCGGCGGGGCTCGAAAGGAACGGTGGTCATGATGGACGATTCCTCGATATTTCAGGCAAGTGCCAGGACGGAACTGTAACCGGCGTGTGTCGTATCCCGATCCTCTACCGCGGTCGGGAGAGGATCTGCCTTTATGAGGGCGCTGAGAAGAGGGATGCGGCTATTTGAAGCCGGCGACGGCATGCGGAATATAGGGTACTTCCAATACGGCGATTTCCTCGGCAGTGAGCTTGACCGTGAGCGAAGCGACAGCGTCCGTCAGGTGGTTCGGTTTGGACGCGCCGATGATCGGGGCGGACACCACGCTCTTCTGCAGGATCCAGGCGGTGGCGATCTGGGCGCGGGAAATGCCGCGGGCGCTGGCGATGTCGGCCACCGCCTCGACGATCCTGCGGTCGGCATCGATCGATTGCGTGTAGAGCGTCTTGCCGAATTCGTCGGTCTCGCTGCGCGCCGTCGTCTCGTCCCAGTCACGGGTCAGACGGCCGCGGGCCAGCGGGCTCCAGGGAATGACGGCGATCTTCTGGTCTTCGCAGAGCGGCAACATTTCGCGCTCCTCCTCGCGGTAGAGCAGGTTCAGATGGTTCTGCATGCTGACGAATTCCGTCCAGCCGTTCAGCCGGGAGACGTAAAGCGCCTTGGCGAATTGCCAAGCATACATCGACGAGGCGCCGATATAACGCGCCTTGCCCGCTTTGACGACGTCATGCAGCGCTTCCAACGTTTCCTCGATCGGCGTCGTGTAGTCGAAACGGTGGATCTGGTAGAGGTCGACATAGTCGGTGCCGAGACGGCGAAGACTATTGTCGATCTCGTCGAGGATCGCCTTGCGTGACAGGCCGGCGCCGTTCGGACCCGGCCGCATGCGGTTGAACACCTTGGTCGCCAGCACGATATCTTCGCGCTTGGCGAAGTCCTTGATGGCGCGCCCGACGATCTCCTCTGAAGAACCGTTGGAATAGGTGTTGGCGGTGTCGAGAAAATTGATGCCGAGGTCGATCGCCTGCCTGATCATCGTCCGGCTTTCCTCTTCGCGCAGGCTCCAGGCATGATTGCCACGGCCCGGATCGCCGAAGGTCATGCAGCCCAGACAGATTTTCGACACTTCGAGACCGGTCTTTCCAAATTTGACGTATTCCATGAAACGACTCCGTGAATTGAGACACCCCGTACGGCGTTTCATGATCTAGTGCGAAACCCTCAAAGTCGCAGGGAGGCGCACGCGGAATCGGCGCGGCGATGCGTACAATGTTACGTGATAGGGCCGCCGGTTCCGTCGTCGGCTTGCACATCCGCGCCGCAAGGTGTTAGCTGCTGCAGCATTTCACCGGAAGCCAGACTATGCGACTGCCCTCCCATGATCGTTACGACGATCTCTATCGTGATTTCTCCTGGCGGATTCCGGAAGACTTCAATATCGGCCGCGCCGTCAGCGACGATTGGGCGGCGAGAGATCCGGAGCGTGTCTGTCTCGAACATTTCAGTCCGGACGGCGACCATCTTTCGCTGACCTATGGCGAGCTTTCCGGCGGCTCTTCCATGTTCGCCAATGCGCTGGCATCGCTCGGTATCAATCGCGGCGATCGCGTTGCTTTGCTGATGCCCCAGTCCTTCGAGACCGTGGTTGCGCATGTCGCGATCTATAAGATGGGCGCGATCGCCTTGCCGCTGGCGTTGTTGTTCGGCGTCGAGGCGCTGGAGTATCGGCTGCGGATATCGGGTGCGGCGGCAATCGTCACCAATGATTTCGGCCTCGATCGTATCCGGCAAATCCGCGATCGTCTGCCGGAACTGCGGCATGTGATCAGCGTCGATGGCGCTCCCGACGCTCTCTCCTTTGCCGATCTCATCGTATCGTATGCGCCGGTCTTCGAAGGAGAAAAGACAACGCCCGACGATCCGGCGCTGATGATCTTCACCTCGGGCACAACGGGGCCGCCGAAAGGCGCGTTGCATGGTCACCGTGTTCTGCCCGGCCATATTCCCGGCATGCAGTTCGCCCATGAGGGTTTTCCAAAGGTGGGCGACAAGGTCTGGACGCCGTCCGACTGGGCCTGGGCGGGTGGTCTGCTCAATGCACTGCTGCCGAGCCTTTTGCTCGGGGTTCCCGTCGTCTCGTCGCCGGCGCAGAAATTCGATGCTGATATGGCCTATCGGATCATGGCGGAGATGGATGTGCGCAATGCCTTCATCCCGCCGACGGCGCTGAGGCTGATGCGATCCGTTTCCGATCCCCGCTCGAAATATGATCTGGTGCTGCGCACAATCGGCTCGGCCGGGGAGGCGCTCGGCCGCGAGACCTATGAGTGGGCGCGGCGCACGCTCGGCATCACCGTCAATGAATTCTACGGCCAGACGGAATGCAATTTCGTGCTCTCGTCGGGTGCTGCCTATGATGTCAGCAAGGCCGGTTCTATCGGCCGGGCGGTGCCCGGACACCGCGTTGCGATCGTCAATGAGGCCGGCGATGAATTGCCGGCGGGCGAGCCGGGCCAGATCGCCATCGCCAGTCCCGATCCCGTCATGTTCCTCGGCTATTGGAACGATACGGAGGCGACGACACGAAAATTCGCCAAGGGCTGGCTGCTCACCGGCGATATCGGCCGGCAGGACGCAGACGGCTACGTCACCTTCGAGGGCCGCGACGACGACGTCATCACCTCATCCGGATATCGCATCGGCCCGGCGGAAATCGAGGATTGCCTGATCGGCCATCCCGCCGTGCAGCTTGCCGCTGCCGTCGGCAAACCCGATGCCATGCGCACCGAGATCGTCAAAGCCTATATAGTGCTGGCGCCGGGCCATTCGCCAAGCGAGGCGCTGGCCGTCGATATCAGGGACTGGGTGAAGATGCGGCTTTCGATGCACGAATATCCGCGCGAGGTGGAATTCGTCGAATCATTGCCGCTGACGACGACCGGCAAGGTGATCCGC
The DNA here is from genome assembly GCF_029194105.1 of Rhizobium mulingense. Classification (NCBI taxonomy): domain Bacteria; kingdom Pseudomonadati; phylum Pseudomonadota; class Alphaproteobacteria; order Hyphomicrobiales; family Rhizobiaceae; genus Rhizobium; species Rhizobium mulingense. Next base: position 26,540 of record NZ_JARFVE010000019.1, on the reverse strand, counting down.
CGGCTGCTGCGAGAGAAAGCTGCGAGGGAAGGTTAGCCCCGGCCGGCGAGCGACATGATCTTTTCGCGCAGCACCTTCGCCATGTTGCGGGTGCTGCGGTACATGTGGAGCTGGGCGGCCACCTGGCGCATGTCCCGGTCGCCGTTCTGCTTCAGGCCGACCACCAGGGTTCCCATCTCCTCGCGCTCCTGCCAGAACCGGCTCATGATCGGATGGTCGGAAACGGCGCAGGAATCGGAGCGGACGATATTGGCATCGTCGAGATGCCATTCGGTGAGTTCGCTCATCAAAAGCTTGCCCGGAGAATAGCGGGCATAGTTTTCGTCATAGGCTGTCTTCCAGGTATAAGCATCGCCGCCCATCATCAACACGACGATCGCGGCGATCGCCTTGCCGTTGAGGTCGATCGTATGAATGCGCACGGCGTCGACGGCGGCAAGGTTCGACACGGCCTCGCGGGCGAAGGCGGTATGATAGCGGTCGGTGACGAGAGCGCTCCGCCGCTTGCCCTTCCAGCCGCCGGCCTCCATCGCCAGGAATTCTTCGAAGCGGACGTGGATTTCGCGCGGCTGGCGGGCGACGGCATAGGCCGCCGTTCCGAGTTCCTCCAGCAGACGCCACTGGCGGCGCATCTCGCGCATATGCGAGGAGGAGATGGTCTTGTTCAGATAGGCAGGCGCCTCTTCTTCGCTCTGCAGCATCGGGCGCAGATAGGGATTGGTCACGGTGAGCGGCAAATTGCGACCGAGCGCCACGGCCTTTAGCATGCGCACGAAAATTCCGTTCAATCTCAGATCCGGCAGGACCAGGGTACTGGGCAGGTTGAGATCGCGGATGGTCAGCCCCTCGAAGAAATTGCCGAGGGTTTCGGCCGCATCCTCGCTGTCGACAAGCGGCGTGCCGAGCGGGCCGAAGCTGTTCGACCAGCCGCGGATGATCGAGGGACCGACGGCAAAGCCCGGCTTGTCGACAGAAAACGGCAGCAGGAAACGCATGCGGCTCCGGCCGGCATTGTGGTCGCGGATCAGGGCGAAATTCACCTGCCTGTCTTCGAGCCGCGGCATGGCGGGCGCAAGGAAGCGGCCGGAGAAAAAGACGTTCGGCTCCATCGCCCGGTTGGAGAGGAAGTCGAGCTCGTCCTGAAGGTCGTAGCCGAGCTTGCCGGGATAGAGGCAAAGTTCGCGTCCGGGCCGGCCGATCTCGGCACGGGCCTCGGCCTGCGGTGCCTCGAAATGCAGCGACGCGAGATCATGGATCATGCGGTTGGTGATGCTGTCGGTGCTTTCGGTGACGGGGGGCGGACGCACCATCTATCGAACTCTCATTTCTGGCGTTGCGGCGGAGGGGCTGGCAAAGGCGAAGAGGACGATGCCGAGCGTGCGGCGCACGGCGACATGCAGAAGAATAGCCTCGACCGCCATGGCGGAGGCGGTGGCAATCGCGGTGCCTTCGATGCCGTAATGCGGGATCAAAGCGAGGTTGAGACCCACATTGGCGGCCAATGCCCCGGCATAGAGCGTGACGCAGAGATTCTGCTTGCCGGCCATCATCAGCAGCGTTTCGGCCGGGCCGACCAGCGATTTGGCGAGGATGCCGGCAAGCAGGATCGCCATGACCAGATAACCCGCAGTGAAGGCGCCGCCGAACAGCGACAGCAGCAGATGGCCAGTCCCGAGAACGGCAAGACCGACGCCGAGCGCCGGCCAGAAGGTCCAGCGGGCGGCATCGGCAGCGGCGCTCGCTAGCTGGGCATGGTCGCCCTCAGCGATGATCGAGGAAAAACGCGGGCCGGAAGCGGCCTTGACCGAGAAGTTGATGAAATGCACCAGCGCCATGGTCTTGGCGGCGGCGAAATAGATGGCGACGTCATGCGGCTCGAGGAAAATGCCGACAACGACGACGTCGGAATTGGTCAGCAGGAAGCTGACGCCCTCGATCAAGAAGATCGGGAAGGCGACACTGAGCCAGGCAAGGAAATCGACCTTGCGCGGACCGTCGTCATAATGCCGGCGGAGGCGGTAAAGAGTCGCGCCATATTGGCCGAGTGCGGTGACGAAGGTGGCCACGAGCGCCGCCTGCATGGCGGTGACGGCCGTATGCTCCGCGCCCATGACAATCGCAATCAGCATGCAGGCGATGATGAGGATCGGCCGGATAATATAGACCGGACTCAGCGCCATCACCGGCCAGTGGTTCGCCCGCGAGGTGCCCTCCAGAATATCTCCAAGCGCGATCATCGGCATGGCAAACAGGCCGAGGAAGATCGGGACGAGATAATAGGGCTCGATCAGATCACCGAAGAAATGCAGCCCGAGCATGCCGGCGGCAAGCATCGCCGTGCCGGACAGCAGCGCGAAGATCCGTGCCATACCTGTGAGGCCGCGGATTTCCTCGAAGGCGCCCGCCGCCTTGTACTGCGGCAGAAAGCGGATGATCGCGGTGTGGAAGCCAAGGCAGGAGAGATCGCCGAAGACGACGACCAGCACCCAGACGAAAACGAAGATGCCGTATTCATATTCGCCCATCAGCCGGGCGAGCACGATCTGGGAGACGAAGGCGAGTGCGGCGCTGAGGATGCGGATCGAAAAGGCCGTCAGCGCCATGCGCTGGGCGGCGGCCTTCTCGCCGCCCTCGGTCAGCACGGCCGCGAGCATGCGCAGCGTTCGACCGCCGATCGGGCGCAGTCCCGCCGGCAGCATTTTCTCCGCTGTTTCTATGACCGCCATGATGAACACGCATAACTCTGAGGTCAGGCAAATCGTCCCCGAAGTCTTGACAGAGCAGGGTTAAGAAACGGTTCCGGAACAGCCGCGGTCCGCGGGCCTGGAACTCCAGTTGCCCGGCGTTGCCGCACAAAAGCAAATGCCGCCCGAAGGCGGCATTTTCAGATTTGTCGTGTTTGCCTCAGACCTGTTCGAAGGCGCCGTGGCAATGTTTGTATTTTTTGCCGGAGCCGCAGGGGCAGGCCTCATTGCGGCCGACCTTGCCCCAGGTGGCGGGGTCCTCGGGATTGCGGTTCTCGGGCGCGACCATCACTTCGGAGGCTTGGTAGATCGGAGCGAAATTGTCTTCGCCGGTCATCGGATCGAGATGATGGGCCTGCATCAGCGGCGGTTCGGGTTCGGCCGGCGCCTGCTGCACCAGCTCGACGCGCATCAGCTGGGCGGTAACGGCCTCGCGCAGATTGTTGAGCAGGCCGGTGAAGAGTTCGAAGGCTTCCGACTTGTATTCCTGCAGCGGATCGCGCTGGGCATAGCCGCGGAAACCGATGACCGAGCGCAGATGGTCGAGGTTGACGATATGCTCGCGCCAGAGATGGTCGAGCGTCTGCATAACGATCGAGCGCTCGACATAATGCATGATGTCGGCGCCAAAACGCTCGGCCTTCTCTGTAAAGGCGGCATTGGCGGCTTCCGTCAGGCGCTCGCGGATATCGTCCTCGCCGATGCCTTCCTCCTTGAACCAATCCTCGATCGGCAGATCGAGATTGAGGATATTGGTGACGCCGGCCTTCAGGCCAACGGCATCCCATTGTTCGGCATAGGCGCGTTCGGGGATATGCTTTTCGACCAGATCCTCAATCACTTCGCGGCGCATGTCGGAGACGGTCTCCGAAATGTTGGTCGATTCCATCAGTTCGAGACGCTGCTCGAAGATCACCTTGCGCTGATCGTTCAGAACGTCGTCATACTTCAGCAGGTTCTTGCGAATGTCGAAGTTGCGAGCTTCGACCTTCTTCTGCGCGCGCTCCAGCGCCTTGTTGATCCAGGGATGGACGATCGCCTCGCCCTCCTTGAGGCCCAGCTTGGTCAGCATGCTGTCCATGCGGTCGGAGCCGAAGATGCGCATCAGGTCGTCCTGAAGCGAAAGGTAGAATTTCGAACGGCCGGGGTCACCCTGGCGGCCGGAGCGGCCGCGCAGCTGGTTGTCGATGCGGCGGCTTTCATGGCGTTCGGTGGCGATGACATAGAGGCCGCCGGCGGCGAGCGCCTTCTGCTTGAGTTCCTTGATCTCTTCGACAATCGCCTGGATGCGGGCATCACGCTCCGGACCGGCTTCGATCTCGCCAAGTTCGCGCTCGATACGCATTTCCAGGTTGCCGCCAAGCTGGATGTCGGTGCCGCGGCCGGCCATGTTGGTGGCGATCGTGACGGCGCCCGGCACGCCGGCTTGCGCGACGATATAGGCCTCCTGCTCGTGGTAGCGGGCGTTCAGCACCTGGAAGTCATTGAAGCCCTGCTTGCGCATGCGCTCGGCGAGCAGTTCCGATTTCTCGATCGAGGTTGTGCCGACGAGCACCGGCTGGCCGCGCTTGTGGGCGTCAAGGATCTCCTCGATGATCGCCTTGAATTTTTCGTCGAAGGTCCGGTAGACCTCGTCGTCCTCGTCGATACGCTTGATCGGCAGGTTGGTCGGGACCTCGATGACATCGAGATTGTAGATATTGCCGAATTCTTCTGCTTCCGTCTGCGCCGTGCCGGTCATGCCGGCGAGCTTGTCGTACATGCGGAAATAATTCTGGAAGGTGATCGAGGCCAGCGTCTGGTTTTCCGGCTGGATCTGCACCTTTTCCTTGGCTTCGAGCGCCTGGTGCTGGCCTTCCGAATAACGCCGGCCCGGCATCATGCGGCCGGTGAACTCGTCGATGATGACGACTTCGTCGTTGCGGACGATATAGTCCTTGTCGCGCTGGAAGAGCTTGTGGGCCTTCAGTGCATTGTTGATGTGATGGACGATCGCAACATTCTCGATGTCGTAGAGCGCGTTGCCCTTCAAGAGGCCGGCCTGGCGGAGCAGGTTCTCCAGCTTCTCGGTGCCCTCTTCGGAGAAGTTGGCGGAGCGCTGCTTTTCGTCGATCTCATAATCGCTGGGGGCGAGCAGCGGAATGAAGGCGTCGATCGTATTGTAGAGTTCGGAACGGTCGTCGAGCGGGCCGGAGATGATCAGCGGCGTACGCGCCTCGTCGACGAGGATCGAGTCCACTTCGTCGACGATCGCGAAGTTGTGGCCGCGCTGGACCATCTGGTTCTTCTCGTACTTCATATTGTCGCGCAGATAATCGAAGCCGAGCTCGTTGTTGGTGGCATAGGTGATGTCGCAGGCGTAGGCGGCGCGGCGCTCCTCGTCGGAGAGACCGTGGACAATGACACCCGTGGTCATGCCGAGGAAGCCATAGACACGGCCCATGGTCGCGGCGTCGCGCTGCGCGAGATAATCGTTGACGGTGACGACGTGCACGCCCTTGCCAGAAAGCGCGTTCAGATAGACCGGCAGGGTGGCGACGAGGGTCTTGCCTTCGCCGGTCTTCATCTCGGCGATCGCATTCGAGTGCAGGATCATGCCGCCGATCAGCTGTACGTCAAAAGGTCGCAGGCCGAGAACGCGGCGCGAAGCCTCGCGCACGACGGCAAAGGCGGGGATCAGAATGTCGTCGAGCGTCTTGCCTTCGGCCAGAAGAGCGCGGAATTCCGCGGTCTTTGCCGCGAGCTGCTCGTCCGTCAGGGCTTTCGTCTTCTCTTCGATGGAATTGATCGCGGTGACGTTCGGCTGGAAGGACCGCACGCGGCGATCATTGGACGACCCAAATAACTTGCGGGCTATACCGCCAAAGCTGACCATGTGACTGGTCCTTTCTCAATATTCATCCGCGACGTTTCTTGTCCGCGGCCCAGCCGAAAATCAGGCGCACGCCTTGAAACGCCCGGAAACTGTTCTGGACGCGAGGTTGCGTGACAGATAAGAGGGGGGTCGAATGATGTCAACGGATTTGGCGGATACAGAAAGGCCACAATCCGGTGTTGATGGCTATTTTGAGCTGGAATAGGCGATGCTGACGCCGGCGATGAAACTGTGAAGGGTTATTTGATGTTGAGCACCAATAAATTCGCCCTGCTGGCGTTTGCAACTTTCGTTGCATTCCAGGCTCCGGCCCATGCAGAGGACGCTGTCGTCGCCAAAGTCGGCAATCTGGAGATCCACCAGTCGGAACTCGATCTTGCCGTCGCCAATCTCGATCCGCAGCTGGCGCAGCTTCCCGACGACCAGAAGAAGGTCGCAGCTCTCTCCGCCGCCATCGACGTGAAGCTCCTTGCTGCCGACGCCATCACCGAAAAGCTCGACCAGACCGAAGAATTCAAGAAGCGCATGCAGTATCTCTCCGATCGCGAGCTGCATAACGCTTATTTCAAGAAGCATGTCGTCGACACTGTGACGCCCGAAGAAATCAAGGCGCGCTACGACAAGGAAGTCGCGGCCCTGCCGAAGCAGGAGGAAGTCCACGCCCGCCATATCCTCGTCAAGACCGAGGACGAAGCCAAGGAGATCATCAAGCAGCTCGACGCCGGCAAGGATTTCGCCGAACTCGCCAAGGAAAAATCCACCGATCCGAACAAGTCGGAAGGCGGCGATCTCGGCTTTTTCTCGCGTGGTCGCATGGTCAAGGAATTCGAGGACGCAGCCTTCGCGCTCGAGAAGGGCGCCTATTCCAAGACCCCGGTGAAGACCGACTTCGGCTATCACGTCATCAAGGTCGAGGACAAGCGCGACGCTCCGCCGCCGCCTTTCGATCAGGTGCAGGATCAGGTTCGTCAGCTCGTCATGCGCGACAAGTATCTCGCCCTCCTGAACCAGGCCAAGACGTCCGCCAAGATCGAGATCTCGGACGAGACGCTGCGCAAGGGTTATGATCAGGCCAACAAGCAGCCGGAGCCGGGCAGCGAGCCTGCCCAACCGGCGCCGAAGCAGTAATATCGCATCAGGGCCCGGTTCTTCCGGGCCCTTCCTTATCGTTGTTGTTGTCGCATTTCCGACGGCGAGCCGGTTTCCATTTCGCCCGGAAATGCTCATTGGCAGGTTTCATCATGTCCGGTTCCGTTTCTCCGCTCGCACCGAAATCCTTCGTCCAGATGCCTTCGCTGCGCGGCGTGCGCATGGCGACGGCTTCCGCCGGCATCAAGTACAAGAACCGTACCGACGTGCTGATGATGGTCTTCGACAAGCCGGCCGCCGTCGCGGGGGTGTTTACCCGCTCCAAGTGCCCGTCGGCGCCGGTCGATTTTTGCCGCGCCAACCTGCCCCATGGCAGCGCCCGGGCCGTCGTCGTCAATTCCGGCAATGCCAATGCTTTTACCGGCATGAAGGGCCGCCAGGCGACCGCGCTGACGGCGAAATCGGCAGCCGCCGCCGTCGGCTGCGGCGAGAACGAGGTCTACCTGGCATCGACCGGCGTCATCGGCGAACCGCTCGATGCCACCAAATTCTCAGGCGTCCTGGATAAGATGCAGGCTGAGGCCACCAGCGATTTCTGGTTCGAAGCCGCCAAGGCGATCATGACGACCGACACCTATCCGAAGGTTTCGACCCGCAGCGCCGAAATCGGCGGGGTTGCCGTCACGATCAACGGTATCGCCAAGGGTGCCGGCATGATTGCGCCCGATATGGCGACGATGCTCTCTTTCGTCGTCACCGATGCCGATATCGCGCCGGCCGCGCTGCAGGTGCTGCTGTCGGATGGCGTCGGCCCGACCTTCAATTCCATGACCGTCGACAGCGACACCTCCACGTCCGACACGCTGATGCTGTTTGCGACGGGTGCGGCGGCCGAAGACGGCCAGGCCCGCATCGAACGCGCCGACGATCCCCGGCTTGCCGCCTTCCGCGCCGCTCTCAACGAAGTGCTGAAGGATCTGTCGCTGCAGGTGGTGCGTGACGGCGAGGGCGCCACGAAGATGCTCGAAATCACGGTGACCGGTGCCGAGAGCGACGCCGCCGCCAAGCGTATCGCGCTGTCGATTGCCAATTCGCCGCTGGTCAAGACGGCGGCTGCCGGCGAAGACGCCAATTGGGGCCGGATCGTCATGGCCGTGGGCAAGTCAGGCGAGATGGCCGACCGCGACCGGCTGGCCATCTGGTTCGGCGACGTCAGGGTCGCGGTCAATGGCGAGCGTGATCCCGATTATTCCGAGGAAGCCGCCTCGAATGTGATGAAGGCGCAGGATATCCTCGTCAAAGTCGATATCGGCCTCGGCTCTGGTTCGGCAACCGTCTGGACCTGCGACCTCACCAAGGAATATGTTGCGATCAATGGCGACTATCGGAGCTGATCGTTCGTTGGAGCAGGCATCTATTTCCTCGCAGAATTTGCCGCTGGTCCGCAGGCTGGAGGCTGTCGGTTTTCGCGCCTGGCCGGCGGCATCCGTGCAATATGACGGCAGTTGGCAGGTCCGGTTGACAGCCGGCCACCCGTCCAATCGGCTGAACTCCATCGTGCCGCTCGATCCCTCGGACCATCGCGACGTCCAGATCCGCCTGGAAAAGGCGAGCCGCAAGTTCGAGGCCTATGGCCGCGCCGCCGTCGTCCGGCAGACTCCGCTGGCGTCGCCGGTGCTGATCGAGCTTCTGCGCGCCCAGAACTGGACGCGATTTGACGAGACAGTGGTAATGACCTGCGATCTCGCCGAGGCTGCGCTGCCGGATACGCTCGATCATCTGCCGACCCATGACGTCGGCCGTTTCGTCGATGCCAATCTGACGGTCGAGAGGGCGCCGCTGAGCTTGAAGCCGGCGCTCGCCGAAATCATTTCCGCGATCAAGCCGCCATCGGGCCTCTTCATGATCGAAAGTGCGGCAGAGGGACCGCTCGCGACCGTGCTCTGCGTCCAGGACAACGATCTTGCCGGCATCATGTCGCTTTCGGTCTGCGAAACGCGGCGGCGCGAAGGACTGGGCACCGAAATCCTGACTTCGGCGCTGCGCTGGGCCCGCATGCGCAGCGCCCGATCGGCCTGGCTGCAGGTAAAGCTTTCCAACCGCCCGGCGATCGCACTTTATGAGCGCCTCGGGTTTCGCGACGCCTATCATTATTGTTATTGGCAGCGGGAGACGCGATGAGCGAGGCAGGCCGGAAGATATTGCTGGTCGCCGCCTGCGCGCTGATCGATGCCGATCGGCGTATTCTATTGGCACAGCGTCCCGAGGGAAAATCGCTTGCCGGGCTCTGGGAGTTTCCCGGCGGCAAGGTCGAGCCCGGCGAGACGCCGGAGGAGACGCTGGTGCGCGAGCTCGAGGAAGAACTCGGCATCAAGACGAAGATCGCCTGCCTCGCGCCGCTGACTTTCGCCAGCCATTCCTACGAGACGTTCCATCTCCTGATGCCGCTTTATATTTGCCGGCGCTATGAAGGCATTGCACAGGGCCGCGAGGGGCAGGCGCTGAAATGGGTGCGTGCGGGGGCTCTTCGGGATTACCCGATGCCGCCGGCCGACGAGCCGCTCATCCCGATGCTGCAGGATTTGCTTTAAAGCGGCTCTCGTTGAGCTTGGTCCGTGCGACCCGCCCGCGATTTTGTTTTGTCGATGTGTCATTATTCTGCAGTCGCCGGACATTTCCAGGTGCTATGCATTAGCGTTTGCTGATTATTATTGCGCCGTGCTGCTTTCGGCTGTGGATATTAATGGATCGTTTAACACCTTCTGCCAAAGATCGGCCTCAATCAAGCATCTGGCGTGCGTGTATTAAAAGGCTTGACCTCATGGACGATGATTTCTGGAAAGCGGTCCGGGAGAAGGAACGGGCTTCGTCTGCCTCGCGCAGGACGGGTGCGCTCAATATCGCCCTTCTCTTTGGCACGGCGGTGGTCGCCCTGACGCTGATCCTGACGCCGATGCTTGCCGATTCTTCGAAGAAAAGCGTCTTTGCCAGCGCGCCGGTGGATTTCGACACGATCACCACCGGATCGATCCCGAACAACGAAGGCGGTAAGCGTTATACGATCCGCCGCAGCGTCCTCCAGCAGACGCCCGGGTCGGTTTGCGTCGTTCAGGGATATGGCGTCGGCGCCGGTTGTTGAAAATGCCGGCCATCGCCTGATGGCTTGCAACTGGTCATTGCAGTCAATTCAGAGAGTTGGTAATGCGTCTTTTGAAAGCATTTCTTGCGGACGGCACAGGTGCAACGGCGGTCGAATACGGCCTGATCGCCGCCGTCATCTGCACAGCGCTTGTCTCGGGTCTCGGCATCTTTACCGGCAGCCTGCAGAACGTCTTCAGCGTTGTCAGCAACAATATCACCGTCAATTGAACTGGCGGCCGACTGTTTTTGACGGGCTGCAGCATGACGAGCTGCACTAGCCGCTGACACTTTTCGATATCATTCACTATTGCCTGAGCTTGTGCTCGTCCACTTTCAGCGCATCGGCAAGGCGTACCTTGGCCGAACCTGGCTGGAGCGGCTTCTGCTGGCTCTCGTGAGCCGCCCATCCGGAGACATAGATGATTGAAAAGGTCGCGCGAATGCGTCCGTCCGGGTCGGAATAGCGATCGGCATAAATCTCTGCCGCACGCAGGAAGAAGGCGCGGGTCAGGGGCATGCGGTCGCGGGCTGCGAGCGGATTGCTCATGCCCATGGCTCGGAGATCGCGCATCAGCGGAAAGAGAGAATCATATCGTACCGTATAGGTCTCAGCGTCGATCACCGGCAGGGTGAAGCCGGCGCGCTGCATGAGACTGCCGACATCGCGCACATCGGCGAAGGGAATGACGCGCGGGCTGGCGCCGCCGGTCATTTCGACCTCAGCGGTCAAGAGGGCGTCGCGCAGTTCCTGCAGCGTGCCGGCGCCGGGAATGGCTGCCAGGAACAGGCCGTCCGGCTTCAAAGCACGCCGGATCTGGATGAAAACACCCGGTGTGTCGTTGGTCAAATGCAGGCTGAGCGGCGCAAGGACGAGATTGGTCGATTGCGGCTCGAGCGGGACGTCTTCGAAAGGCGCTTCGATCAGGGTATCGCCTGGGGCCGCATAGGCCTTCTCGCTCTCGATGCGGATCATTGTGCTGATCTTGCCCGTCGCCATTGCCGCGCGGGCCGCGGCACCTGTCGTGCCGTGCAATTCGACGGCGGTTTCAAAACGCCGCTCGACGACATCAAGCCTCTCGGCCATTTCCTCTGCCGCGATGTCCAGCAGAAAGGCGGCTTTCGGGTCGTTGTTGACAAGCGCGCGATGGCGATGTGCGGCGATCAGGTCTCTGTCGAAGATCGTTTCCATGGCGATGTCCATAGTCCCGCCCCGCTGAAGCAGCAAGGCGATTTTCCTTTGGATGAGAACAGGCTAGTCTCGTCGGCATGGGACCAATCGATTTCGAGAGACCGGCGGAGTTTTTGCGGACGCAGCTCTTGCGGCCGTTTTCGGCGCTCGCCGACTTTCTTTATCCGCCCGCCTGTTCTGTCTGCGGTATTTCGACCGGTGGCCATCGCGGACTGTGCGCGAAATGCTGGGCCGGCATCCGCTTCATCGAACGGCCCTATTGCGAGGTCCTCGGCATTCCGTTCTCGCACGATCTCGGCGCCGGCATCCTCAGCGCCGAGGCGATCGCCAATCCGCCGCCTTTCGACCGGCTGCGGTCGGCGGCGACCCACGACCATGCGGTTCGCGACCTCGTGCACGGGCTCAAATATCGGGATCGCACCGATCTGGCGCCGATGATGGCCGGCTGGATGCTGCGCGCCTCTGACGGGACGGTCGAAAGCTGCGATGCGCTGATTCCGGTGCCGCTGCACCGCACCCGCATGCTGACCCGCAAGTTCAATCAGGCTGCCGAGCTTGCCCGCCATATGGCAAGGCTTTCGGGAAAACCGCTGCTTGCCGCCACCCTTGTGCGCGTCAAGCGCACCAGCCAGCAGGTTGGCCTCGGCGCCAAGGCACGCGAGGACAATGTCAGAGGCGCTTTCGCGATTACGAAGGGGCGCGAAAACGACATTTTCGGCAAGCGCGTCGTCCTTATCGACGACGTCTACACGACAGGGGCGACGGTTGCCGCCGCAAGCCGGACGCTGCGCAAGGCGGGTGCGGCCGAGATCACGGTTTTGACCTTTGCAAGGGCTCTCTCCGAGCCTATATGACAGACATACCCGGCATCCGTCTGGAGATATTATGGTACCCGTCACGATCTATACACGACAGTTCTGCGGCTATTGCAGCCGCGCCAAGTCCCTTCTTGAAGAAAAGGGCGTCGACTACGTCGAGCACGATGCGACCTATTCCCCGGACCTTCGTCAGGAGATGATCGGCAAGTCGAACGGGCGGACCACCTTCCCGCAGATCTTCATCGGCGCCGAACATGTCGGCGGCTGCGACGATCTCTTTGCGCTCGACCGAGCCGGCAAGCTCGATCCGATGCTGGCGGCCTGAGGAGGAACCGATGAGTTTCAAGGCTGCCGCCATCCAGATGTGCTCCGGGGTCGATCCGGTCAAGAATGCCGCCGCCATGGCGCGACTGGTGCGCGAGGCTGCCGCCCAGGGCGCGACCTATGTGCAGACGCCCGAGATGACCGGCATGCTGCAGCGCGACCGCGCCGCGGCGCTTGCCGTGCTCGCCGACGAGACGCATGACATTATCGTCAAGACCGGCTCCGAGCTTGCTCGGGAATTTGGCATCTACATGCATGTCGGCTCGACGGCGATCGCGCTTTCCGACGGCAAGCTCGCCAATCGCGGTTTCCTGTTCGGTCCGGACGGCAGGATCCTCAATCGCTACGACAAGATCCACATGTTTGATGTCGATCTCGACAATGGAGAGAGCTGGCGTGAAAGTGCGGCCTATAAGGCCGGTTCGGAGGCGCGTGTCCTGTCGCTGCCCTTTGCCGAAATGGGTTTTGCGATCTGCTATGACGTGCGCTTTCCCGCCCTTTTCCGTGCCCAGGCGATTGCCGGCGCCGAAGTGATGACGGTTCCCGCCGCCTTCACCCGGCAGACGGGCGAAGCGCATTGGGAGATCCTTCTGCGCGCCCGCGCAATCGAGAATGGTGTCTTCGTCATCGCCGCGGCGCAGGCCGGCCGGCACGAGGATGGGCGCGAGACTTTCGGCCACTCGATGATCATCGACCCCTGGGGCACGGTGCTGGCCTCGGCCGGTGCCATCGGCGAGGCCGTCATCCTCGCCGAGATCGATCCCGGCGCGGTCAAGGCTGCGCATGACAAGATCCCGAACCTGAGGAACGGCCGGGAATTCTCGGTCGAAAAGATTGCGGGGGCAGTCGAAGGAGGCGTCGCCGCTTGATCCGCTATTCTCTCACCTGCGACAATGCCCATGAATTCGAAGGCTGGTTTTCGGAAAGCGCCGACTTCGACCGTCAGGTCGCGACCGGTTTCCTGACCTGCCCGGTCTGCCATTCCGCCGCCGTCTCCAAGCTTCTGATGGCGCCTTCCGTTTCGACGGCGCGCAAGAAGGAAGAGAGGCAGACCCTGGCGATGGACGCGATGCGGCAGGAGGCCCTGCAAAAACTGAAAGAGGCCGTCGCCGCTGTCAAAGCCAATTCCGAGGATGTCGGCACGAAGTTTCCCGAGGAGGCCCGCAAGATCCATTATGGCGAGGCCGATGCCCGCGGCATCATCGGCCAGGCGACGTTGGACGAAGCGCAGGCGCTGGTGGAAGAAGGCATCGAGATCGCTGCTATTCCGGTTCTGCCGGAGGATGTACACTGAAATTCAGCCGGCGCATTGGCCCAATGACGAAACGTAGCCGGCTTGAATGCCGCATCAAGCCGGCCGTTTTGCCAGGAGCATATAGTTCACGTCCATATCTCTCGACAGATTCCACTGGTTCGACAGCAGATTGAAGAAGACGCCGGTGCGGTCGGTGATTTCGAGGCCGCTTGCGGCAAGCGGTTTCTCCAGCTCTTCCGGACGCACCAGCTTTTCATACTGGTGGGTGCCGCGCGGCAGCCAGCGCAGGATGTTCTCGGCGGCGAAGATGGCAAGCGCTGCCGCCTTCATCGTGCGGTTGATGGTGGCAACGAAGATCAGGCCGCCGGGGCGGACCATTTTTGCGCAGGTCGTCATGAAGAACTCGACGTCGGCGACGTGTTCGACCACTTCCATGTTCAGCACGATATCGAAGGTCTCACCGGCCTCGGCGAGCTCCTCGGCGGTGACGGCGCGGTAGTCGACCGGAACGCCGGACGCTTTCGCATGGGTCGAGGCGATGCCGATATTTTTCTCGGAAGGGTCCGCGCCGGTGACGGTGGCACCCATGCGGGCGACCGGTTCCGACAAAAGGCCGCCGCCGCAGCCGATATCGAGGACGCGCAGACCCTCGAGCGGGCGAGGGCTTTTCGGATCGCGGCCGAAATTCTCGCAGGCCTTGTCTCTGATATAGGCGAGGCGGACGGGATTGAATTTGTGCAGCGGTTTGAACTTGCCGGTCGGGCTCCACCATTCCGCCGCCATCGCCGAGAAGCGGTCCACTTCGCCCTGGTCGATCGTGCTTCTGGCGCCTTCCGTCATCGTCCACTCCTTCGTTCGTCAGATGTGAAGTCGGATGATCACAGGCATAAGTCAAGGGGCGCGAAGCAGGAGACCGACAGGCGTGGAACCGCCCGGCAATTGCTTTTATCGCGCGCGCTTGCCTCCCCCCGCCAAACTCGCTAAGAGACGCCGCAACTTGGGGCCTTACAGGCCTGGGCTTTTAGAGCGGTTCCAGAAATTGTAACTCGGCTCTTTCGCCGAGCGGTCCGCCCCAGAGCTTTCGTGATGCCGGGTTCGGGTTTCCGTTTTCCGGCGCCAGTCGTGGTAGAGGCATATGGCACGCATCGTAATGAAATTCGGCGGCACGTCCGTCGCTGACCTGGACCGCATCAAGAACGTTGCCCGCCATGTGAAACGTGAAGTCGATGCCGGCCACGAGGTGGCGGTGGTCGTTTCGGCCATGTCCGGCAAGACCAACGAGCTGGTTGGCTGGGTGCAGGGCATGCCGAAGGTGATCGGCGCCAACTCTCCGTTTTACGATGCGCGCGAATATGATGCGGTCGTCGCCTCCGGCGAGCAGGTGACCTCGGGGCTGCTGGCGATCGCATTACAAGCGATGGATATCAATGCGCGATCCTGGCAGGGGTGGCAGATCCCGATCCGCACGGACAATGCCCATGGCGCGGCGCGCATCCTGGAGATCGACGGCTCCGACATCATCAAGCGCATGGGCGAGGGGCAGGTCGCCGTCATCGCCGGCTTCCAGGGGCTGGGACCGGACAACCGCCTCGCCACGCTCGGACGCGGCGGATCGGATACGTCGGCCGTCGCCATCGCGGCCGCTGTCAAAGCGGATCGCTGCGATATCTATACCGATGTCGACGGCGTTTACACGACCGATCCGCGCATCGTGCCGCAGGCGCGAAGGCTGAAGAAGATCGCTTTCGAAGAAATGCTCGAGATGGCTTCGCTCGGCGCCAAGGTGCTGCAGGTGCGCTCGGTCGAGCTCGCCATGGTGCACAAGGTGCGTACCTTCGTGCGCTCGTCTTTCGAAGATCCCGATGCTCCGGGCATGGGCGATCTGTTGAACCCGCCCGGAACGCTGATTTGTGACGAGGATGAAATCGTGGAACAGGAAGTAGTCACCGGCATCGCCTATGCCAAGGATGAGGCTCAGATCTCGCTTCGCCGTCTTGCCGACCGGCCGGGCGTCTCCGCCGCGATCTTCGGGCCGCTTGCCGAATCCCATATCAATGTCGACATGATCGTCCAGAATATTTCCGAGGACGGATCGAAGACCGATATGACCTTCACCGTGCCGTCTGGCGACGTCGAGAAAGCGATCAAGGTGCTCGGCGACCATAAGGAGAAGATCGGCTATGACGTCGTGCAGAACGAATCGGGACTGGTGAAAGTCTCGGTCATCGGCATCGGCATGCGCAGCCATGCCGGCGTTGCTGCTACCGCATTTCGTGCACTTGCCGAAAAAGGCATCAACATCAAGGCGATCACCACCTCCGAGATCAAGATTTCCATCCTGATCGACGGTCCCTATGCAGAACTCGCTGTCAGGACTTTGCATTCCTGCTACGGTCTGGATAAGAATTGATTCCCAGCGGGTGGCCTGCTCCTTCAGGTTGAGGAGACGACGGCAGGCCGGCCGGGACAGAGTGCGTTGTTTCGGGAGCTTGAGACGTCATGAGAGACCTTTCCGGCGGTCCGCGCGTGCTGCTCAGGCGGCTGCGCGAGTTGATGGCAGAGCCGCTGGAGCCGCAGGATCGTCTTGACCGGATCGTCCGCCAGATTGCCAGCAACATGGTGGCGGAAGTCTGCTCCGTCTATGTGCTGCGCGCCGACGGTGTGCTTGAACTCTACGCCACCGAAGGCCTCAACCGCGAGGCCGTGCACCTGGCACAGCTGAAGATGGGGCAGGGCCTCGTCGGCACGATCGCGGCTTCAGCGCAGCCGCTCAACCTTTCCGACGCGCAGTCGCATCCGGCGTTCCGCTACCTGCCGGAGACGGGTGAAGAGATCTACCATTCCTTCCTCGGCGTGCCGATCTTGAGGACCGGGCGCTCGCTCGGCGTTCTCGTCGTGCAGAACAAGGCGAGCCGCACCTATCGCGAGGAAGAGGTGGAAGCGCTCGAGACGACGGCAATGGTGCTTGCCGAGATGATCGCAACCGGCGAACTGAAGAAGATCACCAAGCCGGGCCTTGAACTCGACCTGACGCGCTCGGTGACCGTCGACGGCGACACGTATAATGACGGCATCGGCCTCGGCTACGTCGTGCTGCACGAGCCGCGCATCGTCGTTACCAACCTGCTCAACGAGGATGCCGAGAAGGAAATCCGGCGGCTGGCTGAAGCCATGGGGTCGCTCAGGATCTCAATCGACGACATGCTGTCGCGTCGCGACGTGTCGATGGAGGGCGAGCATCGTGAGGTGCTCGAAACCTACCGGATGTTCGCGCATGACCAGGGCTGGGTGCGCAAGCTCGAGGAGGCGATCCGCAACGGCCTGACGGCGGAAGCGGCGGTCGAGAAGGTGCAGAGCGACACCAAGGCGCGGATGATGCGGTTGACCGACCCCTATCTGCGCGAACGCATGCATGATTTCGAGGATCTGGCGAACCGTCTGCTTCGGCAGTTGACCGGTTATACCGGTCGGACGACCGCGGAAGGTTTCCCCAACGACGCGGTCATCCTGGCGCGTGCCATGGGGGCGGCGGAACTGCTCGATTATCCGCGCGCCAATGTCCGCGGGCTAGTGCTGGAGGAAGGGGCGGTGACGAGCCATGTGGTGATCGTCGCGCGTGCCATGGGCATTCCTGTTATCGGCCAGGCGGCGGGTGTCGTGGCGCTCGCCGAGAACGGCGATGCCGTGATCATCGACGCCGATGAGGGGCATGTGCACCTGCGGCCAATGGCCGATCATCGCCGTTCCTACGAGGAAAAGGTCCGCTTCCGCGCCAGACGGCAGGAGCAGTTCCGGGCACTGCGCGCCATCGAGCCGGTCACCAAAGACGGCCAGCGGATCTCGCTGATGATGAATGCCGGCCTGCTGGTCGATCTGCCGCAGCTGTCGGAATCGGGTGCAGAGGGCATCGGTCTCTTCCGCACCGAGCTGCAATTCATGATCGCCTCCACCATGCCGAAGGCGGACGAGCAGGAGCAGTTCTACCGCAATGTGATCAAACAGGCGGCCGGCCGCGTCGTCACCTTCCGCACGCTCGATATCGGTGGCGACAAGGTGGTGCCCTATTTCCGCGGCCACGAGGAGGAAAACCCCGCACTCGGCTGGCGCGCCATCCGGCTGTCGCTCGACCGGCCGGGACTGTTGCGCACTCAGCTGCGCGCCCTGCTGAAAGCGTCGGCCGATACCGAGCTGAAGCTGATGGTGCCGATGGTGACCGAGGTTTCCGAGCTGAGGATGGTCCGCGAGCTCCTGCAGAAGGAAGTGCAGCATCTCTCGCGCTTCGGCCACGGGCTGCCGCGCAAGCTGCAATTCGGTGCGATGCTGGAGGTGCCGGCGCTGCTCTGGCAGCTCGACGAGCTGATGGAGGCGGTCGATTTCGTTTCGGTCGGTTCGAACGATCTCTTCCAGTTCTCGATGGCCGTCGACCGCGGCAATGCGCGTGTGTCGGACCGCTTCGATCCGCTGGGCAAGCCGTTCTTGCGGATCCTGCGCGACATCGTGCGTGGGGCGGACCGGAACAAGACGCCGGTGACGCTTTGCGGCGAACTTGCCGGCAAGCCGCTCTCGGCAATGGCGCTGCTCGGCATCGGATTCCGCGCGATTTCGATGTCACCGGCCTCGATCGGGCCGGTGAAAGCAATGCTGCTCGGGCTTGATGTCGAAGCGTTGGCAAAGGTGATGGACGAAGTGCTGGACGATCATCGCAGCACGGTGACGATGCGCGAGGTGCTTGCCCGCTTCGCCGAGAGCCACAATATTCCCCTTTAGAGAAATATAAGAAGAATCGGAGTGAAGGGTGGCGAAGCTTCCCGTTGAAAAGATGCGCGAGCTGGAACGCCGCTTCGGCGAGATCGAGGCGCGCATGTCGACCGGCCCGGCCGCCGATGTGTATGTGAAGCTCGCATCCGAATATTCCGAGCTGCAGCCTGTCGTCACGAAGATCCGCGCCTACGAGAAGGCGGTCGCTGAGCTTGCCGATCTCGAAACGCTGCTCGAGGACAAATCGGTCGATCGCGAGATGCGCGATCTAGCCGAACTCGAATTGCCCGAAGTGAGAGCGCGGATCGAGGTGCTGGAGCAGGAAATGCAGATCCTGCTTCTGCCGAAGGATGCGGCGGATGAAAAGAGCGCGATCCTGGAAATCCGCGCCGGTACCGGCGGCTCGGAAGCTGCCCTTTTTGCTGGCGATCTCTTCCGCATGTATGAGCGTTTCGCCGCCGAAAAGGGCTGGAAGGTGGAGGTGCTCTCTGCAAGTGAGGGTGAAGCCGGCGGCTACAAGGAAATCATTGCGACGATCACCGGGCGAGGCGTCTTTGCCAAGCTGAAATTCGAATCCGGCGTACACCGCGTGCAGCGTGTGCCGGAAACCGAGGCGGGCGGGCGCATCCATACCTCGGCCGCGACGGTGGCGGTGCTGCCGGAGGCAGAGGAGATCGACATCGAAATCCGACCGGAAGATATCCGCATCGACACGATGCGTTCCTCCGGTGCCGGCGGCCAGCACGTTAATACGACTGACTCGGCGGTGCGCATCACGCACCTGCCGAGCGGCATCGTCGTCACCAGCTCGGAAAAATCGCAGCATCAGAACCGCGCCAAAGCGATGCAGGTTCTGCGTTCCAGGCTCTACGATGCCGAGCGGCAGCGGGCCGACAGCGAACGCTCGGCCGACCGCAAGAGCCAGGTCGGCTCCGGCGATCGCTCGGAACGCATCCGCACCTATAACTTCCCGCAGGGACGCGTGACGGACCATCGCATCAATCTGACGCTCTATAAGCTCGACCGGATGATGGAGGGGGAGATCGAGGAGGTCGTCGATGCGTTGATGGCCGACTATCAGGCAAGCCAGCTTGCGCAGCTCGGCGAGCAGCTATGAGCCAGACGGTCGCCGATATGCTTGCCGAAGCGCGCCGTCGCTTCACGGAGGCAGGCATCGCCGATCCGGCAACCGATGCGCGTCTGCTTGTCGCGGGCCTTCTGAAACAGTCATCGACCGAACTGTTGACGCGATCGGCCGAGAAGCTTTCTGCTGATCAGATCGCGATGATTTCCAAGGCGCTGGAGCGGCGACTCGGCCATGAGCCGGTGCATCGCATTCTTGGCGAACGGGAATTTTACGGCCTGGCGCTCCAGCTATCGGCGGAAACCCTGGAGCCGCGGCCGGATACGGAAATTCTGGTCGATACGGTGCTTCCCTATCTCAAGGACCTTGCAAAGGTCCACGGGCGTCTCCATATTCTTGACATCGGAACAGGGACCGGGGCGATATGCCTTGCGCTGTTGAGCGAGTGTCTCGAGGCGTCAGGCATCGGCAGCGACATATCGGCGGATGCCCTCGGAACGGCAAGATCAAACGCAGAAAGAAACGGGTTGCAGGATCGCTTTCAGGCTGTACGGTCGAAATGGTTCGAGAAGATCCAGGGCTCATTTCACGCGATTGTCTCAAATCCGCCCTATATTGCCTCCAATGTCATTCACGATCTTGCTCCCGAAGTGACGAAATTTGATCCGGTTGCGGCTCTGGATGGCGGCCCGGATGGGCTTGACGCCTACAGAGCCATAGCCAAGGATGCGGCAAGGTTCATGAGGCCCGATGGGGTTCTCGCACTGGAAATCGGCTACGATCAGCGAAACGATGTGACGGCGATCTTCGAAGCGAAGGGCTTCAACTGCCTCAAATCCGTGAAAGATTATGGTCAGAACGACAGGGCGCTCATGTTCGCGCTCGCCTAAAAGGCGATTATGGCGGCATTGAACGGGACATTATTGTTATTGCGAAGAAAAGGCTTGGATTTCCCCGGGAAGCAATATAGGTTGCGGACACGTGTTGGGCAGAGAGGAATGAACGAGATTCGTTCGGTACTTGGTTTGCCTCGGGGGTCCGCTCTTTTAAACGAGAGTTTCAACGGTTGAACACGACCCAACGCGTGAATCAGTCAAACTGACTTGAGAACCAAGCGGCAGGTCGGCGCAGAGGCGCAGTATGCTCGCGGCACAAAGGTCCTGACCCGGTTTTCCGGTCATGGCGGTTGGTGCCATGTATCCATCACAAACAGAGAATTCAGGGAACGATCTATGAGGCCAGGACAGCAAAACAAGCGCGGTCGAGGGCGTGGTAACAATAATAACAATGGCGGCGGCGGAAATAACAACAACAACAATTTTAACCGCAAGGGCGGCAATCCGCTGACCCGGACCTATGACAGCTCCGGCCCCGACGTGAAAATTCGCGGCACTGCCCAGCATATTGCCGAGAAATATGCGCAACTTGCCCGTGACGCCCAGAGCTCCGGCGACCGCGTGATGGCCGAGAACTATCTTCAGCACGCCGAACATTACAATCGGATCATCGCCAGCGCCCAGGCGCAGATGCAGGAGCGTTTCCAGCGCGACGACCGCGGCGACTACAATGACCGCGACGCGGCGGATCGCGACGGCGACGATATTGATAACAACGACAATGACGGCGATGATGCCGTTATCGTTCAGCCGCCGCAGAGCAGGCAGCACCAGCCGCAGGCACAGCCGCAGCCGGCTCCCGCTCCGGCACCTCAGCCCGAGGTCATCGATGGAACCGGTCCGCAGCCGGAGATCGAAGGCATTCCTGCCGAGGTCGCCATGGACGAGGAAGGTTCCGCCGGCCAGCCGCGCGAACGCCAGCCGCGCCGCCGCAGCGCCGGCAATCGTCCCCGTCGCCCGCGTCGTGGCGCAGAAGGCGACGCAGCCCCGGAAGGCGAGGGCGCTTCCGCCGAGGCGCCTGTTCTGGCGGACGCCACATCGGAGTGAAGGATTTCGCCTTTCCTTCGGGAAAAGGCGGGACGTTCATACCATCTGCCCGGATTTGCTTGAAAATCCCCGGCCCTGTGCCGGGGATTTTCATTTTACGGGCTCTTTAAACTCCTGGAAAAGGCTACCATATTCTCCTCGAACTGCTTCGCCCAAATCGAGAGACGGGCAAGCGCGGCCTGCCTTTTCAGGGGGCCGATCTCAATCATCGGTTTGCGCCTCGTAAGGGCAGGGCGATCCATGGAGGTGGAATATGAATATCGAGAAATATTCGGAGCGGGTGCGCGGCTTCATCCAGTCGGCGCAGACCTATGCGCTAGCGCAGGGTCATCAGCAATTTTCGCCTGAGCACGTGCTGAAAGTCCTGCTCGATGACGATCAGGGGATGGCGGCGTCGCTGATCGAGCGCGCTGGCGGCGATCCCAAGGCTGCCCGGCTTGCCAATGACGCGGCCCTTGCCAAATTGCCGAAGATCTCAGGCGGCAACGGCAACATCTATCTGGCGCAGCCGCTGGCCAAGGTGCTTTCGACCGCCGAAGAGGCGGCGAAGAAGGCCGGCGACAGCTTCGTCACCGTTGAGCGCCTGCTGCAGGCGCTGGCAATCGAATCCTCGGCGTCGACCTTTTCGACACTGAAGAATGCCGGCGTCACGGCTCAGGGCCTCAACCAGGTCATCAACGATATCCGCAAGGGTCGGACGGCCGATTCCTCCAACGCCGAGCAGGGCTTCGATTCTCTGAAGAAATTCGCGCGTGATCTGACCGGCGAAGCTCGCGAAGGCAAGCTCGATCCGGTGATCGGGCGCGACGATGAGATTCGCCGCACCATCCAGGTCCTGTCCCGCCGCACCAAGAACAACCCGGTGCTGATCGGCGAGCCAGGCGTCGGTAAGACGGCGATCGTCGAAGGGCTGGCGCTGCGTATCGTCAACGGCGACGTGCCGGAATCGCTCAAGGACAAGAAGCTGATGGCGCTCGACATGGGCGCGCTGATTGCCGGCGCGAAATATCGCGGCGAATTCGAAGAGCGGCTGAAGGCCGTGCTCAACGAAGTGCAGGCGGAAAACGGCGAGATCATCCTGTTCATCGACGAGATGCACACGCTGGTCGGCGCCGGCAAGGCCGATGGGGCGATGGATGCCTCCAACCTGCTGAAGCCTGCTCTTGCCCGCGGCGAGCTGCATTGCGTCGGCGCGACCACGCTCGACGAATATCGCAAGCATGTCGAAAAGGATCCGGCGCTTGCCCGTCGCTTCCAGCCCGTCGTCGTCGACGAGCCGACGGTCGAAGACACGATCTCGATCCTGCGCGGCCTCAAGGAGAAATACGAGCAGCATCACAAGGTGCGCATCGCCGATGCGGCGCTTGTCGCCGCCGCGACACTGTCCAACCGTTACATCACCGACCGTTTCCTGCCCGACAAGGCGATCGATCTAATGGATGAGGCGGCAGCGCGGTTGCGCATGCAGGTGGATTCCAAGCCGGAGGAGCTCGACGAGCTCGACCGCCGCATCATCCAGCTGAAGATCGAACGCGAGGCGTTGAAGAAGGAAACCGACGTCGCCTCCGCTGATCGGCTGAAGCGGCTGGAGGCCGAACTGACCACGCTTGAAGAGGAGGCCGATGCGCTGACGGCCCGCTGGCAGGCGGAAAAGCAGAAGCTCGGCCTTGCCGCCGATCTCAAGAAGCAGCTCGACGATGCCCGCAACGAACTGGCGATCGCCCAGCGCAAGGGTGAGTTCCAGCGCGCCGGCGAGCTGACCTATGGCGTCATTCCGGATCTCGAAAAGCAGCTCGTCGAAGCCGAGAAGCAGGATGGCGAGCGCGGCGCGATGGTCCAGGAGGTGGTGATCCCCGACAACATCGCCCATGTCGTTTCCCGCTGGACCGGCATCCCGGTCGACAAGATGCTGGAGGGCGAACGCGACAAGCTGCTTCGGATGGAAGACGAGCTCGGGAAATCGGTGATCGGTCAGGGCGATGCTGTTCAGGCCGTGTCGCGAGCGGTCCGCCGCGCCCGCGCCGGTCTGCAGGATCCGAACCGGCCGATCGGCTCGTTCATCTTCCTCGGCCCGACCGGCGTCGGCAAGACGGAGCTCACCAAGGCGCTCGCCCGCTTCCTGTTCGACGACGAAACGGCGATGGTTCGCATGGACATGTCGGAATATATGGAGAAGCACTCCGTTGCCCGGCTGATCGGCGCCCCTCCCGGCTATGTCGGTTATGACGAAGGCGGAGCGCTGACGGAAGCCGTGCGCCGCAGGCCTTATCAGGTCGTGCTGTTCGACGAGATCGAGAAGGCGCATCCGGACGTCTTCAACATCCTTCTGCAGGTACTGGACGATGGACGTCTCACCGACGGCCAGGGCCGGACGGTGGATTTCCGCAACACGATGATCATCATGACCTCGAACCTCGGCGCCGAATATCTGACGCAGCTCAGGGACGGCGACGACAGCGATACGGTTCGCGAACAGGTGATGGAGGTCGTGCGCGGGCATTTCCGGCCGGAATTCCTGAACCGCATCGACGAGATCATCCTCTTCCACCGCCTGAAGCGCGAGGAGATGGGCGCGATCGTCGATATCCAGCTGAAGCGGCTGGTGGCTCTGCTGTCGGAGCGCAAGATCGTCATCGATCTCGATGAGGACGCCCGCCACTGGCTGGCGAATA
This sequence comes from Rhizobium mulingense, assembly GCF_029194105.1. Taxonomy (NCBI): domain Bacteria; kingdom Pseudomonadati; phylum Pseudomonadota; class Alphaproteobacteria; order Hyphomicrobiales; family Rhizobiaceae; genus Rhizobium; species Rhizobium mulingense. Next base: position 2,648 of record NZ_JARFVE010000019.1, on the reverse strand, counting down.
AAGGGTATGATCCGGTCTACGGCGCAAGGCCGCTGAAGCGGGTAATCCAGAAATTCGTGCAGGATCCACTCGCCGAGCAGATTCTGTCCGGCCAGGTGCCGGATGGATCGACGGTGAAGGTGACAAGCGGTTCGGACCGGCTGCAGTTCCGGACCCGGCAGTCGGTCAGCGAAGCGGCATAGGGCGAGCCGTCGGTTGAATGAGAAATGGCGGCCTCGGCCGCCATTTTTTGGGCCGAGACGCCCCAGCAGTTCATCAGCCTGCCGGCTGTGGCGACGATTACTTGCTCGCCACCTGATCCGGTGTCTGGTTGTTCAGCAGGGTATCGATGCGCTTGCGCTCATCCTCGAATTTTGCCAATGCCTCGCCCTGCAAGGATTTGCCGCCCGGCAGGCGAATGCGCAGGGGGTCGACCTTGGTGCCGTTGACGATCAGCTCGTAATGCAGATGCGGTCCGGTGGATTCGCCCGTCGTGCCGACCCAGCCGATCACTTGGCCCTGGCGGATCTTGGCGCCGGGCACGACGCCCTTGGCGATGGCGCTTTGGTGATTGTAGGAGGATTCGTAACCGTTCGCATGGCGAATGATCGTCTGGTTTCCATAGCCACCGGAATCCCACCCGGCTTTCTCGACCGTGCCGTTGCCGGCAGCGATGATCGCCGTGCCGCGGGGGGCCGCCCAATCGACGCCGGTATGCATGCGGGCAAAACCGAGGATTGGGTGCCGGCGCATGCCGAAGCCGGATTTGAAGATGCCGTTCGGAACCGGGTTGCGCAGCAGGAACTGGCGGATGCTCTTGCCGTTCTCGTCGAAATAATCGACCGTGCCGTCCTCGGGATCCTGGAAGCGGTAGAAGCGCGTCTGCGTATCGCCGAAACGGGCGTTGACGTATAGCAGTTCGGAATCCTCGGTTGCCTGGCCGGCACTGTCGGCGACGGAGAAGAAGGCCTCGAGCGTATCCGTCGGTCTCAGCTGCGCCTGGAAATCGACATTGCTGGCGAGCAGCTTGATGATCAGCGCGGTCATATCCTTGGTCATGCCGTAGGAAAGGGCAGCGCGAAAGATGCCGTCATAAACGCGTGGCAGGTTCTGGCCGGGCGGCGGGGCGAAGGAATTGTCATCAAAAGCTGTGGCGATGGCGTCCAGCATCGGCGGCTCGCTCCCTGGCACATATTTGCCCTTGTCGTCGAGAGCCACGGTGACCAGATGGCGCGTTCCGCGATAGACGCTGGCCCGGATGATCTTTGCCTGTTCGCCCTTCTGGATGATGCCGATCCGCAGCACGTCGCCTTTTTCGAGGTCGCTGGCTCCCAACTGCTGGGCGATGATGCCGGCAATGCCATCGGCATATTGCTGCGGATAGCCGGAATCTGTCAGCGCCTTGGCGATGGGTGCGTCGACGCGCACCGGCAGGATGTCGTCTGCGAATTCTTCGGTCTGCGGCGTGATCGATTCCGGTGCGGAGACGGTCATGTTCTGCTCGAGAACGCGGGCGGAGAGACCCGCAGTCAAATCGACATCGGCATCCTCGTTGGAGAAACGACGCGGATCGACGTAATAAAGCGCTGCGAGCTGCGTATTGCCGTCGGTCAGCACGGAACCGTTGGAGCGCACATTTTCTTCGACCTCCTCGAGTGACAGGCCGGAGGCCATCTTCATACCGGTTTTGCCGGTCGGGAAGGCGATGGTTTTCAGGCTGACTTCGGATTCAACGTCGGAGCCGTAAAGCGCCCCGGTGCGGCTTTGCGGGGCAGGCTGCGGCTCGTCGGCGGAGAAGATCGCCAGGGGATCGAAATCGGGATAGTCCTCGGTCGCGACATGGTTGGCGGCCAGCGTCATCTTCACATGCGCGAAGGGCTGGCGGCGCACGACCTCTTTTTCGCCGTCATGGACGACGGTGGAAACTTCCATGATCGCCCGGTCGGACGGTTTTGCGGCGATGGCGGGCGCGATCAGCCGGCCGCCGCGGACGACGGTCGTATCCTCATGCGCTTCTGTGGCAGCACTCGCATAGGCTTCGGCGGGGATCGCCAGCTGTTGGCGGCCATCAAGGGCGGCAAACAGGGCGACGCCCATCAGGACGGAAGAGGTAATGCCGGTGAGGAACGTGCCCGAGAGCCAGCGCAGGGAAACCTCGCGACGGTCGGGAGCGCGCCTGCCGTCGGCCAGAAGCGGAGGCTCGTTGCCCAACGAGCGGATCATCATTTTCTCCGTCATCATGGCAGTCGGGTCCGCATCCTTACATTTGAAGTCTCTTGGAGCATTTCCTGGCCATCCTGGCTGGGGCGAAAGATGTGCATATTTTAAGCATGGAAGTCAAATCGCTCACTGGAAGCAATCTGCCTGCATTTGCCTGTGTGAATCATGTGTCCCTTAAGACCAGCAGATTGTGATCATGTCGGGGCGTGAGAGACGAAAGGGCGCCCTTTCCACGAAAAGTCGAAGAATATTCACATCTCCGAACCCGTCCGCTCGAGGTCGGAGTCCGGAAAACGACCGGCTTTCAGCGGGTTCCGAAATTTCGCGTGTTGAAACAATGATTTGAAAGAAAAATGATTTTTTTCAGAATGCGCTGTTGACTTGGAAAAGGGGTTGGTTCTATAAGCCCACTCACTGAACGAGGGCGGCGGCGCTGCTGGCGACGAAGT
>NZ_JARFVE010000018.1:0-59250 GCF_029194105.1 Rhizobium mulingense | reverse complement strand
AAGGCAGCTACTTTCCGAGCTTCCTTGAACCGCGCCGCATGGCAGAGAAAGCTCTGACGGCCGTTATCCAGGAAGCGCATATCCAGGGAATCTCGACTCGTTCTGTCGACGACTTGGTCAAGGCCATGGGTATGAGCGGCATCTCCAAAAGCCAGGTGAGCAGCCTAACATCGGGACGAACGCAATCTGCGGGGCGAAGGTGGCTGCGACGGCCATCCTCATCAGCGGCTGGAGATAGATCAGATAACCGCCCACGGTGACAAGGATGCCGATCTGGAGTAGCGGCTCGGAGATGCTGGTCCCAACGAAACTGCCCACCGGTTCCGCTTCCGCAAAGACGATCGACAGCTCAACCCCCTCGAGCGTGGATTCCGATGGCGGCGTCTCGGCCCGATGCAGAACGCGCGCCCCGAGCCAAAGCGTGCTTTTTTCGCCCACCCAGCTTCTTTAGAGGTTGGAGGTGAATTTATCGCGCCCTTCAACACTGCGACCGCGAGATAGAGGGAGACGAGAAAGAGAAGAGACCGGTATGACGCTTGCTCGGTCGCCTCATTGACGATCCGGCGCTGGAGTTCGAGAGGCGCCGCGCCGATAACGAAAAGAGCCAGGGACAGCCCTGCGACCAACGCCTGATGACGCCTTCCCATCAGCCAGATGAAGCCGAATAGTTCGGAGAGCATCGAATCCGTCGCGCCATTTGCGGGACGCGGCCGGACAATTAAATCCTGGAGGGCCAGATGTTCATCGCGCACTCACGGGTCAGAGAGAGCGCTCGACGCGCCCGGTTCGGGAGTCGTCGGATGGCCTCACCAGTAGGACGCTCACGACCGTCCCCACCATGAGGATCAGGATGACGAGGAGAAGCCTCGACACGACGGCGTCTGCGATGACCCTGACAAACATGACGGAAACTCCAGGGACGATTTCATAGTTTGAGAGAGCTCACCATGCGGTATCCAGGGTGATGTTGTTTACCACGCCGCCGACGCCGCGGATGCTTTCCGCCGCCACCCTGGCCGCCGAGCATTCCAGCTCCGTCTCGACCTCTCCCCTCAGGGTCACTGCCCCGTCGGAGACGGTCGCATTGACGATGGGGAACCTTATTTCGAACTCGGTTTCCAGGCGGCCACGAACGGCCGTCCCTAGGGCCTCGTCGCCGGAAGCAGTACACTGCCGTCGAACATCGAGAAGCGCTCGCATCAAGTCGTGACGGCTGATTATGCCGGCGAGTCTGCCGTTCGGTGTTTGATGTCGTGGGCCTGCAGGAGTTCTGCGAGCTGGCTCGCGGTTGCGCTCGGGGCGGCGCTGACGACGGGCGTCGACATCACGTCCTTGACGCGCCAGCTTCGGGCCTTCACATAGTCCGCCAGTGCATCTTCGCGGTCGCGCGTATGCGGTACCGCCCGTCTCGCCCAGGATGACGCCACCCGGCGCAGCAGGTCTCCCCGGTGACGATGCCGGTGAGCCGCCCTTCGCCATCGATGACGGGCACCGCGCCGATCTTGCTGGCGTTGACGATCTCGACGGCTTCCCTGACGTTGTGTCCCTCGTCGAGCGTCGTCACGGGGTCGTCATGATGTCTCTAGCAAGCATCGCGCTGTCTCCTTTTCGATCGGACAATTACGGAGCCAACTTGTTGAGCGCATTGACGTGGATCAAGGCAGACACGAAGCCGCGGGAGGCATCCTTCACGCGTCGTCGTCTCTGAAGCCTTCCGACGAAGTGCGGCGTCAGGCTCGCCCGCATTGCAACTTATTGAGGATCGAGGCGTTACGGTTCGGTCTCGTCCTCGCGCGGCGTACCAAATTCTTCCCGCGCCGTCGCAAGGAGTCTTATGCAGCAACCCGTCAAGCTGGTATCCGTCGGCACCGCCGTTCCGCCACATGTCATCGACCAGCGTGACGCGGCGCGAGCCTCGCACACCGCGTTCTCATCGCGATTTGGCGATTTCGAAAAGCTGGCAAGGGTGTTCGAAACCTCGGGAATTCGGCGCCGCTATGCCGTCCGGCCGATCGAGTGGTATCTCGAGACGTCGGGATGGCCCGAACGAAACCTCGCTCATATCGAGGGCGCTGGTGCAATGTTCGTCGCCGCCGCCAGCAAGGCTCTCGTGTCGGCGGGCATTGCAGCAGGCGATGTCGACACGATCGTAACCGTCTCCTCGACTGGTATTGCGACACCTAGTCTGGAAGCGAGGGTAAGCCGAGAACTGGGCTTCCGGGACGATGTCGAACGGGTTCCCGTGTTTGGCCTCGGCTGTGCCGGCGGAGTCTCTGGGCTTTCAATCGGGTCACGGCTGGCGGCATCCCGGCCAGGCTCAGTCGTGCTGGTGGTCGCCGTCGAGACCTGCACGTTGGCATTTCGCATGGACAAGCTTACGAAGGCGAACATCGTGGCGACCGCCCTCTTCGGCGACGGGGCCGCCGCCTGCGTGGTGCGTGCTAGTGAGACCGGTCTGGCCGAGGTCGAACTTGCAGGCCAGCATACGTGGCCCGACACGCTAGACATCATGGGATGGAGCGTCGATCCGGAGGGTCTGGGCGTGATCTTCGATCGTGCGATACCACCGTTCGCCGAAACTCATGTGCTGAAGGGCGTAACGTCCATACTCGCCCGATCAGATCTTGCTCCTGCCGACGTTGACCGGTTTGCGTGCCACCCCGGTGGATCAAAGGTTATCACCGCCTTGGAATCGGCGCTTAAACTAAGCCAGGGAACCCTCGACCAGGAACGTGAGGTTCTCTCGGACTATGGGAACATGTCCTCGCCAACCGCGCTGTTCGTACTCGAGAAGCTTCTTGCGCAAGGACTACCCAGGAGAACTGTCCTGACGGCGATGGGACCGGGCTTCACCCTTAGCTGCCTCTCGTTGACGGCTGCAGCATGACCCGGCGATCATTCTCCAGGACGTTTTAAGATCGCATCGTTTGCAGAACGAACAGGACTCGAAACACGTAGCTGACGCTGCAAAGGCTGCGATTGCCGTGGGACACCCCAAGTCGAAGGCGAGGTTGCCACCTCGCACTCGAATCCTTTCTCTTGCGTGCCGGCGTAGCTGCGGCAGTATGGCTGGTGGTAGTCGCTACCCAATCCGGTCCTCTGTCGCACTAGGAGGAGCGTGCCCAGCGCCAATTCTGGATTTCCGGCAAGTCTTCTCCACGCTCCCGCACGAACGCCCGGTGCTCGTCGAGCTTTGCATGCAAGGCTGCCGTCACATCTGGCACCTTTTCGGCGAGGCCGGGCACGCGCGCGATCGGTCGCGATGTCTATCTGCGTGTATCTGAACCATGCGATCCAGCCATGGCACTGAATGTGCATCGGCAAACAAAAGCGGATTTACAACCAACGTTGTCAGATACGTCTCCCCCAAGCGGGATTGATGTCTCGGGGGCCAGTGTCTCTCGATTACGCCTGTCATCGATCGCCGACCTCGGCAGGCCACAAGGAGTGGGAAACTTTGATCTCCTACGCACTTTGCTCATCGCTTCCCATTCCTAGCTGCATTGAAGCGTATCTGGGGCAGAGTGACTTCAAATAGGCGCTTCAGCGGAGTCCACCGACCGAGGCACTGGATGTTCGCAACCAACTGCCGCTTTTCCGGAAGATGATGAGTTAAGGTGGCAGGAAACGGAATAAGACTGGTTGACGAGAAGCCCGGGAAAAACAACAGAAACTGGTTCGAAAGTTCTTGTTCGTTCATCAGCGCTTTTTGTTGGATTGTGAGAGCACGGATCCTGCCAACTGCTTGGTAGCAGTGCTGTATTTCGTGCTCGATAGAACCTGCGAAGCCTTGTCCTCCATCGCAGCTCCTGTCTGCTTTGAGGTGCCCGCCTGCAAGGGCTCTGTTGCAAGATCGACTCCGACTATGTCCTGATGTACCCGGCGATCCGCCCCGGCAGCTACGTCCTCATTTCCGTGACCGACACCGGCACCGGAATGACGTCCGATGTGATGGAGAGGGCTTTCGACCGTTCTTCACCGCGAAACCGACGGGCTCGGGAACGGGGCTTGGGCTGAGCATGGTCTACGGTTTCGCAAAGCAATCCGCAGGGCACCTGCAGCTCTACAGCGAACTTGGCGAAGGGACGACGGTGCGCCTCTTTCTTCCACGCGCCGACGCCGGAAAGGATTCTCATCCGAACGAGCAGCGGGCTGAGGAAGCCCCGCCTCGGGGCACGGAAACTATCCTGGTGGTCGAGGACGACGCGAGAGTTCGCCGAGTGACGGTCAGCCGCCTGCAGACGCTTGCCTACTTCGTGATCGAAGCTACGAACGGGATCGACGCGGTGAAGGAGCTGGAGGCGGGGCATGACGTAGCGCTCCTGTTCAGTGATGTGGCCATGCCGGGAATGAACGACGACGAACTGGCCCGGAATGTCCGGGAGCGCTGGCCGAGGGTGAAAATTCTCCTGACGTCGGGCTTTTCTGAACCCCATGCCGCGGACAAGGAGATCGAAGCGGGCGCCGGCTGGCTGAAGAAGCCGTACACTGCATCGGAGATGTCGACACGTCTCAGGCTGCTGCTCGCCACGAGGCCTAATAGCGATTCTGCTCGACAGCAGGATTTCAATTTAGAAAAATCAAACCCAAACCTCAATCGCGCTGCCGTTGCGGGGACTCATATCTTTCTTCGCGGAAGATCCCAGCCTACGTCGCCACCCAAGGTCGCTCTCCAAGAACATCAATGGTCGCCTTGTGCTCGCGACGGAGGCTCTGCAACGGGTGGTGCGGAATTTCGTTCCGAAGACGAGATCTGCGCGCAAGTCGATCAAGGAAATTGGGCTCTATGCGAAGGGCGCTCAGCGGCGCCCTTGCTGCTGAGTGTGGGCAGAGCAGTAATGTCTAGCCAATCCCGATATTCGATCACCCGACCGTCAGTCGGTCGTCGAGAGTGCTGATCCCTGGAGCGGACCATGCAGCGCGCTCCGCCGCCTGCCGTTCCGACCAGGTCTTCACCTTGCCGGAGAGGATTACCTTTCTGCCTTGGACGTCGATTCTGATTGCATCGGCCTCAAGAGCGGCGTCGCGCTGGAAAGCATCCTCGATGCGTTTCTTGACATCCACCGCCGTAATATGCGGCTTCAGCTCCACTAGGTTGGACACCCCTACTACGCCGGCGAGATCCCGCACGGCGTCGTAGGCCGCGTTCTTTTGATATTGCCACTCGACCTCTCCCCGCAAGGTGATCCACCCTTTGAGGACCCGCACCTGCACCGAATCCTTTGGCACGGAAACGTTCCAGTCGAGCATTTTGACAGCTCGCCGGGCGATGTCGTCGTCGTCTGTTTCCTTCGGCCCGAAAATCCGGACCTCGATATCGGCAGCTATTCCGCGCACGCCCTTGACGCGACTAACCACGCGCTCTGCGGCTTCTTTCTCCGCGTAGGTGCGCACGTGACCAGTCAGTGTGACGATCCCGCTATCGACCGCGACGCCGATATCAGCCGCGTCGATGCTGGGCTCGAATTCCATTTCGTCGAGAATGTTCTGTCTGAGTTGAATGTCGTTCATGACAACCTCCTTCAGGTTTGCGACGTGCCGATCGTGACAGCGCCGCAGATTTTCGTCGTTGATCTTCATCAAGCACGAGAGCGACCTTGGAATTTCAGCGGACAGAACACGGTCTGCGGGCTGCTACTGGGTCTGCACGTCAGCGGCCACGAAGAGGCGGTGGCCGTTCCTCACGACGGTGATGAGAGCACGGGCATGCTCCTTCACGAGTATTGAGAGGAGTTGCCCGACGTCCGTCACCGGCTGCTGGTCGAGAGCGACGATAACGTCGTCCGGCTGCAGGCCGGCCTGTGCCGCGACCGAACCCTCGGCGACGACGACGACGCGGGCGCCGGGACCATCGGGAGAGTTCGCCATCTCGGCGTCGGCGAGAGGGCCGCGGGCGATATGAATGGTACGCGAAGCAGCCGGTTCGGCAACCGGTGCGTCGGACACCACGGGAAATGCTTCTATCCTTCGGCTCGCGCGGTCGATCTGGAAGGACGGCTTGGACTGCAACGGTAGCGATCCCACAAGCCTTCGAACGTCGGACGCGCCGCGCACCGTCCTTCCGTCGACCATCCGAATGACGTCGCCCGGCTGAATTCCTGCATTTGCCGCCGGTGAACCCGGAAGGACTTCGCTGACCAGCGCGCCCGCCCCTTCATCGACGCCGAACGCCTTTGCGAGACCGGGCGTCAGGTCCTGCGTTAAAATTCCCACCTCGCCGCGTACCAACTTGCCGGTCAGGATGAGCTGCCGCATCACGATGCCGACAGTCTCGGCTGGGACCGCAAAACCGATGCCGATGCTTCCTCCGGCGGGGCCGATGATCGCGCTATTGATCCCGACCACGACGCCGTCCTCGCTTACAAGCGCGCCGCCCGAATTGCCGGGATTGGTCGACGCGTCCGTCTGAATGAATCCTTCGTACCCCTCCGATCCCACGGCACGGCGCCCAAGCGCGCTTACGATGCCCATCGTCGCGGTCTGGCCCAGGCCGAAGGGATTCCCGATCGCCACGACGACGTCGCCGACGTGAAGCGAGGACGCGCTTCCAAACTCGGCTTGAACAAGATGATCAGGTGGAATTTGAACGACAGCGACATCCGTCTCGGGATCGGCGCCGACAAGTTTCGCTTGGAAGCGTCGGCCGTCGGAGAGCGCCACCTCGATTTTTGAGGCGCTTGCTATGACATGCTGGTTGGTGACGATGTAGCCGTGGACCTCGTCGATGACGACACCCGATCCGGCCGATTGGAAGCTGTGCTCTGCCGGCGCAGCGTCGTCAGGTAGTCCGAAGAACTTTCTGTAGAAGGGATCAGCAAGCGTTGCATCCGCGTCGTCGAGTTCCCTGCCCTGCACCGAGATGCTGACGACGCTCGGCACGACACGCTGGAGCATCGGCGCGAGCGACAGGCTGTCTGCAACGGCTGGAGCCGACAATAGGCTCTCACCTGCGATGAAGAGCGCCGCCAAGGCGAGCAACGAACGCGACATCTCTGATCTCCTTGCGGAAGCGCCGCCGGTTGTCGGCGGACGTCTTGACGAAGAAGCTTTTGTGTAGCGCAAGCAAAGCGCATTGATCCTTGTCAAGGGGAACATCGGCTACGGAACGATCACGGCGGCTCCAGAGACACGGCCTGCGCGCAGATCGTCGAGAGCCTCGTTCGCATGCTCGAGGGGGTAGACGCTGGTGAAGCATCTGACCCCTGCCGCCTTCCCGATCGAGAAGAATTCCGCCCCGTCGCTCCGCGTCAGGTTCGCCACCGAGACGACCCGCCGCTCGCCCCAGAGCAGACGATAGGGCATGCTCGGAATGTCTGACATGTCGATGCCGCCGCAGACCAACGAGGCCGGACGGAAGTTCACGCTTGATCTTGGCGCCGTCTGGACCGGGTTTTCCGGTGAAAGGCCGCCGGTGCCGCTCGACGCCGCCATCATCTTCGCGCCGGCCGGCGAGCTCGTGCCAATGGCGCTCGACGTGGTGCGGAAGGGCGGAACGGTTGCCGACCGGCAAAGATCTCGTCTTGAATCAGAGCGCCCGCGCGAAACGCGGGTGCGAGGTGAAATTAGATGTGGCGCTTGGATATAGGCCGCGTAGATATGGCATGTGGTGCTCCGATTGTGGGATGCGGGTTCGGCTCGAGCATCGACGGTCATTCCGTTCTGACTGCACTGCGTCCCGACACGGCCGTGACGGCAATGCCGTAGAAGACATGAGGAGAGCCATCGGGCATGGGGAACTCCTGGGGCTTTATAGAGCCGATTTCCCACCAGTCCGAATACTTTTGGAGAAGACCACGCGTGGAGCCGTTCGCTTTGTCGCGCCTCGCTGTCAGGAAATTCCTCGAACCTGCCTTCGACGACGATGCTCGTCCACCCGCCGGCGCTCGAACGCTGCTCGATGTGTAGGCAGACCTTGTCGTTCCCCGCATCCAGTCGAGCTTCTTGCCGGGCATGGTGAAGCTATAGGCGACGCCGTTGGAAAAGGCGAAATAGATCGCCGCCACGTAGAGCTGCCCATCCTTGCAGCATGCCAGATGACCGAAACGCTCGTTCTCCAGGATGCGGTAGCACTCACCGGGGTTGATCTCCGTCAGATTGATCGTCATGGCCGTGTCCTCCAGCTTCGATGAAGGCGCGATTATAGGAGCTTCATTGCGCCGCGGCCTTGACCAAGCGCAATGCGAACTCTCTCAGCGGCATGCATCATGACGGAAGTTAAACCTCAGGAGGCAAGCATGAAGCCGCAGTTCCATCTCCCGTTGTCGACCTATCCCGACGCGAGTTCCTTCGCCATAATCGACAATGCTATCGGCCTCGCTAGGCAGAATGACGCCCATCTCGTCGCCAGTATCCCACAAGTCCGGATCCCCCAGGTCCATCCGCCCTTTCCCACCGTTATCGATGTCGAGACATGGCGGGGACAAGCAGAACGGTATAGCCGGGACAGCGGGACTTCGCTGCGGGGACACATCGCCGACGCTATTTCGGAAACTGGCTTCGAGGTGCGAATCCACGGATTCGAGGTCAGGGAACCGTTCGTCTATGAACGCTTTTCTGAAATTGCCAAGTGCTACGACCTTTCCATCGTCGAAGCCTCGGAGCTCTCCCGGCAACTCTCCGAAACGCTGCTATTCGGAAGCGGCCGTCCGCTCGTGCTATTTCCAGCCACCAGCGTCTACTCTCGTGTGGACACGATCGCCGTCGCCTGGGACGGCAGCGCCACCGCAGCGCGCGCCCTTTCCAGCGCACGGGTCTTCATCGAACGCGCGATCAAGGTGCAGGTCATCTCGATCACCGACGACAAGGAGATCGACGAGGCGAACCGCGCCCTCCTGATCTCTTCGTTGAAGCATTCGGGACTCGACGTGGATGACGTATCGATCCAGGCAGGCGGCGAGACCGCGACAGGCGCCATCCAATCGGCCGCGCTGGAACGAAAGGCGGACCTTCTGGTCGCGGGCGGATTTGGCCATTCGCGGCTTCGTGAGTTCATCCTCGGCGGCGTCACTCGAGAACTTCTCGTCAAGGCCGAGCTACTAGTGCTTCTCGCCCATTAGAGGGCGCGAAGGGCGTTTAGAATGACCGCGACGTCGATGGCCTCCTAAAGCAATGCCCCGCCGACTGGCGGAAGGTATTGAAGCCGGTCTTCGAGCGTGATCGTGCCAGCCGGCGTGCCGTCAAACACTACCTTGACACGCATTGCGCTGCCTGACCCGTTAGGCGTCTCCTCCGACGCCGACGCGCACGCCATCGACGATTCCGGATCCCGCGGTCTCGGTCACCTCCGATGGGCGGCTCACTCCCAACCCACGTCTATGCGCCTCGTCCACCAGCGCGCGTCCGACCACATGGCCCGACGCCTGGTCCAGCGAGGCGGCCAGCCGCAGGATCCTGTTAGGATGCTCCGATCCCTCGATGTGGCCGACTTCGGGCTGTCCCGCGGTGAGCGTCCCCGTCTTGTCGAACACCGCCACGGTGGCCTGGACGAGTGCCTCGAGAGGTCCCGCACCCTTCACCAGAACGCCCTCCTTCGCAAGTGCGACGGGTACGGCCAGGATCAACGGACAGGGCGTGGCGACGACCAGCACGGCCACGATCCTTGACAGGTCTCCGGACATGAACGCCGAGACGCCTGCAATCGCTACCGTGGCGAACAAGAACCACACCGAGAACCGGTCGGCCAGTCGCATCAGCTTCGCCTTGGAGCGCCTCGATGCTTCCACGAGCCTCACTATTCCGGTATTCCGGCATAGGTGCTGTCTCGGCGCGACTTAGAACGCGGATTTCGATCACGTCCCCCTCGTTCGTAGCGCCACTTGAAATGTTGCCATCCCTCGCGATGCGCACCCTTAAAGGCTCTCCGGTCAGGACCGCCTGGTCGATCGTCGCGACTTCGCTGACGAGAGCCCCGTCGGCCGGTACGACGTCGCCCTTGCGTATCAGGAGCACGTCGCCGACCGCGATCTTCTCGATTGACCCCCTTGCTATGTAGATCAGCGCTTCGCCTGCCCGGCGCTGGCCGGGGCCAGATCTGAGACCGTGCGATGCAGATATTCGGCACAGGACCCCGCAGGACCATATTCATCTTCATTGTCTTCACGACTTCGAATCAAATCAACTGCTTAGCCTTGAAAGACGGCCTATTCTCCAAACGGAAGTTCAATTTCTTCGCCGTTTCTTTTTCCGCCCTCGGTCAGGACCGTGTTGAGCCGCTCGGCATCTTGTGCTGGCAGCATTCCCGCCCCGGTTCGAATACCTTCTCGCCATGTAGGCCCGCGCCTCCATGCTTCGTTGTAGACGAGCGCCAAGTCGGTAGATCGCCTTGTCTGCTGCAGCGCTTCGAAGAGCAGCGCAGCTTGTCGGATGTCCTTCTCACGCTTCGCCGGCCCCTGCCCGTCCGTGTTTCGGCGGCTGGCGACTATTAGCTTGTGGACGGCATACCGGGACGGATCAGGGACGACGACCGGAACACCGCTTCGGTGGAGCAGCATTGTCCTGACGGGTTCCCTTATGAGGAAGTCGAGAAAGCGCAGTGGATCCGCGCTGGCGCCACCAAGAGCGGGCATCTTCGCCGGCTGATCGATGTAGTCATCCGAACCACGGTTCGACGTCAGGAACTCAACCCTGTAGCCGTCGGCATTCTGAAACGCTGACGATACCGCGGCTCCCGATCGATGTGGAACTGGACGAAAGCTGGCGTCGACGCCCTGCAGCAACTCAAGGATCGGAGGCAGACTATCTTCGACCTCCCGACTGATGGCATAGTCCTGGGCGATGTCAGCATCGCCGGTCAGGATCGCAGCCATGGGAAGACGGACACCGAGCAGTCCTGAATAGCACTGAAAGGCCACCGTGCCTATGAGAATACCCCGGAGCCGAAAGAGACCGCCATCGGCAAGAGCCTCGACGATATCGCCCGACATGGCGTCAGGGGCGATCATCCCGCCTTCGCGGGTCAGGGTATTTACCAAGCGCCTGCGAGCGCGTAGATCGTCCTTGTCCCGCTTATGATCAGCTACGCGCTGTGCGATAACCGGATCATCAGCGGAACCGACGTAACGACGTTTCGTACCACCATGTCCATCCGGGATGTCGAAATACCAGTACTTGCGCCCCTTGATGTTTGCCGGGGTGAACCGACCCTCCGGAGGGAAATCGGCCGTCCAAGCGGCGTCGAGCGAGCGCTGACCGAGCTCAGCGAGCATCGTCTGATACATGAGGTCGATGGACTTCATAGCTCGACTCCAGGGTTATACTGTTTTTCAAAAACAGTATAACGGTCGTGAGGATAGGTCGCAAGATAGGATGCCGCCTCTATCGCCTTGAAAGGACACCTGCAACAAGCTTAAAAGGCAGGCAGCGCGTCACGCTCATCGTTCAAACCGCTCCAGCATTTTTCTCAACTGCGCGTTTTGCAACGTTAGCTTTCTGGCCAGCTGATCCCTGAGCATCCTGATCTCGTCATCGAGGCTCATCCCGTTTGCAGTTTGGATAAATTGGGGATCGTCTGCAATCGCCACCGCTTCCTTGCTGCGGCTCCTTTGCTCGCGCGGTGCGACTCGGCAATTCGCTTGAGCCTAGCGGCATCATTCGCAGCGGTGACGTCGAAACCAGTACCACCTGATATAGCGGGATCAGCGACCTCCACGATTTCGGCAACTTCGCCGTCGACCTTGTCGTGGACATCGCTTTCGGCTTCTTCGGAATGCACAGGCTTGAGGGAAATTGCACCGGGTTGACCGTGACGAGGTAGCTCCGCGCCTGCCGGCCGACCATCGCTATTCAGGCTGTCCTCGGCAGGCGTTTCAGTCGGACCAGAACTAGGCAACGCCTCCGGCGAAACCTTCTCGGTCGAGCCGCTTTCTCGCTTTTGTTCGCGTCCCGGTGAGACCAGTCGGGCAAGAAATTTCCAGGGAGACGCCATCTATCCGACCTCGCGTTTTATCCCGCAAGCAGGCAGTAAGTCTTCATTCCGGCAACAGCTCACCGTCGCCAAATTTTATCTCTTGATAAGCATGGAAATGCGGCCGGCGATTGACCAGCTGCTTTTATCAATCGAGCTTGAGCCGTTTGCGCAGATCGGCATTTTCAGCGCGAAGTTTTTCAGCCAGAAGCTTGCGCAGCCGCTGATTTTCCTCTTCTAACTGCAGGAGGTCCGCCATTTCATCGATCGCTGTCATCGGCGCGGCAGGCGCCGGCTGCACAGCCTTTGGAGCGCGGCGCACCGGTGCGCGTTTGGCACTCGCCGCAGCTTCGACCACCTTTGTCTTGCGCCCTCTCCTCTTCACACCACCGGCGCCGGCCAGAGCAGCTGCTGGCTCTGCCGTAGTGTCAGCTGACGCGGTTTCGAGTGCCGCGGCTTTCTTGGCCCTGGGTTTGCGCTGTTTCTTCGGCGTAATTGGCGTTTCGACAACGGCCGGCACATCGGCACTGGTTGCAGTATCAGTCTCGTCGGCCATGCTCGTCTCCTGTGTATCTGATGCAGTTGTCGACGGCTCAAGAGGCGGTGTCAACAACGACTCAGCCTGATCTGGTTTTGGTAGAGAAATTTCGCTGTTGGATTTGCCACTCTGAGAGCTATCCGACAGAAACGGCATTGCCTCTTTGTCTAGGTCGCGAGCGACGGATTTTAGGTCCACGTTGCCCCAGATCGAGTTCGACCTAGTATCGAGTTTTCGTCTGCCGCTTTTGTACTCGACGGCAAAACTGCGTTGCACTTTTTTCAATATAAAAGCCCTTGAAAAATTCACGGGATGATTTGGTGATAGGGTGGTGTATCCGAAATAACGATTACCGGACTGCCCGTCTATAGCCACGCTCGAATGTCCACCTCACCTTTCCAGGAGCAGAATTCGTGGCCAGTCGAATGGGGGATGAGACGGGTGAGGCTACATTGGCCCTGAACGAAGTCAAACCGTACTGATTCAAAAGTTGCACGTGGGCAACTTATCGGCGAGCTTCCTTGTTGTGCATCGCCGGAGTCTTAAAAGATTTTAACTGCCGAACCCTCAATCGAAGAAGCAATGCGCCTGTCAACCTTGTCTTTCTTTGCTCGCCTGCCGGGCCAGTTCCCTTCGATCCATTATGCGATCTTCCTGGCCCAAAACGTGAACTCCATAGCAACAAGCCGGCCGCTGGCCTCGAAAGCTCTCCCAGTACCAGCGACGTAGGAATGTCCTGGGCCGAGCGGATTGCGACTGACCGCTAGAGCCAATATCGGTGCGCCGGCGGAAGCTTCATGCGTGCGAGCCCTCATTCTTTTGGATGACTTTCCGCGCATCGTAAAAGCGTCATACTATCTTGGCGGGAAATTCGGAGAGGGGCATGCATTATCGCCAAAGGTCGGTGCTGTCTGCGGCACCTTGGCTGATCATCGGAGCTGCCGTAGTAGGCGCTTCGAGCGGTGTAACTGTTGCAGACTTCGAAAAGCCGGAACTGCTAATCGCCGCCCTGCTTGTCGGCCTTATCATCGGCATGTCCGTTGAGCAGTTCCTAACCAGGACGAGCAGACAGGCGTGGCGCGAGAGAAACAGGTCACGATCGGAGGAAAGGCGCTGGAACGAGCGCATCATACAGGAACCCAGGCTTCAGACGCCAGCTGCTGAGCCATTGCGTCCAGTCGACGCCACGGATCAACTGCGTATTGTGATGCGCTCCAATTTCACCATTCAGCCATTGTTGAACAAGAGCGAAGCCCGGGTGTTTCGGGAACTCGACAGCGTCGTGATCGGCTGCAATTCCACCTGGCAGGTGATGGCTCAGGTTTCGTTGGGCGAGATCCTTCGAAGTGCCGACCCAGACGCCTACAGTTGCATCAACTCCAAACGTGTCGACTTGCTCCTCGTCGACGGCAATTGCCAACCGAGGCACGTCATCGAATACCAGGGCGGAGCACACCACCAAGGCACCGCGGCCGCGCGTGATGCGGTAAAGAAGGAGGCGCTGCGACGCGCCGGGATCGGCTATTATGAGGTGGTGGCTGGCCAAACGACGCCGTCGGAACTCAGGCGATTGGTCGAGAAGCTGGTGGACAACCCGCGTGTCACTTAAAGCGATATCATCACAAACCTATGCACGGCCGAGCCTCTTCGACAGGAAGAAACGATTGTCTTGCCGCGATGTAATTGAGGCACACCCGGAATGATCTCCGATCTCCAGGCGGTTCGCGAAAATCTGTTTCCGGCCAGTCGCGCAGCGATCGAGGACTTGCAGGCGTTCCCTTGGCATCGTGATCGAACCAATCGAATCCAAGCCTACAAGGCGCATTCGTCGCAAGCCATCGTAATCGATGTACTGCCAGAACTTTGTCGCCATCCCGCAACGTTCCGGGCGATGAGCCTGATGGCCCTTGAAGGCACCCGGAATTGCCAGCGAGGCGCACAGGCCGGCTCCAGTCGCTCCGCCCAGATGTAGACGGCGACAATTGCCATGAGTGGCAGATGATGCGACGGCGCAAGCAAGGGCAACAGCATCAAGCCCCAACAGCTTGCAATGCACCAGAGACCGTGTGTCATCCCCCATGCCAGCACATTTTCATAGGCCGCCGGCGGAAAGGCGGCCAGGCTGGGGCGGCGATGACACCGGTTCAGGGCGACCTGCTTCCAGGGTGAAATCTGCCAGATAAACGCGATGATCAGGCACGCGACCAGAGGCAGGGCGGAACTGGTTGAAGCTAGGCGCAGCGTGATCGCGACGCCGAGGAGAGCAATACCCGCCACCATCCATGTACCGAGATAACTGACGACAAACAACAGCTCGGCCCACGGCCGCACGCGCCAGAAGCTGCGCTCGCGCACATGCCTCAGTGGAACAGAGAGCGTCGGCAGCATCATTGCCATCACCATCATCGCCCAGCTGACGATCAGCTGCAAAGGTGAGACGTAACTGAAGAAAAAGGCATAAGTCTTCGGTGAGGGAGTGGACCAGACGAAAGCAGCGGAACAGATCGTCGGCATGGAGGTGCTGTCGCCGCCGACAGCCAGGGGAATCCATGCCGAGCCGGCAGCCAGTGCGAGTGGCGCAAAACCGCGGCGCCACTCGCGCACCGCAGGAGAGGTGCTGCGCAAGACGCTCACTCGAATTGCCGATAGATGCTGATCCGGCCGATTTTGATATTCGCCGCATCCGGGATGTTTTCGAGCGGGACGAAACTTACCGGCAGGCGGGCGACATCAAATTCGCCGTCGAGGTGCATTTTATCGACAATGTCTGTGATTTCCAGCTTGTATGTGATGCCGTTTCCGGAATGTTTGCCTGCCGGATCGCTCGCCTGCGTCACGCCAAAGAGCGCGACACTGCCCGCCAGATATTTCTTGTTCCCGGCGGGATCGGCCCCCTCGGGCAGCCCGACATAGACCTGGAATATCACGGCGTCATGCACGCCGGTGACATTCTCGAGATTGAGAAACACGCGGTCGGGCGCCGTCGGGGCGATCCTGTTGGCGCTCAGGCTTTGGCTCACCCTGGCCCTCGCATCCGGCTCGACCTTGACAGAGCTGCGCATAGTGCCGCTGCCGGCGAGCGACATGCCGCTGTCGCTGGCCGCGACCAGTTCCACCTTGTTCTGTGTCGGCATGTCTAAACCTCTTGTGGCAGCAACGGAACTCCGCGCAATGCCCAGTCTCTCCATGCGTGCGGCGACGGTGACGATCGGTCCGGCCTCCGCGCCGGGTGTCAGGTCGTCGTATTCATAGCCCAGACTGGCCAAGTCCTGCATTTTCGTCGGAGTATAAACCCATTTGGTCTTATCTGGGTTCGGCATTGTAAATTCGCGCTCACCGATGCTCGCCGGCCCATCCAACCATTTGGAGTCTGTCGGATTTTGCCAATCCGTCGGCGAAGTAAAGGGTTTGCCTGTGGGAAATTTGTTCCAGCTCTCCCACAACCGATCGATATTGCAGTGATGTAGGTAAAAGATAGGGTCGAGCGCTGCCGCGGTCGGAGTCGACATCAGGCCCGGCAATGGGCGCCCGGCCTGAGGCGAACCTGGCGGAAACACCAGGGTTGGGTGACCACCACCAACCAGCACATGGATGATGTTGTGCGGATCCGATTCGATTCCGCCGCTTTCTTCGCCGCTCCAGCTGAAGCCCGTTTCAACGCCACCGAATCCGGCACTGCCCCCGCCGCCGGGTCCGGCAAATTCTGGATCCTGCATCGCATTCAGGTTGGTTTGCGAGCTGACGTCGAATGGTGTGCTGCTGCTGAGCACCCCCCACCGCTGTTCGACAAACAGCGGATTGTCTCCGGTGCCATCCGGCCAATTGGCCGTGCGGAATGCCGGCGGCAGGACGTCCTGATCGGTTCCGAAATAGTTCCAATAGGGCAAGGCCCAGCTGGCGCTTGGTCCGTTGAGCAGTTCGATCTCGTGCCGGAGCATATTTTCCAGAGCCAGGAGATACCCGCGATGCCAGGGCAGGAAATACCAGCTCTGGTGCTGACATTGGTCGAGATAGGTCGACGTGTCGGATGCATTGGGGTCCGCATCGGCACTGTCGGTGATCTGATAGAAATCCCAGAGCCCGCGCCACATCCCATGAATCGCCGCATAGAAGTTCCAGCTTGTCGGATCTTCCAGCTTGCGGGCCTTCATCGCCTTGACGCCCCTTGCATACCAGAGGATCGGGTCGGCCCAGTCACTTCCCAACTCAAAGATATTCTCCCGTTTGCGCATCGCACTGTCCTCTCAGGAAACGATCGAGAATTGCTGGCCGCAGACTGCACGCGACCACTCAGGCCGGCCGCATCAAACGCGCACCGCATAGAACGTGGCCGTATAACCCGCGGGTGACTGACCATTGGAGTGGGTCACTGTCCGAATAACCGTACCGACGATGGTGTCGATCTGGTCCACGCCGTTCGGCCAGCGGGGAACGGGATAGCCGAGATAGTCGTAGACCCATTCCTCGTTGTCGATCATGCCGCGCCCCTGCCATTTCAGCGTCGCCGGCGCGCCGTCCGTGGCAGCCCCGTCGAGGGAAAGAGACCAGCCGGTTCCGCCAAGAGAACCGCCGATCTTGCCGGGCGCAGGCTCGGACAAAATCAGCGTTCCCGCGCCAAAGCGCAAACTGTCGAAAGATGCGGAAAGGTCGGGGTTGTTCACCAGGCTTCGATAACTCCAGATGCCGGAAAAGCTTATCGCCATGATAGTCCTCCTTCGGTGAAGCATGCTCAAATCATGTGGCGAGCGGCAGAGGGTCCCCCCGCGTCAGGCGATGCCGACACCGTCGAATGACGCGTCGATCGCCGAAATCCGTCGCGCAAGCTGAGCGGATGGAGCGGTCCTGAACAAGGTGCGTGCCGCACTGACGACAGCCCGACGACTGTCACGGAATTGCGAGGTGCGCGAGAGCAGCTGCGTCACCGCGACATAGAAGACCGCGGCGACTTCGTCTGGCGTGAAGACCAGACTGCCGCCTTCCTCCGCCACCAGCATGAGATAAGCCGCCTTGTTATGGATACCGCTGTTGACATGCACCCCTCCCCAGTCGCCATTCTGAGTGACCGGCATGATCCGATACTGGTTCATATGTGCAGGCTGGCCCCGCGACGCGGGATCGGACATGTCGCGGATGGGACCGCCGCCTCGCGCGAACCCCTGCCCGAGCCTCCAGTCCCATTGGCGGGGATCGGGATTGCCTCTATTGGCGATCAGCATGCCGAAAATATCGGAATAGGATTCGTTGAGCGCTCCGGATTGCGCTGCATATTCGAGGCGTGAGGTATTGTCGGTCACGCCATGGAACATCTCGTGCCCGACGATATCGAGCGCGGCGGCCAGGGTGAGAAGCTGGTTGCCGTTGAGCACCTGGCCATAGACCATTTGGACGCCATTCCAATAGGCGTTGAACCACTGGTTTCCACCGGGGCTTTCGCGCATGACGACGCAATTGATGCTGGCGTTCATCGGGCCGCCGCGATTGTCGATATTATTCCTCAACACGACTTCACGGAGGAAATGCGCGACGGCCGCCGCATTTGCATGCGCGCTGACTGCGGCAGGCGGCCAGGCAGGTCCTATTTCGTCCCCCGGCAGCAGGGCATCGTTGACGTTCGGATCCCGAAAACGAAAGTCGAAGGTCTGGATATTGTTCACCGTGTCCTTCAGAACGGCGCGGGCACCAATTTTTTCGACATTTATGGTCCGTTGAACATTGCGGGCGTCGAAGGCGAGCTGCTCCTCGGCGGCCATTGTCGGGGTACGCGGTAATTCCGCAATCACCCTCCCGGTATTCGCATCCACCACGTAGTCGAAATAACGCGGCCTCAACGGACCGGATCCGGCACTCTCCGGCATCGTCACCTCGACGTCCTCGAAAATATATGCCAGATGCCATTTGTCCTTCTTGGCCTCGTAATAGAAACTGAGACGGGGCGCGACACCGGCGATCTTCTTCTTGAACTGGCCTTTCTTGTCGACCGCCGACGCCGCTCTGGTGGCCGAAATCTTCGCCACAGGCGGAACATTGGTCGGCTCCCCCAGCGCCGAATTCAGGCTCACGAGTTTGTTGTCGTCGTCCAGCTCCACGGTCACCAGCGACCCGTAGACAGGGATGTCGTGGAACGCCTGGCGAAATTTGACGGTACGGGTATGGGTCAGTGGAACCGTTTCTGTGCCGATAACCTTGAATTGAGAGTCAGCGTTTTCTGCAGACGGCGCAGTAAAGTCGGGGACGCTATTGCTTGTGAGCGCATGGCCGAGATATCGACGGGCCGCAGTCTCAGGGTCCACCACCTGTGTGGCAGCAGGCTCAAACGCGAAGGTCGGGAGGTCAGACTGTTCTTTAGCGAGAGCGGCGAACATAGGAGCCGATCCGGCGTCCGATACGTGCATCGAAAAAGATTTCATCCCGTTTCCGGGCCTGTGTGACTCTGCCATGGCAAATCCCCATCCCCATAGAGGCAGCCGCGTCGCAGGCGGCACGCCGGCTATGCAGTGTTGCTTCGGTCAAATCCGATATCGCTCACACCCTTCTAAATCGTTCGCGGAGGTATCCATGCTCGTCGGCTCGCCATCTGTAGCGCACGTCCTGTTCGTTCTGCCCGCGTCTACGGTTCAACGCCAAAGTCACAAAAGCACAGCATGCTCCGCGAGTAGGGTCACGACATAGTCGCGTCCCCCTCCGAGAGAGGATCCGGAAGAACTGAAATGGTGTGGATGCCCTTATAACGATAGGTTTTATTAAAACACGAACGCAAGCAACCATCAAGAGCTTTATCGTTCATAGTACAATTATTTCATGCACTCATTATTACTTGTAGGGACGATGGATCCATAGGTGTGCAGGTGGCCGCATTAGGCCTTGCAGGGAGAAAACGCGCACCAGCCGCCTGGATGAGAATCTGCATTGGTCGGCAAGGCGGATTTAGGCTCAGAGGCGGGTCTGGGAGAGCAGGCAACTTGCGAGCACGAGCAGCTTGAGCATGATGGCGACGAGGAGATCTTGGCTATTTTTCCTGCGGCTTTGAATGTGTTTGCTAAGCGAGCAAGAGCGGGGGGACTGAACCGCGCCGGGTTTGCCGGAGACCGTTTGGTTTAAGTTATGCGGCCATAGCTGGTGCGTCCAGCATGGCGTAGTATCGTTCTTCTGCCTCTGCTGGCGGAATATTCCCAATGGGTTCCAGAAGACGGCGGTGGTTGAACCAGTCGATCCATTCGAGCGTGGCGAACTCCACGGCTTCGAAGTTGCGCCATGGGTCCTCGCCGATGGATGACCTCGGCCTTGTAAAGACCGTTGATCGTTTCGGCGAGAGCATTGTCGTAACTGTCGCCAACGCTTCCGACAGACGGCTCGTGCCCGCCTCCGCCAGCCGTTCGGAATAGCGAATGGACACATATTGCGAGCCGCGGTCGGAATGATGAACCAGCGCGCCACGTTTAACGGGCCGCCGATCATGAAGCGCCTGGTCGAGGGCATCGAGCACAAAGCCCGCATGGGCCGTTCGGCTTGCCCGCCAACCGACGATACGGCGGGCGAAGGCATCAATGACGAAGGCCACGTAAACGAAGCCCTGCCAGGTCGCGACATAGGTGAAATCGGATAACCACAGCATGTTCGGCGCTGGAGCGAAGAACTGTCGGTTCACCCGGTCGAGCGGACATGGAGCGGACTTGTCCGACACGGTGGTTTTGACTGGCTTGCCGCGAATGACGCCTTGAAGCCCCATCATTCTCATAAGCCGAGCGACGGTGCAGCGGGCGATGTCGTAACCTTCTCGCTGCAACTGCCGCCAGACTTTGCGCACGCCATAGACCTGGAAGTTCTCGTTGAACACCCGACGTATCTCGACTTTCATGGCAATATCATTCCGTTCGCGGGCCGATAGGCGGTCCACGTCCATGCGCTTGGCGATAACCTCATAATAGGTGGACGGGGCAATCGGCAGCAGTCTGCAGATCGGCTCGACCCCGAGCACCGAGCGGTGTTCGTCGATGAAGGAGATCATCGCTTCAGTGGGCGGTCGAGCTCCGCCTGGGCAAAATACGCCGAGGCTTTGCGTAGAATCTCATTCGCCTGACGAAGCTCGCGTTTCTCTCGCTCCAGAGCCTTCATCTTCTCCGCCACGTCACTCGGCAAACCTGCACGCTTGCCGCTGTCGACCTCGGCCTTCTTCACCCATTCATGGAGGGTATGCGCCGAGCAACCGATCTTGGCCGCTATCGATGATACCGCCGCCCAGCGGGGGGGGATGTTCGGCTTCATGCTCCGTCACCATCCGAACGGCGCGGGCACGAACTTCAGGAGAGAATTTGTTCGTCGTCTTGCTTGTCATAGACCCTACTTCTCACGAGTTGGGGGCTCCGGCAAACTCGGCGCGGTTCATTCTGACAAGACCTCCATACCTACGACCCGGCCCGTGAAGGGCTTGAGCCGCTAATCGAAAAGGTGTGGAGTTATTGCGAGGCCAACGGGATCGCCGCGAAGACTGTGACGCTCAAGTTGAAATATTCTGATTTCGCCCAGATCACCCGCAGCAAAACGGTTCCCACACCGCTGCCGGTAATCGCCGACCTGAAGGAGATCGTCAACCTTCTGCTGGTGCCGATCTTTCCGCCCCGAAAGGGCATTCGCTGTGTTCCGGCGTGCAAATTTGGCCTAAAGCTCGTCAATGCCAATGATTGTCGTGGTCGTGGTGCGCGCCGGTCAATGCGTTTTTGAAATAACGGTTATAGTATTCGAGGTCGACGTGATGCACCTGTATCCACACGCCGGGAACATGAATTGCATCGACATGCGCGGGGAAGCGACCATGGGTATCATATATGTACTCGCAAATGTCCGTCACGCACTCAATCACGTCGCTACTGTACTCGGCGGCCTCGGTTAGGTAACGATCGCCAAAGTCATCCTTGTAAATTCCCTTGAAAAGGGCCGCATCCTTGTAAATCCCCTGTGAACCAAACTTGGCCGAAACCACTTCGTCCACGGCTTCTCTCATGTTTTGATAGTTCGGGGGGGACTTCGCCTTGATAAGGTCGCGGTCTCCCAGTCGCAGACCAACCGGATGTGCCCTGAGGCTGCTGTATTTCGGCAGCGGCACCTGCCAGCGTAAAATGTCGAGCAGTCGCCATTTCGGCACAGCGAAATCGAAACCTAGCATCGGACCGTAGCTGTCCCGGAATTTTGGATCGCCGAGCAGTACCGGCGGGCTGATGGAGGCGTGAATATAGGCTCCTAGGCCCATGGCATCAGCGACCAACATGAGATTCTGGAGCAATAAATCTGCTTCGATCTGGGTCCGTAGGCTACCGATGACGCCGAGCGGCACCTTGATCTCTTCGTTGAGAAATCGATTCTTGACCCATTTTCCTACGCCGGCCCTAAGATAGAAATTACGATCGTCAACGATTGTTGGTCGGTGTCCTTCGGGCTGTGTCAAGAGATACATCAGGCCGTTAATATATTGATGTGACAGGTCTACGACGGGAAAAAGCACCGTCGTGCCGGGCAGGTTCGACAGCAAGCGATTGGAATCGAGATAGGCGGGGAATTCGCGGTTTGCCGTATCCAGTCTGCCATTGCTAATTTTCACTTTCGCTCGTTTGGCATGTGCGATTAGTGCCTCCGGTTCGAACGATAATGGTGGGGTGAACGGAACCCTGTCGATGAAGTATGTGCCGGTATCGTTGATGAGGAAGAAATATGTCCCTTGGGCATTGTCGGGGCTGCCGGCCGTTCGCCCTTCCATATGGACATTCGGCTTTGCCATTACGAACTCGCCGGTGACAGGATCCTCAAACGGCCTGTCCGGCATTGTAAGGCCGGTAAGGCCAGTCATGGCGATTAAAATTGCCTCTTCGAGGTCGGTAAGTGGCACCGGTTTTTGGGTGGATTGATAGGTCATGGTGCCTGCTTTGATCAGGGGAACACCTCGGCCGATCCGGTGCGTACGCCGTTGAAGAATCGTCTGGATTAATGGGCGCTCGAGCAATCGCTCAAAACCGGTTTTGTTTGTCTCCTCGCTGCTCATGTTTCCTCCCCAGCCTCCGAATGTGGCGTCGACGACCCAGCTTGGCCGTCTCAGTATTGGACGGCGCGCTCACGTACCCACAGCCGAATGGCCAGGGATAGCGAGATCACGGCCGCAAAAATGATCCCAAGAATATGAACCGGACCACTTCGCAAAAACAGGAAGGTGGTCGCGAATATTAGAAAAGTAAGCGTGCGTACAGCGATCTGGAAGCGCGCCGCGGGCGGGGTCCGGCTCGGCGCAAACCATAGAAGCAAAACATCCAAGCCCCACAGGATAACGAGCAGGAAATTTATGCTGGCAATGGGAATGCCCATCTGCACGAAGGTGTCCTTAAGCCCGTTGAATATTACGAATATGGCCCAATAAGCGTGAACAAGAAAAAGCAGATAAGCGAAGGTCCAGAACAAGTGTACGACGTTGGCCATGCGTTGGGAGAGCGTGCGGTAGGGATAGAGCGCCAAGCTCGGGAGAAGCATGAGACTTGTCACCCAGATAGTGGCTTTCGTGCGACCGAGATCGACGTCGTCCAGCGTCGTCTCCGGCCAGAGGAGCGCAAGAACCAGCAGTACGCCAAACGTCACGAACGCCAGCGAGAACTGCGGCAGAGTTATACTGTTCGGAGGCATGGCCTTCATGGGCTCGTTCCTGACGTTAGAGCATTTTCAAATAGTCAAGCAGCGCGGCAAGATCGTCCGGATTTCGTTTCGGGTCGTCATAGGCCCATGGATAGTCATGTCCCCTGTTCGAGTTGCCGATCTGAGTCGTATCGAACGTGAAGTAATTTCGATCGTCAGCGCTTTCCGGAGAGCGAAAGCCGACGTCGGCCGGATCGTAGGTGTTATCGCCCCGATAAAAGACATCTCTACGCTTCCTGAGATTAATCAGTTCAGCCAACGTCATGACACTGCCGTTATGGAGGTAGGGGGCACGCAGGAACATCCCGTCCAGCGGCGCGTTTACGTAGCCCCTAATGGATGTCTCCTCCTCTTGTCCACGCTGGGGCCAAATATCCTCTCGCTTAAAATGGAACGGGTGCTTGTCGGGGAAGAGCGCAAACATTTTTTCGGCGAGAGGTCCATAATGACGAAACCGCACGCGTTCCGGATCGGTGTTGAGCTCACCGGCCGGCACGACTTGGCCGGTCTTCTCGCCGTTGACCCAAGCCCCGGTCGAATCCCGATCGCCGTGGCAGGCGGCGCAATATTGCCCGTAGACTTTGCGCCCCTGCAGGATACGTGCAGGATCGATCGAGGCCGCATCTTCCGGGAACATGTCGGAATAGCGCAACGGACGCAACGTCTTCGTGAAATCGCTCGCTTTGCGGATATTGTCGGCAATTTCCGGCTTAGCCATATTAGTGACCGTGGCCCCGGCTGCGAGCGCCGCCAGCGAACTGCGGGCATATATGTCGCCGATCGACCCATCGAACTGGGCGCGCGCGCGATGATCCTCCGAAAAAACCGTGGCAATCTTCGTGTAGACGGGCATATCGTTGCCAGGCCGGTCGAGCACAGTGCGAACGAGAGTGCGAAACGGTTGGGTACGTGTTGGACCCGTCGGTGTTACGTCTGCATCGCGGGATCGGTAATTTCCGATCGGTTCGTCGAAGCGCGGCAATCCTGCCTCGATCCGAGCGCGAACCTGGCGAAGCCATAGCCCAATCAACAGGCGTTGTATCGAGCCCAGCGTTTCACCCGTCTTGGCTCTATACGAATCGCAAATGCTGTCGACGGTCAGACGATAGGGCCGTTCCATGTCCGTTTCGCCATCTCTTTGCGGCTTCACCCTGGTCAAGACCGCCGCCTGAAATGCATCGATCCAGGCGAAGAGATTGATCGATACGCTGCCTGGTCCGTAGACGACGACGCCCTTGCTCTCCTCACTTTTGCGAATTCGCGTGGTGTGGCAAAGAGCACAACTGAAGCCGACGAACGGGACAGGCGACGGCGCCGCGGAACCGGGGCGGTAGTTGCTGGTCGCAAAGCCGAGTGGCAAACCGTTATTGGCCTCCGGGTTGTCATACGGCAAGAACCCGAATTGCTTCACCCAATCGCCGGCATCCGCACCGGCCGGCTGAAAATGCTCGGGAAACAGGTCGGGCAGTACCAAAGCGACCGGTAGCGGCATGAGTTCCGTGCCGATGGTGCCATTTTCGAACGCATCCTTTGGATCCCGGATAGTTGGATGCACCCAGTCGCCTTCGAGCCTGATGAATATCCCCGTTGCAACAAGAGTGATGAGTACAAGCAGGTTGACGCTCACCAAGAGGAAGCGAAAGAGCCGGTATAATCTGTCGCGGGAAATTGGCATGGTGTGCCCCTCAAGACAGGATAGGCCGGAAAGGGGCGAATGCACTGGCAGTGCGCGGCAATACCGGGGCGAGTTGCGGACAGTGACGCAGGATGATGCTGGTCATACCGTTGTTCTCGATCCAATCGAGCCCCAGGGGCGAGTAGATTTCCGGCCGAAAGTCGACGGTGAGAAAACGGTCGCTCTGCAACCGTCGGGAGGCCATCAGAATAAACACGCGAAAAGCCGTATCGCTGAAGCCGAAACCGTCCGGCGGAGGCTCAGAATGCAGGCCGACCATGGTGTCCACCATGTCGATATTGCCATAGAGAACCTGCATTGCCCGCACCGTTTCTGGATCCGACGACAATTCCTCCCAGTTGCTTAAACGCGGCTTGTGCAACGCCTCGCGAAAGTCATTGAAGCGAGGAATTCCGCGGTGCCTATCCCTGACGATGTCGACGACGGAAAGATCGATAATCTCCTCCACGTCGCCTGACATCCGTTTAAACTGGCGTAACGCATTGGGGTAATTATGCAACGTGATTGCACCGGGATGTGCGATTCCGAGTGAATAGATGACATTGTGGAGCCGAAGGTGCCGCATTTTGGCATCGGTTCCCGCACCTTGAATGTCGGCGAAGCCCAATGTTTCTGTTCGCGCACCGGTCTCATAGTTGAAAAACTGATAATCGTCGGGAATGAGCGGATGGAGACGGTAGACCGAAACGAATTCCTCCGTCAGCGAGTACGGGATGCCGTGATGGTCGGGCACAGTCTGCGGAATGCCTTTGAGTTCGTGCGTGTCGAGCATCCAGATGCCGAGCTGCGTGAGCCAGTCCTTAGGCGCGCCGTACCAGTTCGCCGGCAGGCCGACTTTGATCGCCCGCGTCGCCAGAATAGCTGGCGTCCACTCAATGGTGTGAATCTTTGCGATCAGAGCCGATACAATCAATCGAGCGGTGTTGTAGATCCGGTCCGGCTCCCAGTCCGGATATTCGCGCATCAATGCTTCGGCGAGCACGTTGTGTTCACGAGCAAACAGCGTGTGCATCATACTGAGGCCCAGCCACCAGCTTTCGTTGAAGCCAGTGACGTTCATGCCGTTCAATTCGGTCGGCAGATAGAGATCCTCGGTGAGCTTAAGACGACCTCCGTCTCGCAGATCCAGCGCTTTTTCCGCTGTATTGCCGTAAACCTCTGAACCGTCCCACCACGGTGTCGTCATATTTTTGAAAATGGGGTAGCCGCCGGCAGCCATGCGGAAAACCTCATTGCCAGCAATGCGCATAAAAGCCTCCGGCTGACCGCCTGTGGTGCTCTTCCAGAGCTCTCCGTTCGGCATTCGCAATGCAATGTCGGTCTCCGCATTCCCGAGACTATGGCGCTTGTGGTTGACCCAGTCATGCACCTGGAACTGAATCCAGGCCGCGGCAAGCACATTTAGCGAGCGTGCCGGAATGAAAGCCTTTCGCGTCATCAGTTGGCGACTGACTTCGATTGGGTTCGGCTGCCCGAATAGCTCTGGCTTGTAGACCGCTCGCATCGTACGGCCGAACGTCGCTCCCTCCGCACCCATCCGCGGGTTTGAGAGATCGTTGTAGGTACCGTCGAATGTCCGCTGAGTGCGGACCGCCTCGGGAATTACTGGCGGCTGCGGGGTCGCCTGCGGTGGTGCATCCGGCAATTCGGTGTCAAACAAGTTCTTTGTGCGTAGCTCTTCCCGGAGAATGGAGATGTTAAGCAGGCTCATGCGCCAACCGAACCTATACCAGGGCACGTGTGCATTAATCGCCTTAAACAGGGCCGCGACAGCCCGGGCAATCACGATGTTGCGTAGCGGCTTCCGTTCCCGGAACCGTTGGTTCAAGCGATGCGCGGAGCTGGCCGTATAGGCTGCCTTGCGGACACGGTTGAGATTGCCCAGCGGGCGAAATGTCTCGGTCGTATTCCAAGGATTGAAGCCAAGCTGGTCGACAAGCCGCTCCATCGCCCTGCCAGGCGCCGCATCGATGTCCTGCGACGGAATGGTCAGCGTTGCGACCCCGATCGGCCTCGATGCGTCTTCCGTCCACTCGACCGCACCATCCTCGATTGGAGTAAGTTTCTCATCGACATAGCGCTGCAGCAGGAAATCGAACTCGACAGGGCCTTCGCGAAGCCGCTCGGCAATCTCACGATGTAGAAAGTCAGGGTCAGTTGCCGAGGCGGGCTTTGCCGCGGTCGTCTTGGCGCTTGGACGCAGCAGGAACCGAACTGGACCTGCTTCATTGCCCCAGAGAAGAGCGCCTCGGCTCCAATAGCCCTCTGTGGCTAGGCTGTCGACGACGCGCGCTCCCCTCAGGACGTTTCTGAGCATCCTGAGGGTTTCGGAAAAGCCGACTGCGAGGACGAGGCGCGGCAAAAGCAGCAGCTTCGAGCCGGACATCGCCTTGGCGAACGCCACGAATTGATAAGCGTTGCGGGCATGAGAAACCGGAAAATTCGTTGCGAGGAAATCGTGATATTCGTTCTCGGATACTTTAACGCGTAGCGCTATCCCACGCATATCCTTCTTGAAGTCGGCCTGACGGACACCGTTGGCGTTGGAAAGCCGCACGGTCACGTCGTATTGCTTGCCACGCTCAAAAAAACCGACTTCGAGATCTTCTGGAATATTAGGCAGAATCTGAAGTTTCGCATTGTCGACACCAAGTATACATTTCGCGTGAAACGCGCGACTTATGTCGCTTGCTCGGGCGTTCGCCCTATTGGCAAGTTGCACATCCATGATATCGCGTGCCAGCTCTGCAAAAAGCAATGCTTCCGCCTCAGGGTTTCCTCCCTCGTAATTTTCACGCCAGATATGGCCCGAAGACATGCACATCCCCCTGCACAAAAAGCATTGCTAAGAAAAACAAGAATGCGCGACTGGCCATTTTCAAACGCAGGCGTAGCTCCCCACACAATACGCAGGGCTGCGCAAGCTTATCGCCAGTCAGGATACTCGAATAAATTGCGAATTTGATGATAGCACCAATAATGGGAAAATAAAGTGCCATTAGCAAAGACCTTTTTCTCCCCATGACGGCATCGCAAGGGGCACTGGTTGGCCTAATGACTTCAACCAAAGGCGATCAGAGCGTCGGCGGCTTGAATACAGCCAATCGGAAATGCCAAGCGATCATCTTGCGCAGGGTTAGAGGCGGTTGCGGCAACTTCCCGACATAGTCAGCCGAGGTTTTGCGGCACAGCTCTGCCGCCTTTGCGCTCCAATCCGGAAATCTCTCTGCTTTTTCATTTGTCCGTCGGGAAGGTGCACCGATTTCGTGATAGCTGAATGACCGCAATTGACCCGTAGTTGCCGCATCCATCATGGATGCGACCGTTGCCTTCGAATATCCGATTCGGTCAGGGGCGAGTGGCACGCCGCTTACGATGAAACCTGTGAAGCAGAGACTTCGCTGCTCGTAGCGGGAGGCAACGCGCCGGAAGTGTTGCGGCCATTGGAGCACCTCTCGATGCAATAGCCGAAACAGTTCAGAGGCCGTCAGTTGCCGGAGCCATTCCCCCGGGGCGGGGCGGTCTTAGAGCTGACCGATGCCCGCATCAGTGCGAGAAAAAATGAAGAACGAAACGCCAAGCCTCGTTGCCAATCCCGTCCCGCGCTTCTTGCTGCTCGCCAATCGTCGCGATCGGCATTATGGTGCTAGCGCAGTTGCAACACTCTTCCACAAGCTTGGCGCAATTCCATGTTTCTATCCTTGTCGAGGTTGCCTTGCAAAGGAAAACCGCTTTTATGGACGCCTAAATAAAAAGGACGCCTGCAATGAACGAACCGCTCAGAAACCTCCTCGAAGCCGCCAGAAAAGTGCAGTTGT
This sequence comes from Rhizobium mulingense, assembly GCF_029194105.1. Taxonomy (NCBI): domain Bacteria; kingdom Pseudomonadati; phylum Pseudomonadota; class Alphaproteobacteria; order Hyphomicrobiales; family Rhizobiaceae; genus Rhizobium; species Rhizobium mulingense. Next base: position 30,628 of record NZ_JARFVE010000018.1, on the reverse strand, counting down.
CGAAGAGTGACATTGAAGTCCAGCGTCGCAGCTTTGCATACGGCAACACTCATTTCGAAAATGAGATGATAACCCGCGAGTTGGTCGATCGCGTCGCCGACGAGATGGCAGATCAAAAGAAACATGACTGACGCTACGCGCCGCCACAGCGTGGCAACCGAAGCTTATTTGATCATGGATGAGAAGGCGCGCGCCGAAGCCGAAGCCCGCAACGGCCTTCTCCAGTTCGACCTAGCGCGCGACATGATTGTCGATGCAATCGACAAAGGGGAAAAATGGAAGCTTCGTCCCTCGATGCTACTGTCGCTTCACCGTGAGGCATTGCAAGGCATTAGCATCTATGCCGGCAACTTCCGGCCCGCTGAAGTTTCAATTGAGGGCAGTAAGCACAAGCCTGTCGGGGCATTTCAGGTCCCTGGACTCATTGAGGATTTGTGCGATTATGTCAACGACAACTGGACCGAAAAGACAGCCGTGCATCTTGCGTCGTTCGTGATGTGGCGGCTCAACTGGATCCACCCCTTCAGTGATGGGAATGGGCGGACATCGCGCATGGTGTCCTATTTGGTTCTTTGCGTAAAGCTTCAATTGCCCCTACCCGGGGTCAAGACCATCCCGGACCAGATTGTCGATAACCGGCGCCCGTACTTCGACGCTTTGGAAGCGGCCGATGCGGCTTCAGAAGACGGTGCCTTCGATCTGACAAAGATGGAAGAACTCATTGAGGGCATGCTCGCTACCCAGTTGGCAAGCGTCCTGGAGACCGCGACGGGAAAGCATTTTCTTTCCTGATCGAGGAGGCGTGGCCGGGACGACAGACCAAGTCTTCCGAAAGGCGGCCTGACCGTGGTTGTTGTAGTGCGGCGGCGCGCAGCAGCCGCGGCCAGTGCGGGGGATCGCCCAGCTACACTTGGGACGCCGCGCACCCACGTTCTCTGTTCTTCCAGAGGCCGACCGGCTTGCGTCCTGCCAGCCGAAAGTGAAATGGGCGCGGTCGTGCTGCCTGCGGCGCCTCGGCACCCCACGTCCTCACTATTTGCCCGTCGAGGTCCGGATTTCGCCATGGAGGGAGTCGATGATTGAGCATTCGTACGCATCACCGTTCACCATAGTCCGTTTTAGACGCTTGACGAGGAGTCACCGCGGATTCATAGTTTCGCTGGTCCGTCCCGGTTCGATTTCTGTACCAAACCGTTTCGATGATATCACAGGCGGAACAGTTCGCGACCAATGCAAAGCCGAGGAAATCAATTCATGGACTTCCCATCGCTCGCCCTTGACGCCGCCATCGAGCTCGACAAGTTGGAAAAGCGGCAGCCGGCTGATCTGGCGACTATCCAGCGCTTCGGTCACTATCTTGAGGCGCCGCCGAGTGGCGGACGGCCTGTCAGTCTTTTCGCCCTGAGTGAAAACCCGGTCAACGTCGAGATCCTCAACTCAGCGATCTTTCACACCGAAGGCGCCTCACTCAGCAACTTCAACGATCTTGAACAGTGGGTCAGGGATCTCGTCGCGCAGGCAAAAGCCATCGCCGCCGGTGAAAGCACCGGCAGCGAGGAGATTGGCTCCCTCAAGCGCTTCTGCCTGTCATTGCATCAGGTTCTTCTCGAGGAACTGACACCCGCGCCCGACGACGAGTGGATGCCGGCATATGACGAACGGGTCGCTTGACATCGATTTCGTGCGGCAGAAGCTGCTGTCGGTCATTGACCAGATCAAGCATCTGCAGACATCGGAGTTTCCCTATCAGGAATCGAGAGAAGCTCTTAAATTGCTGGCCGATCTTTACGGTCGGGAACTGAACCGGCTTTCCGGGATCGGGCCAACGACTGACCATACAATACGCCAGCAGGTAACCGCGCAGGTCAATGCCTACATAGCGCGCTATTATACCGTTCTCGGCTTTATCCTGCGCTCGACTAACGTGCGCAATGCGTTCGAGATCTACGATCCGCTTCTGCGCATGAGCCAGACTATCTACGGGCCGGAAGCCAAGTTGATCGTCAGCTCGGAATGGAGCTTTTCGCCGTTTACTTATCCCGCGATTACTGACGAATTCCCCAATCTCATGTTCATAGGGCTGCCAGCGACCGAATCCGGCAACCCGTTGATCGTTCCTCTTGCCGGTCATGAACTCGGCCATTCCATCTGGCGCAAGAAGCCGCACCGCAGCCCCCACCTTTCTGCCCTTGACGCAACATTGCAGAGCCGCCTGGTTGGCGAATATCAAAACAGCTGGAGTGAATTCCAGCAGTTGTTCGACGTCCAAACCAAGCCGGCCGACCTGTTGAGCGACCTTTTCCTGCGCAGCATCTGGGCGCGCTCCTACCGGCTGGCCACGCGCCAGATTGAAGAGCTTTTCTGCGATATCATCGGGCTGCGACTGTTCGGTGAAAGCTACCTTTATTCGTTCATCTACCTGATCGCGCCGCACACAGGCGAGCGCGCCGCCTACTATCCGTCCTTGGGCTCGCGGGTCACGGCACTCGAAAGCGCAGCGAGAGCGTTCGGGATCACCGAGCCGCCGGCCTTCTCGGGCTATTTCATCGATTTGCCGAAGCGGCTACAGGCCAACGAGGCGTTTTGCCTGCGTATGGCAGATCAGGCGTCCACCGCGATGATCGAGGATCTGATCGCCGCCGTAAGTGGTCACGTCGCCCGCACCGGCCTGGCTTTGCCTTCCGACGCCGAGCGCGATCGAATTGTGAAACAATTCTGCGCCCTGTCACCGGCAGCATCGACGACTTCGATCGGCGATACGATCAACGCAGGTTGGGCGATCCGGCTCAACTGGGCGCATTGGAAGAATTTCAACTTCCGCGAGGACACTAGACTGGAAATCCTCAACGATCTGGTGTTCAAAACCATGGAAGTCATGGAATTTGAGTCCCGCACGAGGTAATCTCTATGTTGAGCAGCACTGGATTGATCGGCCGGCTCAATCTCGCTCCTGGCGCCGACGGAGGCATGCTGGCAATCGTGCCGCGCCCTGATCTTGGACGGCTGGCCGCCGTGGGCGCCGCGTCGCTCGATCTGCGTCTCGGCCGATGGTTTCGGACACTGCGGCACTCGCGCACCTCGCTGTTGCGCGTCAGTGAACCGGATGAGGATCCGGTTCCGACCAAGGAACATTTCGTTCGATTCGGCGAGGAGTTCATCCTGCACCCGCACAATTTCGTACTCGGGACGACCTTGGAGTGGATGCGCCTGCCGGCGGATCTCGCCGGCTATGTCACAGGGAAATCGTCACTCGGACGGCGCGGTCTGATTATCGAGACGGCAGCCGGAATCCAGCCGGGGTTTGCTGGCTGTCTTGCCCTCGAATTGAGTAACGTCGGAGAGGTGCCGATCGCCCTGCAGCCGGGAATGGAGATCTGCCAGATCTTCCTCCACGACGTCGGCCCGGACGCAAAGTTCGCAAAGAGCCAATTTACCGGCCGCCGGAAGCCGGTTCTCGGCAATGTCCGGTCCGACGACGTACTCAGGCGGCTCAGCAGCAAATGATACGGCACCAGGGTTAACGGGAGAAAGCGAGCCCGCCTCTATAATCTTGCTGGTCATGTGACAAGACCCGGAAGACGTGTTGAAACCGGCATGCAATCGTTGCTGTAAAGAATGTCAGCAGTATTGTTTATATTGCTGATTCATACAACCATGGCAGCGTATCCTCATTGCAAAATCGAAAAATAAGAGACATAAAGTAGTATCCTTGGGGGGCGATACGGTGATTGAACTTGATATCCTGCGTTCCGTCTGTGAAGCCTGCGACGCCGAAGATCCCGTTCTCCGGCCAGGAATTATACGCTTCGAACTGGAGTTGAAGCGGCCAGATGACGCTGGCGGGTTGGAGGCCCACATCGCCGGTTTGCTGAAAGACGGCCGCTTCGTCCTTCAGCCGCTCGATCCCTTGCTCCCGACGTTCTATGTCCTGCAATTTCCTGGCGTTGCGCGCACCATCGCACCGGACCGCCTATTCGCGATTGCCGACTACCTTGCAGGTGAACTCGAACTCGTGTCCTGCACGCCCGACATCGGCTCGACACTTTACGCCGAGCCCGATGCCCATAGGCTTGACCGGACCAATCCGGAATCAGCGGCTGTCGATGCCCTTTGCTGGTCGAAGGCGTCGGCCCCCACTGATTTCCACTGGTCGGCAAAGGCGGTGCGCGCGCCCGAAGCCTGGGCGATTTCGCCCAAAAAGGGTGCGGGCATTATCGTCGCTCAGCCCGATACCGGTGTCGCCAGTCATCCCGAACTGGATACCGAGGCGCTTCGCTTCGATCTCGCCATCGACATCGTTGGTGGAGATAAGGACCCCGCTGATCCCCTTGATCCGTCTTTTGCCAATCCCGGACATGGAACGGCCACGGCGAGTGTGGTCGTAAGCCGTGAACGTGGCCAGATGGTCGGAACGGCACCAGCAGCGAGCCTTGTGCCGATCCGTTGCACGACCGACGTCAAGATATTCGACGGGACCCCGGTGGCGGCCGCCATCCTTCACGCCGTGAAAATCAAGGCCGACATCATCACCATGAGCCTCGGGGGGATCTTCTCAAGATCGATTTCGGCTGCCATCGGCGTCGCCGTCGATCGGGGACTGATCGTGCTTGCCGCGGCAGGAAATTGTGTCAACTTCGTCGTCTATCCGGCCTCAGACGACCGTGTCATTGCTGTGGCCGGTGTCGATTCGAACGACAAACCGTGGAAGGGAACCAGCGCCGGGCCCAGTGTGACGATCGCCGCTCCAGCGGAGAATGTCTACGTGGCACGCAGGACACCGAATGATCTCGGCATCGGCACGGTTAGCGGTGGGCAGGGGACCTCCTTCGCGGTAACGACCACCGCCGGCGTGGCGGCGCTATGGCTTGCGCGGTTCGGACGCGACAAGGTTCGGGCGGAGGCCAAGCGCCGCGGCGTCAGCGTCCAGGCGCTCTTTCGCGCGGCACTGACGGCGACTGCACGGCGTCCCGCCCGCTGGAACAGCTGGCTTTACGGTGCCGGTGTTGTCGATGCCGCTGCCTTGCTGCGCTTGGCGCTGGCGAAGATCCCGGCAGCAACCGGGAATGAAATAGCACCTGAAGCCGTTCCGGATGCGCCGGAGAGCGCCGCCGTTGCGCAAGTCTTTGCCGATGCCCAGAGCACGGATGTGGTTTGGGCGCGTTACGGCGCAGAGGCAAGCTACCTTGCCGCCGACGCCTGGAGGCGCGGCGACGCCGGGCGCTCCGCGCTGCTCGAAACCCCTGCCCGGCCGCTCCCGTCACCAGGGCTTCAAGCCAAGGCGCCCACCGTCTTGAAACGAAGCCTGCGATTTGCGAATGCAGTTCCACATCTCCAAGCTCCGATTCTTGCGCCCACACCGCCTGCGCGCCACCCTCTGACAATAATTGCGCCGTTGAAGCCTGGCCAGGAAAGCACTGCAGAAAACGCGCGCGCAAGTCTTGCCGGGACGGGTCTGAGGGACTTGCAAGATCTCATCGAAGGCACGCTGACGCAGATCGAATCCCAGACGGAAAGTACCCCTGAGGCAACCGCCGCACGCCGCGATCTGTTGAACAGCACCGAAGCGGTCGTCCGCCAGCTTGCCAGCGATGGCGAGGCGGCGCTTTCCATCGAAGGCAGAATCGTGACCGAGGCGCTTGTCCGGCTGAAGGGCCGCCCAGCCTTCAAGGTGGAGGATGGCGCGATCTCCTCGAAGCATGCCGAATTCACCGATTGGAGTGCGCTTCTGACGGCGGCCAAGCAATATCTGCCCGCCCTTTGTGCGAGCGTCGGCCGCATCGACGTTGCGGGCGCACATGTCGGTACGGGATGGGTCGCCGGTCCCGGGCTCGTCGTGACCAACCGCCATGTGGCAGAGGCCATCGCGGACGTCGTCGTCAAGAGAGGTAGCGGATCGAAATGGTTCATGCGTGACGGTGTCACGATCAATTTCAGCGACAACGGAAGGGGCAACGAATTGCGTTTCAAGGTCAAAGGGGTTGCCGCTGCTGGTGATGCCCAAATTGGCAGAAGCGTCGATTTCGCTCATCTTGACATGGTGGTGCTCGACGTCGAAACGGAGAACACTACCGCGAAGCTCCCCGCGACCGTGGGGCTGACGGGCGATCCCGGCGAAGCCGCAACTTTGCAGGATATCGCGGTGGTCGGTTATCCTGCCCGTCCTGATCGGTCCGCTCTGGAGGATCCTTCCGGCAAGGAAGCTACTGAGACGATCGGAGGCCGTCTGGCGATGATCTTCGGTCTCGACTATGGCCGGAAATATTTCAGCCCGGGCACCATCGTCCAAGCGGCCGGGGGCGTGAAGGCGGACGGCAATCACTGGATATTCAGCCATGACGCGACAACGCTGGGTGGCTCGTCAGGCTCCGCAATCATTACCTTTTCAAACGATCTTCCGATCCTTGGCCTGCATTTCGCAGGCCAGGTGATGACCGCCAATTACGCTCACTCTCTGGCCGCAGTGAAACAATCGCCATTTATCGGGGCGGATGTTACCGAACGGATGGTATGGAGATAGGGCGCGCCGTGTCAGAAGGTCCTGATGAGCTCGATCCCGGCAGGCTCTCACGTCAGGTCAAGGTAACCCGCGAGACGTTCGAAAAGGCCTTCGACGCCTTTGCCGAGGTGAGCCCTGACGAACGCATCCCGTTCAAGGCCGTCGCCTTGAAACGTCAGCGGGCAGCGCCCCTTGGCCCGGGCCGCGAGCGAGATTTCGCCGATTTCGAAGCTGCGCTGCGCTATGCGAGCGATAAAGGGTTCCTGCAGGGTTTCTGTTCCGCAGGCGGTGCAACGCTGTTCAAGGCAAGCAGCGAGGATGATGGTACTGGCGGGGTGGTCATGGCGGCCGCGCTGGTTGCGGATGCGCGCGATCGCGCGAGCGTGCTCGTCACCTTCGAGGCAATCGTTAATGACCAGGAGCGCTTTCGCGATCCCGACGACGTCAATGCCGCGGTGATGCGCGCACAACGCTGCACCTGTCGCATCGTTGTGCGCGATGGTGCCCGGCGTACACGGGGAACGGGTTTCCTGATCGGGCCGCGCCTCGTGCTGACGAACTGGCACGTCGTTCGTTCGCTGTTGGAACCTATGAGCGACGAAGAGGCTGCGGCCGCAGGGCTCGCCCCGGCAGAATCATGGAAGGCTGCCGCCGGCAGCGCGGCAAGGCTCGGCGTGGAATTCGATTTCACGGCACGCGCCGCACAGGCGGGCGGTGTTATCCGCATCGGTGTAATCGAGAACTGGCTGGTCGCGGCAAGCAGTGCCGAAGGATCCGAGCGAACCGGCAGTGAAGGTGCCGGCGACTGGCCGGCAGACGGCGCGGATTTCGAGCCGTACGACGATTTCGCCGTGATTGAGATCGCCGAGCCGGCAGGACTGGAGCGGCGCTTTTATGATATCGTCTCCGAAGACCCGCCTATGCCAAGAGGCAATATGGTCCTCCTGCATCACCCGGGCGAATTTTCGATGCGCCTGTCCTACGGAAGTTTCGATCTCGGTCTACCAGCTGCAAACCTTCTCGGCGGCGTTCCCGCGAAGACATCTGCGAGGATCCTTCATAGCGCAAATTCCATCGGCGGCTCATCCGGCGCACCTTGCTTCAATTTCGACATGATGCCGGTGGCGCTGCACCAAGCGGGCGTCACCTATGGCGGCAATTCTGATATCAGCGACGATAACGGCGATCCCGTGCCAAGCGCGAACGTCAATATCGCCATACCGTTGCGCCGTATCCGTGCCAAGGCCGGACCGGCCATCATCGCCCGGATGGGTGCTCTCCAAGCACTCAAACCAGCGCTGTCAAATGGCGATCCATTGATTGGGCGCGGAGAGTTGCAGGAGGCGATTGCGGAGGCAAGCCGGGGCAAGGTCAAGATACTCATCGTTCGCGCCGATCTCGGTGTGGACGGAAAGCCGCTCCAGCGCGTCGGCAAAAGTTTCTCAAGGCGCATCCTGCGGGAATTTCTTGATCTCGCCGAACACGAAATCGTCGAGATCAGCGCCGCAAACCTAATGCAGAACGCGTACCGCACTGCAGCCGCCCTCCTTGAGGCTGTCAGCGCCGGCCGGTCATCCGCCCTGACCCCCGTTGATGACAGCAGCCTACCTGCCGATCGTCAATCGACCGAGATCAACGACGTTGTCATGCGCGTTGCTGGCGAACTAAAGGCTGAGCTCGTCAGGATCGCTGGCCAGCGAACATTGTGGCTCGTCATCGACGAACTTGAAAAACACGCGCTGCCGGACACAACTACGCGAACGCTCCTCGACCGGCTTTATGCAGACGTCTCCGTCGAACCGTCGCTTCGCCTCGTCATGCTCGGCCTGGTTGACGTCGATCTGCCGTCACTGCAAGGCATCAAGGCCAAACGCCTCGAAAAGCCGCTGACGCATCTCGACAGCAGCCGGGTAGCCTCCTGGGTAGGCAATCGAGTTGACGGGCGGTTCGGCTTGCCGGACGTGGCGTGCGAATGCCTTGCCGCCGTCGTCTCGTCGGTCGCAAGCAGCCGGGTCAGCGAGACCTTCAGCATGACGCAGGCCGTCGCCGCGGTTGTCCGCAACGACCTCGACCCCCATCTCAAGAAACGGATGGGTGTATGAACGCAACCAAACATGACACACCCGAAAACGCCGCTCTCGTCCTTCGCCGGCGGGCCGCCGTCGTCGGCACGTTCGATCCGGTGGCTTTCCTGCAGCTGCCGGTCCGCGCGGAGGACAAGGAGGCCTTCGAGGACCGTGTCCTGGCATTCTTATCGCCGATGATGGAAGAGGTCATCGAAGACAAGCGCGTGCTCTGGCGCCTGCGGCCGCAGCCACGGCGCGACACTTTGAGGGAGATGGCCGCCGAGGGGGTACTGGAACAGACCGTCAGGCAAACCAAACCGCAAGTTTCTGATCGCTTCGGCCAAGTCCTCCAGGCAATGTTGAAAAAGGGGGCGGCAGCCGGCGATCCGCGCAAAATGTCGACGGACGACCTGATGTTACAGGCCTTGGCGCTCGATTTCGTCCGTTCCTTGCCGACGGATTGGCCGGTCAGGGAACCGCCGGTAGACCCGCGCGTGATGTTGGCGCGCAAGGCCGAGCGACGCCGGCAGGACTTTGTGGCCCCCCGTAAGCTGTTTGGCCGTGCGCTCGAGGCACATGCCCTCGACCAGTATATTGAAAGCGGCCTTTTGCAGCAGCCACTGGTCGCGCTCCCCAAACCGCCAAGCGACTTCGCACGCCTTCGTCCTCTGCTCGTCACCGGCATAGGCGGCTCGGGCAAGTCGGCTCTTGTCGCCGATTTAATGCGCCGCACCCAGAAAGACGACTGGTCAGGTCCGATCTGCGTCTGGATTGATTTTGACCAGCGCAACGTTGCTCTCGGGGGCGAGCGCGAATGGCTGAACGAGGTTACTCGGCAGATCGGCTTTGCCAGGCCAGCAGCGGCCGAGCGTCTATCGGCGATCCGGAACGCGGCTCGAAACGATCTGCACAGGCTCACTCAAGAGAGCGGCGACGTGGAGCGGCTCTCCGGTACCGAGAGCTTGAACGTTGTTTCATCCATGCGCGAGGAAATGCAACGGGCCTTGGGTGACGGGATGTTTGCCGAACAAACCCTCGTTGTCCTCGTCGATACCTTCGAGGAAGTCCTGGTACGCTCCAATATGAAGGCCCCTTTTCTGGACCAGGAGCCGTTCGGCCTTGTGCTCGAATTCTTGAACTCACTCGAAGTGCTCCGGTGCCACGACGGACGTCCGCTGTTCAAGGATGTAAGGGCGGTAGTCGCTGGCCGAGCGCATCCCTTCCAGGGCGATGATGGTGATGCTGCTCGTTGGTTCGAAGCACGCCTGGAGATCGGCGAGCTCGGTCCCGAGGCCGCGGTCGAGTTCCTGAGGAGCCGTGCAGATCGCCAAATCTTCACACAGGCGCGAAGCCGGCGCCTCGTTGGCGCCATTCCGCGGTTTCCAATCGTGCTCCTGTTGCTCGCTGCGTTTTCGCGCGGGCGCACGGCTGCGGAGATCGAGGAGGCTGCCACGCTTGCCGAAGGCTCAGGGGTTCTTGGTGCCGCATCCAGTACGCGCGTGCTCTATTCCCGCTTTCTGCACCGGTTGAAAGACCATATCGTCACCGATGCTGCCGGGGAGCGGCTGATTTCCAGGGACGACCTTTCCAAACTGGCACATCCGGGACTTGCGCTCACGGTGGTCACGCCCACACTTATCCGGGAGGTCCTTGCCGGTCCGACAGCACTTGGCGCAATCGATGTGCAGAAATCTATAGACCTCTTTGAGGCCCTCTCCCGTGAAGTCTGGCTGGTCGAGCGCTCCGGCGATGACGCAATACGCCACGTTCCTGTCCTCAGGCGCATCATGCTGCCGATGCTCGACAGCGACCTGTCACCGGCGGGAAATTCCGAGATCCCCATGCGCGAGACGGTTCGCGCGGTCCATCGCGCTGCCGCCAACTGGTACCGGGCTGGCGGTGGGGCTGGCGAGCCGGACGCTGCAACTCTCGCAGCCTATCATGACGCCTTCTTGGGCGAGGTCGGTTTACTGCTCACCGATCCCAGCCTGGTGCGCCGCCTGATTGACCTTGCCGGGGAAGACGTCTTCGCGATGCCGCTTGCGGCGCGTGCAATCCTCCGCCGCGAGGACAAATCGGACATCGGGCTGTCCAACCAGGAGACCGCAGCCTTGCCTGTCGACGCGCGCAGAAAGGCTGTTGCGACTCGCCGTGCCGAACGGGCGCGCCTCGGGGTCACATCGAGGCAGGCAGAACGATATGAGCCCATAGGCGATCTGGAGATGGAGCAGCTGGCGCTTATCGATGCGGGTTCCGATGAGCATTCTTACCAAGGCTCCGGCCACGGACGGCAGCTCGACATAGTGGAAGACATTGATACGGCTCGCCGGATCGCAGCCCTGTTTTCCGAGGCCGACTTCGAAGGCGTCGTTCGCTCCGGCCGGAGCGGCGTATTGCGGATGGCGGAGGCTCCCGAGCATGAGCCGCCCCTTGACAAATTGGGCGACTTGACCAGCCACTGGCTTTGGAAATGGGCATTGTCTTGTCTGGCGACTGGCGCCGTCCAGGAAAGCGACCTTCTGTGGGCAACCGAGAGCGCATCCTTCCCTTTTCAGCCATCGTCGCGAAACCCCTTCGCGCTGGGGACCCTCTTGGCGCTTGCCGTTGCGACGGTGGCGCTCGGACGTACCCCGGCTTTCGTCGACCATGCTCCTTATCGCGACGCTATTACCGCCTATCCGGTTCTTGCCTCTGCACCAATCGCGTCCATCCTATCGCTGCGCCTCCATGCGCTGTCGAAGTATTGGAACCCGGCCTTGATGGCCTATCCGCGGAACTATTTTGACGTCCGAGCGGATATCACCCAGGTCGTGGCCATCTGGGGGATGTTGAAGCCAGACGAGCGCGAGGGGTCGACGTTGCTGCAGATCCCTGGCACCCTCTTCAGGCAAATCGACGAATTCCAGAGTGGGCCACCGGCATCGACGGACCTTAAAATCCTGGATGCCCCAGAGGCGTTCTTCCGGGTCTCCAACGAGGGCGTTCCAGCCTATCGTTCCGCACACGGCGGCATGGCCCGGGCGATGGAAACCGTGTTGCGTGGCCGGACCCCGGAGCTTTACGACCCCATCCGGGCGGCGTTGGGAGACGTTGCTGCCGACGACCCCAGCGGGTTTGGCGAAGCCCTCGATGTGATCGCCGCCGGAACGCCTTTCTGGCCATCGGACTGTCACCCGGGCCAACTGTTTTCGACGCGTCACAACCTCAGAGAAATCGACTTTTTTCTCGCGCGACTCGTTGTGTTCCTCGATCTTGCGGGACTGACGCAAGACCTGTTCGCTGCACTCTCGGCAAGCGCCCAGCGCGGACGACGGTTCGTCGCCGTTGCCGGGCTCTTGCATCGCTATGACAGCCTGCTGCGGCTGCCCCGCTTTGACGAGATGGTGGCCGCTGGTGGAGCCTAAAATGCCGACCAGAGCAGGAAGCCGTTTTCCCAATAAGCTCGGCAGCATCAAAGATTGCGCTGCGGCAGGTACCTATGTAGGGCCGCGAAGAAGCCTGCCGATTTCCATGCGGCTCGATTTCCGATGACGAAGAGCGATGTCTTCGCGCGGGTTACGCCGACATTGGCGAGATTCGGTCTTCCACCAGCCCACGCGCGTGCGCCCTGTTGAGAGGGAGACTGCGCGCTCAGAACAAAGAAAACAATATCCGCTTCTCGGCCTTGAACTGTTTGAACGGTCCCAACCCGGTCCCTGACCCACGTCCGAGGCCCGTCTACCCAGCCGTCGAGAACGCGACTGTCGACCAGTTTGTCGCGGAGATTGTCCTGAACGACGACAAATGGCGTGATGACACGTCAATCAGCACCGAACATTCACCCCTTTTGCTTATCCAATTTTGACCCCCCTGTGCTGTAGATCAGCGCTTGGCCTGCCCGGCGCTGGCCGGGGTTGCAGAGGGTAGGCCAAGTGCGGGTGATGATCTTCTTCGACTTTAGCTTTGAGAGCGGTTCTTGAAGCGCCAGGACTCATTGCCGGTCTCGACAATCTCGCAGTGATGGGTCAGGCGGTCGAGAAGTGCCGTCGTCATCTTGGCATCGCCGAACACCGTCGGCCATTCACCGAACGCCAGGTTCGTGGTGACAATGATCGACGTGCGCTCGTAGAGCCTGCTGATCAGATGGAATAGGAGTTGGCCGCCGGCCAGGGCGAAAGGCAGGTAGTCGCGCCCATTGCGCGCGAGGCGCGGCGCGTCGAAGCAAAGAACAGTACCGACTTTGCCGACGGACAATGCAGCCACCAGCTTCTCAGGAGCTGGACGGGCAACCATTCCGCTGGCTGAACGTCTGAGATCATCATCGATGACCTCAACGGTGCGGAAGCCGCGATGCCGCCCGAAGTCAACCAGTTCATATATTGCCGGCGACAGCTCGCAGGATTGTTCTCAACGTGGCCTTTGCTCGACTGCCTTACGTAAACAATGGCTTTCGCTTGTCGCTTTCAATTTGCGATTTCAAACGGCGGAATACCTTAAGTCAGTTGGACTTAACGGGCAGAATCAGCCCAATTTTCAGCTAAGGATTTCATGGTTTACAATTGCAAATGCGGTTAAGGTCTTGGATCAGCGCCACTTCCCAAGGGAGGTGTTGTTCGTCGCGATGCATCGTATGCAAGCAAAATTGTGTCCACCGATAAGCCTTAGTCACTCGCAGCCAGTCTTGACCTGCGGAGATGGCGTCCGATTTTCAGCTGGCGCTTGAATGAAATCCCTAGCTGAAATTCACAACGCCGGATCCCGGGTGCCTGGCAAATCGGCGACGGCGTCGAATTTACGGTTCGTTAACCATTTGAATTAACCACGTTCTTTTGGAATAAGGAATTGAACTTGGCCCTTACTTCCGTCGCACCGAGGGCGTTTTTTTGAGGCAATCACCTCCGATAAGTAATGCTTATCGGAAGTAATTGCTATAACGCCGCAAATCAGCGATGTCGGTCGTCCTGGATCGGCGGATTCGCCCGGAAATCCGGGCATTTAGGGCAATTTCGCCCGGGATGACCGGACTCTCAATCGCAAAATTCGACGGCCGCCGTCGGCACACATGGCCGGTCCTCATTTCCGGAATTGAGCGCCGGCGCCCTTCAGCAGGCTTCTCCGCCCGCAGCCATCACCAAAGCCGCTGTTTTTCCAGCATTTCCGCCCTGGAAGCCCGCTGACGCGCATTTGCCACCGCGGACGCTCCGTTGCTCGTCCGCGGTAGCATTTTGAGTCTGACGGGCCGCTATTCAATGGCTAAAACACGCTTGCAACTGTTCGATTTCTAACGCATGCCTTATCTGTACAAACTACTTCGAGACAGGGCCGTTACAAGCGCGATGGCAAAGCCACAAACATTTGACAACCAACAATCTCCCAAGCGGCTGATCGGTTATGCCCGGGTGTCGACGGATGAACAGGTCCACGATGCCCAGTTGGACGAGCTGCGTGCAGCCGGCTGCGATCGGATCCATCAGGAGCATGGTTCCGGAGCATCGCGGGCTCGACCGGTGCTGACGCGATTACTCGCTGAACTTAGCGCCGGCGACGTCCTCATTGTCGTGCGCCTCGATCGACTGGCCCGATCCGTCAGTCATCTCTTGTCGGTGATCGAGGACCTCGAGGCCCGCGGCGTGCATTTCCGGTCGATCCGCGATCCAATCGATACGTCGACCCCGCAGGGCATGTTTTCCCTTCAGGTCCTCGGCGCCGTCGCGCAGCTCGAGCGGGCGCTAATCGCTGAGCGTACCAAAGCCGGCATTAAGGCGGCGAAGGCACGCGGCAAGCTTCCTGGAAATCCCGGTCTGCGAGAACGACGGCCGGAGGCGATCAAGGCAATCTCGCAGGCACGGGAGAAGCTCTATCTCGATGAACTCATTGCATCGGCGCAGACGTGGCTGCCGATGGTGCGTCAACTCCGGCCGCAGCACAGTTGGGACAATGTCGTGCGGGTTCTCAATCGCCGTGGCCACGACTGGACCGTCGAACGCCTTCGTCGCGCTGTTCATCGCATGGTACGCGAAAAGCTCGCGGAGAAGGAACTCCTTGCTCGATCCCCTCGCCGGGCTCCCGAAGACTATCTGATGAAGCTGGTGGCGGCAATTGCCATTGCCGATCCCAACCTGTCGCTGCGCGACATTGCCGCGCAACTGGACCAGATGGGAGAACGGCCTGTGCGCAGCGGCAAGAACTGGCAACCGTCCTCGGTGCGGGTCCTGCTGGACGAAGCCCACCGATTTGGCCTCATTCGCCGTTGAGGGCATGGTTCATCCGACGCCCGATGGCAGAGAGTCTTTTCTTGTCGCTATTCGACTGCATAGCCGTCAGGTCCGGCCTTTGGGGATCTGTAGCGCCAGGACCGCTAGTCGCTATCGCTCCGCGGTTTCAGCTCAGCGCCTACATCCTCGCCGCGGAGCCGGCTTCCTCCGCCTGCTCGCCCCCTCCCCCGGAACGTGCTGAAGGCTTCAGCCGCGGTGATTATGATCCGCAGAGGCGCGCGGGCCATGACCCTCGGCGGCGCGGGTAAAAGCAGAGGACAGCCGCTCCCCTCGCTACCAAAAAGCCGTCTCGGCTGCACGACGAATTCGGGCGCGAGCCGGAACTCAGTCAGACAGTATTTGTTTCTTTTACAATCCGTCCGCGTTTCGGCGTTCTTTCAAGGATGCTCGACAATTTGATTGAGCCATTTGTCCGCGCCGCCAGCTATATTTCCTACAAGAATGATTACGGCCGAAGATCTGCAAACATTCGTTTTACGACCAGCAAATTTCGACTGTCCTCGAAGCCTGGGAGGTCTTCGTCCTGAAGCATCCTGCGGAGACCGCCGTTAAGATTACAAAGCAATGTCTCCTTTCAGTCGTGACAAACACCGCGATTGTTCGTTCGAACACGAAGCCGCTCAATCGGCTCCGTGCATCAACTGACCTTACTACACCAGCCGCATAGAAGGGCTGTCGGCCATTCTACCCGGGCAACCATGACCAATGCCCTTAGAACGTCATGTACGATCAAAAATGACCGCCAAGACCCCGCGACCCATGGCGGCGACAGGACGGTACCTATCTCTACACAACCGATCTTGTGAGAGGTGGCGCGAGGAGCGGGTCATGCGCCGTCCATAGTAGCGCCCGAAAATGTCGTTTCTTTTCAGAGTGTTGTAGCCGTGGTCAGCTGACCACCGGAAAAGCAGCTGTTGGCAGTGCGTCCCACCCCAAAAGACTTGCTGGCCCACGACAGCAGAGTCTGGCGAAAAACCTCGATCAGTGGACCCGCTGACCTAGCACTCAATCCTCTCCGGCGGCGACTAGATGTGGAGCCTCAACAGGTTGTCCTGGGTAAGAGCGAGCCTAGTGATTGGTGGTTTTGAGTTTAGACTTCCGTGAGGCCTGTGCCAATTGTAGCGATGAAGCCATCGTGGCAGTTCGGCGGCGCGCATGTCCGAGTTGGGATAGGCGACGGCGTAGGCCCACTCTCTGAGGGCGGTCTGGATGAAGCGTTCGGCCTTTCCGTTGGTTTTAGGCGTATATGGTCTGGTGCGAACGTGCTTGAGGCCGTTGTCGCGACAAGCTTGGCCGAATGGCTTTGATGTGTAGCAGGGACCATTGTCGGTCATGACGCGCTCGACCGCGATCCCGAGGCTGGCATAATAGGCCAATGCCGCCTTCAAGAAGGCCACGGCGCTTTCTTTCGTCTCGTCCGGCGATATCTGTGAGAAAGCGATGCGAGAGGCATCGTCGATGGCCACATGAACGCATTCCCAACCGGCGCCCCAACTCTTGCCTCTGCGCGAACTCTGGCGAGTGCGATCGCCGGTGATGCGGTGGCCGACCTCATGAAACCGGCCGAGCTTCTTGATGTCGATATGAATCATCTCGCCGGGAGCCTGGCGTTCATGACGACGCACAGGCTCGGCCGGCTCGATATCCTTGAGGCGGGAGAGGCCTGCGCGCTTGAGAACCCGGCTCACCGTCGCTGCAGATACACCGGTTTCGATCGCGATGTGCTTGCCAGTCAGGCGCTGGCGGCGAAGCGTGATGATGCGCTCCGCCAGCGCCTGACTGGTCTGCCGGGGCATGGCATGAGGTCGGGAGGAACGATCGAGCATCGCCTCTCGACCACCGGCCTTGAAACGCTCGACCCAACGGGCGACGATCTTGGCCGCGACGCCATAGGCCTGTGCTGCCTGAGCCTGGGTCAGATGCCCTTCGATAACAGCAAGCGCCATTTGTTCCCGGCGCAACGGCGTCAGTCGGGCATTCTTATGAATGTTCATTCGCGGCGATCCTTCCGACTCGAGGTGTGATAGCTCCAGTCTCCTAAATCCGCTTTGAATGGACAACCTCCCGAAAGCTCACAACTAGAGCCTGCGCGCTCCGAGTACGCCAAGTGGCGGAAACGCGAAGCTTTCATCTCGCGCAGCGTTGGAGCCGGTTGCGGCAATGGTATCTGCATCACGTGCCCGGGTCTGGTCCGAGCGATGAGTGCGGCCGGAAGTGGTTGTAATCGTCGGCCCAGCAATGGCGCTTCGGGCATAATCGCAGCCGAGGAACAGGCTTTGGTTGACCATCTCGTCCCGCATCCGGCCGTTGAAGCTCTCGACATTAGCGTTTTGCATCGGCTTCCCGGCGTGATGCCGTGCGACTCGACACTATGATCCTTCGACCTGGCAAGGATGGCATTCGAGGTGAATTCCGTGCCGTTGTCGGAGACGATCATCCCCGGTTTGCCGCGCCGTTCGATGAGGACCGACAGTTCGCGAGCGACGCGACGACGCAAGATCGAGGTGCACGGGATCGCCGCCAGGCATTCGCGGGTCACGTCTTCGACGAAGTTGAGCACGCGAAACCGCCTTCCGCAAGCGAACTGGTCGTGAACGAGATTCAGCGAGCTTCGGGCATTGGCCTTCGCTTCGACCAGGATCGGGCCACGCGTGCCGACAGTGCCGCCCCGGCTTTTCTGCTTGCGAACGGAAAGTCCTTCTTCGCGATAGAGCCCGTAGATGCGGTCGACCCCAACGGCGCTCCCCCCCCGCCGAAGCCGCCGGTCGCCGGTCGCCGGTCGCCGGTCGCCGGTCGCGAGGTCGCGCAATAGGGCGACTTCTTTATGATGTGGGCGCGCCTGCCCGACCAACGCTTCGATCTTTTGTCGCGCGTCATGCATGACCATGCACTCATCGGCGGCTCTAAACTGCGTGATGTCGTAGAGACAGTTCGGTTCTGCGACACCCAAACGATCGAGCTGCGCGAGCGCGCCGACCGTCCGGCGCGGCAGGCAACGTTGTGCCTGCGCTTCGGCCAGGCGACGATCAGGCGACCGCAAAACCTGCGCGAAGAAGGGCTGCCCGACGGGGTTAGGCTCAGTTGGGTCGAGGTCGTCGAACCGGACGCACCCGACGGTGTCGAGCCCTTGCATTGGCTGCTCTTGACCACCCATGCGCTCTCCAGTGCGACTGACGCCTGGCAGATCGTCGCTTGGTACAAGCAGCGCTGGATGATCGAGCAGTTCTTCCGGGTGATGAAGACGCAGGGCTTCAAGATCGAAGACAGCCAATTGCAGTTAGCGCCGCGGCTGGAAAAGCTCGTCGCCATCGCCGCCAAGGCCGCGGCAATCGTCCTCCAACTCGTGCAGGACCGCAGTGGCGGCGATCCTCACCCGGCAAGCCTGGCAGTCAGTCCCCACGAGATCAACACGCTCGCCGCCCTCGAAAGCCGCTTCAAGGGCAAGACCAAGCTGCAATCCAATCCCCATCCCAAAGCTTCGCTCGCCTGGGCCGCTTGGATCGTCGCCAAACTCGGCGGCTGGAACGGCTATGCCTCCTCCAAGCCGCCTGGACCCATCACCTTCTTCAACGGACTCAAATACTGTGCCGATGGCTGGGCCTTGCGAGATAGGTATATGCCTCAGTCGTTCGGTGGAGAAATGTTCCACTGGATCATTTGCTTTTGGTCACGAACAAAATCCAGCGACCAGCGGGCAGAGCCTTCGCGTTGGCCAGGATCGGTGCGCGCGTGCCTGCAAGTTCGCTTACGGAAGGGGGTTTCGCGTGCTCAACATCGTCGATGACGCGACGCGAGAATGCCTCGCGGCGATCCCCGGACACCTCGATCTCCGGTCGTCGCCTCGCTCGAAACTCGCAATGATCTCTCCGACAACGGCACCAAACTCACCTCGAATGCCATTCTTGCCTGGTCAAAAGACCATAGGGTCGAGTGGCTCATTGCGTCACCTCGCCCAAGATAGCGGTTGATGAATTCTCCCAGTGTTGTGGAAGTGCCGCCGCGAATCAGCCCCGTAGATTCCGGCGCTGCGGATGGCAGCAGGTAGTTGTTCCTATTGCGTCCTATCCATGCGGCGCCATCGCCCACTCGCGATTAGCCGGCACAGCCGGCCGCCTTGCGATTTGCCGCGCCGGTGCCAATGAATTGATGAAAGGCGGCTGCCATTTCGTGCGAAGACTTCGCTCCTGGTCTTGTTCGTGCGCGACCTTGGGCGCGTTCGTATTGAGATCACGGTCTACTGTTCCCCTAAGAGGCGTCATTTGGCTCGGGAGCCAGACGGTAACCGGCACAATGCCTGCGACAAGCCGCCTTTGAAAGTTGGTGTTTTCCAAGAGGTTAGCTTGGTGGTCAGCTGACCACAACCGAAATCCTCAACGGCAGGAATAACGATCAGCCGCACTTACCCAGCCCTCAAACCGCCTTGCCCGTTGGCCTTCAACAACGCCATTATCATCGGGCCAAGCGAGAATTCACCGCGCTCACTTCGGCGCGTTAGATCCCGCAGATAGCCTCCAGGAGAGTTGATGAAGTTAGCCCTTTCCAGGATGCACGCAATTGCCACCGCAGCATTCTCCGGTCCTAGCGCCTCGCAGGCATCCTGGTAGGCGGAAGGGCTTACCCCCAGCATAGATCGAACCACCACAGCGGCAGACATCAGATCTCGCCAGCTTCCCACGCCGCGCGGTGCATAGTCGCTGATCATCGGGCACGCCTTGAGCACCAATCCCAAGGGGAACGCCCTTTGCGATTCATTCTTCGGCTGAAGGCTCAAGCTCGCCTTTGCCCCCTGCTCCTTTTCGGAGCGTGGTTCAGATTCATTTACGGATTCGGGTTTTGAATTCTGTATGTGCTGCTCGATATGAGCAGCATTGGTGCTAATTTTTTCAGCATTCTCGAGGTTTTCCAAACGATTAAGCACTTCCTCACGGAGCATCTCCATTTCATTGAGAACGCTAGTGACCCCTTCAAGGGTCGGAACGCGCGGAATTCTGCTCGCGAGCGCAATGTAGATGTCCTCGGTCGTCTTCCAATCGCCGTCGGCGCCCTCGACCATTGCAGCAGTAATAAGTTTGCGAACATCCCGCCGGCAAATTGTAAGGCTCTCTTTGGCTTTCCTGAGCGAGGCTCTCTCGGCCGCCACTCTTTGCGCCAACATCGCCAACTCTTCCGATCGCGCCAGGAGGGGCGACAGGTCGAAGCCAAAAGCATTCTCGATCTGGCCATCGTCGCCCTTGCGGGCGAAGCGCTTGCCATTGGCGCTATCCTTACGGACGATCAACCCCGACTCCACCAGAATGGCAATATGCCGCCGCAACGTTGCGCCCGCCATTGCATGCGCCCGAAGCGCCAGTTGGGCATTCGAGGGGAAGACAATCAATTGTGCATCCTGACGCAACTCATTGTCAGGATAAAAACTCAAAAGTGCGTCAAGAACAGCCAGACTGTTCGACTGGATCTTGAGCAGTTCCATCGCGGCGGAAGCGTCTCTCAACACTTTCCACTTATCGGCAGCTTTTCCATGCTTGATTTCCATTGCCGCCTGGCGCCGCACGAGCGCAAGCGTCATTGGCCGCCGCCCGAACGGCGTCGCTACATTCCCCGACTGCATTGTCTCTCACCTTTCAGCAGGCAAAGGAAATTCGCTCACCAAAACGGCGCCAAAGACTCTTGACGAGGATTCGAGGAAATGCGATTCTGTTCTTGCTACAGAGACAGAAGGGCTTCCACGACGGCGACGTTGAGGGAGCTCTTTTCTTTTGCGGGTTACACTCCCTGTTTCCGTTGATGCTTTGCGCGATGCTCCTGGTAAAGCGCCGGCAAATGCTCGAGTACGAAAGCCGCGAAATCCGGCGTGGCTTTCCTGTCAATGGTAATTTCTAGCTTGCTCTTGCTCTGCGTGACCTGCGCAAGCCTGTCGCCATCGGGGGTCGACAGGACGTCTGGCAACCCGCGCGCAGTCCGACGCGGTTTCAGATGGTCGATCACTGCCTTGAACCGTTCCGACGACGGCAGCGCCTGCACCTCCTCCGAGGCAGCATATTTCGCAGCGCCTGCCGGAGGCGATGCTTTCTCAACCAGCTCTGCCAATTGCTGCCAACTTGGGCGTCCAACGCCTGGAGCGGCGCCGATGGCATCGATCAATTCAGAGGGGAGGGCGTCAACAAGCAGGAGCATCTTCGACAAGTTGCTTTTATCGATTGACATAGCCGCGATGACGATTTCTCGTGGAAACTGCTTGTTTAGCTTGTGTGCGAAACGTGCCTTTTCGATGAAGGTGAGGTCTTCGCGCTCATTGTTTTCCTGACCCTGTGCGACAACCAACTGCTCGTCCGTCAAGTCTCGAACAACCGCCTTGACCGGCAGTCCTAGCTCCGAAACGGCGCGCAGCCGGCGGTGTCCAAAGGCAACTTGGTAGTGCGCGGGTTTAACGGGATGAGGTCTCACAAGGATTGGGACCTGCTGTCCTTGCTCGCGGATGGATGCAAGAAGTCCTTCGATATCACCTTGCATGCGATCCTGAACGAAGGACGGCTCGATTGACGACGCGTTCAGTTCAACCACGGCCTGACCTTCGGCGAGACGCCGCTCGATCTCCTCGGCACGACCAAGACGATCATTTTGCTCGCGCAACGCGTTACCGATGTTTGCAGTCAGCTTCGTCGCTGGATCTCGTTCTTTTCTGGTCACGCCGAGAAGCGGCATGGAGCGAGTCTTTGCCGCTCTGTGTTCAGCAGCTGATGAGCTGTCGGGCGCGTCCGTGGTGACGTCAAGGAGGTGCTTCCGACTCATGTGGTTCTACCCCATGCTTTTTTGATTAGAGTTTCGATCTCGTCGTTGACGGCGTTCATCGCCTCTAAGGCCCGATCATAGGTCGAGCGCGTGAACTGTCCGCGCTCAACCTCAAAGAGGGTTTGATTCGTCAGGCCAGCGTCCGAAACGGCGGTCGTCTTGAGCATCGGAAAATTGAGGACATTTTCGCCGAAGATCGAACGCAGATAGCCCACCATCTGGTTCTGCGGGCCATCGCTCGGTTCAAAACGAGTGACGAGGTAGCGCATCCAATTGAACTTGAACTGGGCGCCTGCGTTCTCGATTTCCCGAAGGAGATTCGAGGTCATCGCCAGAAACTGGTTCATCGACATTACATCCAACATCTGGGGATGGACGGTGACGAGGATCGAGGTTGCGGCGGTCAGAGCTGAAAGCGTGAGATAGCCAAGTTGGGGAGGGCAATCGATAACGACGACATCGTAGTTGTCCGCGATGTCTTCGATGACCTGACTGATCCGACCGTAAAAAAGCGTGTCACCTTCCTTCCGGTTCATAAGCGCGCGCGGGGTATCGTGCTCAAACTCCATCAGTTCAAGATTGCCAGGAATTAGATGAAGATCCGGGATGTACGTTCCTCGGACAACCTGCTCGATTGGGACCTGCTCGTCATCATACCGGATGGCGCCATAGAGTGTTTCGTTCGGACCAACGTCAGTTTCTGGCTGACTGCCGAAGAGTGCGGAAAGGCTTGCTTGGGGATCAAGATCAATCGCGAGAATCCGGTAGCCACGCATTGCCAGGTACTGTGCCAGATGCGCGGCTGTCGTCGTCTTGCCCGAGCCGCCTTTGAAATTCATCACCGAGACGACTTGAAGCTGCTCCCCCGTGCGACGATGGGGCAGGTAGCGCCGGTTCCCGCGGCCAATCAGGTCCAGGTGCTTACGGATTGAATGAATATCTTCGATCGTGAACGTGCGTCGACCGCCAGGGCTCATACTAACGTGCAGTTCAGGCATTTCCGAAGCAGTTTGTCTAAGATAAGACTCACCGATGCCAAGCAATTTTGAGGCTTCTGACGGTGCAAAGGATCGAATGCCCTTTTCGGACGTCGGCGGGAAGACCTTGAGATGATGTGCTTGAAGTTGGCTGGAGAGAGCGTCAGCATGACGCTCCATCAATGCGGTCAACCCTTCGACGACCGGCGCTGTGTTTGCTGCGGTTTTCGCCATCTCAAAATCCATTTCCTGCAAGTGGCGGAACTTTTCGCGAAACCGCTAAAGTTCCGCCACTAGCTATTAGAGCCGATTCTGCATTTTGAGCAAGGGGTTTTAGGTTAACGAAAGGCTAACGTGGATAAACCCGGAACGTAGAGTAAATGGATTTTTCCGTTTATATCCTGCAGCTTAGCAAGACCGCGGTACCGATTGGTCATGGTGTGTTTTATTGTGAATCCTACAAATGTGCCCCGGCGATTTAGACGAAAAGCAGAAGACCTCGGCAAAGTCGGTGATCCCCTTGCCGCGACTCACTCGCACAAAACCGTAAGCATTCGACAACGGACGCCCGATTCCAATTCGTGCAGAGTTCCCGGCGCCTAACGGCGGCGGAGAAATTCATGCAGGTATTCGCGATCTCGACACCAAAAATTTACTACGAAGCGTAGCTGCTTCAGGACGATCATAGGCTACGTGCGAGGATCTTTTCCACTCGCACTTGGGATGTAGAAGTAGTCGACGAGTGCGAGGCAGATGGGGTTGACGCTCTCGCCCCGACTGCCATCCTGGATGTCACCGCGGCTGGACCACTTGCAGGATGTGCACGCGATTTGTCTGCGATGGGACCGACCATGCTGGTAGACGTATTTCCGTCTCTGCTCCCGAAGGGCCGCCTGAACGCCAATCCCCTGATGGTCTAGAGTTCTCGCTTTTGCGTCGACACCTCGAAGAGTGGAGGGGAGGGGAGGGGAGATGGTTCCGTTCACGAGGCAACGCTGACCTTGTTCGCCGGCATCGTAGAATGGTGCCTGGGAGGTGGTCTCAGCGAAGTCGTTGCGGTAACGGATATCAGGTTCGAGCGAACTCTTGCTAGCGTCGAATGGCCTCTCCCGCGCTTGGGGCAGCCAGAGAAGATCGTTGCCACCACCGCCATCGCAGGCACGCGTCCAGCAAACGCTGAGACCTTTCTGATGTTGCGGCCGCCCAACTACCGATCTAGTTGCCGTCATCCTTCTCGGTGCGACTCGGATTGTTGGTCTGTTCGGTTCGAACCGGTGCGCCACGAAGGATGAAGCTTTGGACGATGTGGCGATAGGCTCTTAGGAGGGTTCGCGCGGGCAGATGAGGGAAGGCGACATGGCATCTTCGCAGAGATGAGGATGCATCGAAGAACGGGCTGGTAAACCGCGGCTCGTGTTTGAGGCTGGTGGCATTGACGCGGCCCAAGCGCTCCACTCTACCTTCAATAGTTTCGTCGCTCCTTGCGCAAGGGAACACTTCTGCCGCTTGAAACGTCCTTTGCCGTTTGCGCCGACGATATCTCCGAGAAGCTTGTCAAGACCCAGGACATAAGCAAGCCCGCCAGCAAGGCACGTGATTTCATCAGCTTTCTGACTGCCGCCTGTGGTTGTTGGCTAGATTCTGGATGCAAGTAAGTGTACATATTAGGATAGTCGGTGTGTCGGGGAGCGAGAGGTCTCGTATGGAGGTTCGTGGACTCGTAATTACTTGCCCCCGCAAGGTTGAAGAATGGACATTGTCGGTTCCACTCGCCGTATCGTCCGAAGTCGGTGTGCGGATAGAGTTGTGTGGACTCTGCACACCGGAGCAACGCGTTTATCGGGGCGCCAAGCCGACTTACCCCTATTGGGGCGGGCACGAGTTGTCAGGCACGATCGTGTCTCTGCCGGACGATGTACCGGATGGCCTGCGCGTAGGAGACCGCGTTGCGGTGCTTTTAATGCGCAGATGCGGCCAATGTCGTGCCTGCCGCCTCGGACTGGACAACCACTGTGCATATTTAAATCCTAAAGCGAGAGGAGGGGTGCCGCAGGGGCCGGGGGGATTGGCCAATTTTGTGGGCGTACCCGCCTATCAGGTTTTTTCCGTACCTTCCTTTTTGGCTCCCGAGCGTGCCGCGTTAGTTGAACCTGTCGCCTGCGTGGCACGCGGCATAAATAGGGCGCGTGCAAAGGCTGGAGACACTGTGGCCGTCATCGGCGGAGGCACGATGGGCCTTCTCCATTCGATACTTCTGACAACCAAAGGATGCGACGTTTACCTTTTCGATGACGACGTGGCAACGCATGGGCCTGTGATGTCGACCGGCGCCCATGCAACGGGGTCAGTTCATTCTCTGTCTGATCCGAAACTCGTCGAGAAATTAACGGATGGCTGGGGCTTCGACTGCATCTTTTGCACGCGCTTCGGTGTCAGAGGCATTCAGGGGGCCATAGCTGCGGCGTCACGCGGTGCCAGGATTGTACTCTACCAATCGATTCCGACGTCCGATTTGTTATCGGTAGGCGCTAACTTTCTGCATTACCGGGAAATTGAACTGATCGGCACCATAGCCCAAAGCGCGGACGACGTGAGAAATGCCATTCGAACCATCGTTGAACATGCCGCACGCTTCGACGTGCTGCAGGTCAATCTTTGGCCCTCGTCAAACGCCCAAGAGGCATTCGAGCAGGCGCTCGATCCACGTGTTAATCGCGTGATGCTAGATTTCAGGTAATGCTTCTCAGCGTGCCTGCAGCGCGCCTGCAATTTCGTTGCCGATCGAGACTACTTCGACACTGTCGGGGAAATTGTCGGTACGTCCGACGCTGTCGGTCACAACGATGCGGTCGATCTGAGACCGTCCCCAGTTTTCGTTCAGCGACGGCGTGAATATGGCATGGGCTGCGGCAAGGGTTATCTTGCGAGCGCCTGCCGCTTTGAGATGTGCGGCGGCTGAAAAAGCCGTCTGACCACTGTTGATTTCGTCGTCAATCAGGATGATCGTCCGGCCAGCAACGTCCCCCAGAATCTCGACGCTCTCCCGAAAGTCATCATCGTCTCTGCGGTGCTTGCGCATGACAGCGAATGGGCAGCCGAGCAGGGCCGCCAAGTGCTCAGCTCGCTTCGCTCCGCCGAAGTCCGGTGAAACGACCATGTCGCCATCGACGGCCGCAGAACCGAGATGGCGAACTAGGGCGGGAGCGAACTGAAGATTGACGACAGGACAGGCAAATGCGGCGCACAGCTGAGGAACATGGAGTTCGAAAGTTATCAGCCGATCTATACCGAGCGTTTCGATAATCCCCGCAAGGATTCGCACCGGTACAGGTCCGCCGTCGAAGGCAGGGCGATCCGAACGCGAATATGGGAGGTAGGGAAGAACAGCGGTAATCGTGCGGGGACCCCGCGCCCGCACGGCACCAAGCGCTAGGAACAACTCGAAAAGACGATCATGAACGCTGTCAGGAAATGTTTGCACGACCACCACATTTCCGCCAAGCCCGCCGTCGCGCGGAGTGACAGCCATCTGGCCATTGCTGAACACCTGCGTGTTTAGGATCGTTATTCCTGACCGCGTGAGGGCCCGATGGACTGTTGACGCAAACTTTGCAGAGGTTTCGGTTGCTGCGATACGAAGGTCGTTCGCCGCAGGATCTGTACGATATGGTGACTCGGGCGCCATATTTACGCCAGCTCAAGATCGTTAACAGTGGGAATAGACAGCAGTTTGGGCAACACGTCGCCCCAATCATGTTGAAGTGGTACCTCGGTTTGATCAGGTCGAATGAGCTCTAGGAACTCGGACGGTATGTCTATCCCACAGATGCGCTTCATCTGCGTCAGGACGAAATATAACGCCGGCCTCATCTCGTATTTGTAACCTATCGCAGCGACCTCCGCCCAGCTAATATTCGCCATTTCTTTGTGTAGAACCGCATGAAGATCGCCGAACATCAATAGTCGAAGCGAATTATAAAGGAAGGCCTCGTGATAAAGCCTGGCCGAAAGGAACCAGACGGCGCCAGTCGCGGATTGGACCTGCAATATGCGGCCTAGACCGTTTGCAAGACGCACGCCTGACCATATGTCTTCGACATCGATGCCGACGGAGAGATTTACATGCATATCAATGAAGATGGGCATGTGCAGCTTCTTCGCGGAATCGATGTATCCCTTTACGTGGCGGTAGCGCAGCTGGCGTGGCACCGCGGGACCAGGGAACGGAGATTCAACGGATTCTATCCTTACAAACACCGGCAAGGAATAGCTTTCGCGGAAGGTTTCGTCATCGAGTTCCTTTCGTTCCGGATGCCAGTTGCCATTTGAAGGGTCGAAAATACCGTGCCGGTAGCCGAGATCGAACATGAGCCGCTGCACGCGCTGCGCGTCAGCGGGCTTGACCATGATGTCGAGATCGGTCATCGGCCGTAGGAGTGGATCGGGATAGTGGAGAAGCGCGAGATCTGGTCCCTTCACCAGGAACCAGGCGATGCCGGCCCGATCCAGCGCATCCATGATTTCTGGCAGATTGCGAAATTCGAGTGCGGACCTGACCTTTGACATGACAGTCCAGCACTGAACGTAATGCGCCGCCTCAGTAGGCAATAGTGTCAACAAATCGAGGCGGCGCAAGTGATTCTCAAGCAGCGGCACCGTCCGATTATGCTCGGCGCGCCATACCACATAGGGCCAGTTGACAGGCTCCTTGCAGAGACGGACCAAACGCTCTTCATCCTCGGGTCGTAGGTAGGCCCGGCAGGTGATCAGCAAAATAGAGTCTTCTGGTGACAACCGAAGCATCGCGGAGACTCCTGATACGGCTGCGTGATTTATTTCGAACTTTCCGGGCTGCCGAATTCGGCTAGTGTCTGCCTCAGGTCGGCGAACTGTTGTTCGAAGGAAGCGAAACTCTGGTCGACGTTTTGTCCAAGCAACTGTTCAAGGCTGAGCGTTTCTTCAGCGCGTTCCTCTTGTCCAGACATAAGCTTGTAAACCGAACTTACCGGCAGCAATCGCGACAAGAGTTCACCACCGCGGCCCGTCTGGGCGCTGTCCCGAATTTGCCGGATGCAACTTTCGGCAAGCAATCCGTCAATCACGATTACCAGCTTGCCATCCTCTTCGTCAACGGCGTAGCCAAACAGTCGGGAACTAGCCATTGCCGCTACCTCTGAACCTTCTTGAGGTCTTCCACTTCACTGCGTATCTGCAGCAATTGTGCCTGAGCCGAGAGAAGTTTGGCGAATGCGGCGGTAACCGCCTTTGCCGATTGTGTGTCGGAACCAGTCATCCTAACCGGTCCTCGCCCAATGCGGCGTCCTACAAGACCTGAATCGGCGGCGCGCGGCCAATTGGCTTTGCCAAATTTCTTCGAGGCGGTTATATCAACGTAGTAGTCTTGTAGTTCGCCGTTAGCAGCGAGTGAGCCGGATTTCGACCGTTGCGATCTGCGTGACACCTTTAGCGATTGCTCTAATTTTACAAGGCCAGCCGTCAATTGCTGAGCTTGGTCATCCAAACCCGCCTGCAGCCGGGCGAGTCCTTCCGCAAGACGAGAAATCACCTGGGCTTGCTGGGCGGCTGCTTTGTTGCCGGATCGTATCGCGTTGTTCGCAAGTGTGTGCGCCACACCCGCCGCACCTCGGAAAGCTCTGCTCATCCTCAATCCTCCACGTTATTTTTGTTGACCTGGTTAAATTACGTCGTCGACACAGCAATTATTACGTCGCGCCTCCTGCGTTAGTGAGTGTGTTGCGCAGCAGCCGCGATTTCCTCCGAGAAGTTATAGACAGGAGCTTCGGCGGCGGGCCGACGCTCTTTCGCTATAACTCCGCGGCGGTAGGTGGAATCTTTCGTCGGGTCCACCAGGGCGTACTCCGGAAAACCTCCGTTATTGTAAAGTTCCTGGCACAGCGGATAGGGCGCGTCCTTTTCACCATAGTGCGACCAGCTACTCATCTTGCAGACGCCGCGACAGACTGGATAAAACACGCAGTTGCCGCAGACGCCCTTAACCTCGCCACTCACCACCTCGCGTAGCTCATGGAAGAACGGGCTGTTGCGCCAGATTTCCATCAAGGGCATTTCGAAGGCATTGCCGGCGATCATTTCCGGATCATCGTAGGAGGCACTGCACATCGAAACTTGTCCGTTCGACAGTATGCCCAGTACGTTGTCGCCCCAACCGCAAGTATGCACGCCGTTCAGATACTTGAGAGGCATCAGAGCCGGCGGCAGAGTCATGTATGCAGCGCCACTCTCAAAATGGGGAGATTTCAAAAGATCGCCTATCAGTAGCTTGCATTCCTCCAAGCTTATCGCATTGTCCTCATGGCTGCGCGCGTTGCCCATCGGATGTATGTTGAGCAGCGTCCGATGCTTCTTGATGCCCCAGCCGAGCACCAAATCTATAATCGAAATCACCTTGTCATAGTTGTTGCGATAGGCAGTCGTCGTTACCACCGTAGAGATGTCAGTTTTTCCAAGCCGCTGCAGGACAATCGCAGTCTTGGCGAACGCACCCGATTTTGCTCTGAAAGCGTCGTGCGCCTCTGGGTCGAAATGGTCGAGGCTGATGAAGACCGTCAAATTGGGGAGCCTACTTAGCTGCTCGATCGTGAACTCGTCAAAGAGGGTTCCATTCGTCTCGAAAACCAGCTCCTTCAGCCCACAGGATGCGAGATATTCCATGACTGCCATGAATTCCTTGTGAACCATCGGTTCACCCCCGGAAACCTTAACCTTGCGCAGCCCATTGGGCAGTGCTTGCTCGATCAGTCCTTGGATCGCCTCCAGGTTGAAATCAATGCCCTTGGCCTTGGGCCCGACGCCTGCGATATAACAGTGGTGGCATCCCAAATTGCACTTGCGGGTTAGAAACAGATAGATCGTTTTAATTTCGTTTTCCGAGACGACTCGTTTCGAAAGTTCACTTGTGACGAGGGCCTGTAGCGTCTGACTGGCTACATGCACGTCCTGCGGTGTCGAAAGCCAATCAGGGGTATTCATGCGCTTGCCTCCTTACGTCTATGTTGCTGCGCTAGCACGTCATCGCACTGATCACTGGTGCGTCGTCCAATTGACGCCTGCCTTTCAAAACTTCGATTTCGAGTATGAATGCGTATCCGGCGATCTCTCCGCCTTGGGACTTGACAAAATTCCCAGTCGCCCGAGCAGTGCCACCCGTCGCTAGAAGGTCATCAGCAATCAGGCATCGCAGGCCGTCACCGATGAGGCCGGCAGTTACCTCCAGGGTTCCGGAGCAGTATTCACAGCTGTATTCAAATGAGAGGACGTCCCCCGGCAGTTTACCGGGTTTCCTTACCATGATGAAACCGCAACCGAGCCTATCAGCCAATGAGGCGCCCAAGATGAAACCACGCGCATCAACCGCCAAAATGGCATCGATTTCTGTTCCCGACACTTGGCTTGCGACGGTAGAAACGACTTCGCCCAATGCACCTCTACCAGCCAGCATAGGCGCTATATCCTTGAACAAGATCCCGCCTATCGGAAAGTTAGGAAATTCTCGTAATGCTTCTACACCGGATTGGTTAATCCGTGACGCCCCGCTATTTGGAACAGCTACAATCATTTTACTATCCCCCACATGTAACCATCTAAGAGCCTCGTAAGGTGCGATGGCCTCGCGCACTTTGTGGCCAGCCACCAGATGAGGCCCTGGCAAGCTTATCAGCGGCGGCCGCCGCCGCGCCTACCACGTTCCTCCGGGCCGGCACGGGTCCGCTCTCTGACCAGATCACGCCGGAATTCGCCAGCGCCGCGAACAGATGAAACATCAGTCGGCCGCATAATGTTGTCTCCTCGAAAGCGGCTCCGATCATGATTCGTCCAGCCCTGATCTTAGTGCCGAGTCTACTTTACGTCGCTTTGGGGTTCGTCAGGACCTTGTCAAAAGCATCCTTGACCGGCTTTGAGATTTCCTCCACCGCCCTGCTTGAGAGCTCCCGGACTTCCTTGGCGTGCTGCAAACTTGTCTCAACGCGCTTGCGGAAAAAGGTCGACTGCTGTTCGAGGATCTGC
>NZ_JARFVE010000017.1:0-76132 GCF_029194105.1 Rhizobium mulingense | reverse complement strand
AGAGACCGGCGAACAAAACGTTCCAATCACGACAAACCTGACAAAAGTGGCGGATGCCCGACATTTGCGAGAAATGTAAAGCTGGATGATCCACGGCGCTCCGGTGCATAACTGGCGAGCGGGAAGGACACCGCTGCTGACCATCCGGTAGGCGGTAGCTCGACTCACCTTTAGAATGTCGGCGGCCTCGTCGAGGGTTCTCTCACCGCGTTCGGCCCGTTCACCTTCTCGATAGACGGAGATGCCGTGGATGTTGCGAAGACTGCAGACGTGGCTTCGCGTCCAGCTGGCGCCATGCCCTGTCCGCTTGCCGGATCGATTCAAGATCGCTGCGATCGACAAATCGGGCAACTGCCTCGCCAAGTTGCGAACGAGATCGACAACATCAGCCTTAACTGCCCAGCGGGTCTGGCCGATCTTGTTTTTCTTCACCGTCATCCGGGTGTGATCGCCACCCTGCCAATGAATGACGAGCGCCAATGTGTCGTCAACGGTATCGACAATGATTTCTTTGATCAGCAGCCGAATGATCTTTTCGCGTTAGACGCGTCGGGACCTGTCCCATGCCTTACTATAGATCGCTACCGAGCATCATCAATCTTGTACGGTCGTCGGCCGATAAAGCAGGCGTGTTACGGTCGGTCGAGAGCATCTCGAACTGGACCTCGAGATCACGCAATAGGATCAGCTTCTCATTCCAGCGCCGCTCCAGTTCGCCGGCGACCAACCGATTGCCCGGATCGACAGCATCATACTGGCGGCGCGCCCTGGCAGCCTCGTATTGTGCTTGCTTGATTAAGTTCTCGAGTTGCTGTTGATTGTCGCTATGACGCTGCGTGTGCGCCTCCATTGCCCGCAAGGCCGCCTCGATTCCCAGAGGTTGCAATCGCTCGAGCACCTCCTGCGCCACGGCCCGATCGACCCGCATGCCGCCGAACCCGATACAGTTGCCGACCGCCGTGGCGCCGAACGTGCCGCGACAAACATATCGCTGCGTATTGCCGCCTTTCCCGGAGTATTGAATGTGCAATCGGCGACCGCAGCGACCGCAACGGAATAGTCAGGCAACAAAGCTTGGCGCGCAGTTCAACGAGTTTGGTTGCCGAAAGGCGCGGCGCAGCTACGATCTCGATCGAACTTGCCGCAGGATCAAACATCCATGCCGGAATTTGAAATGAACCACCGTGTGCCAGAATGAGCAGATAGTGAACGCCTTCGTGCTCATGGCTGCCGGTTACCAAGACGGTTTGGTCAACCAGTGGATGGAAGGGATAGGTGACCCTTGCTTCAAACGTCGGAAATCCGGCATTATGAACCCGGCTCGGAAGGCGGCGGCAGGACTTGGGCGACGATCGCGACGCTGCTTCAAACTGCATTTTGCCGCGCGCGGCAAAAGCACGTTTATGCTGACCAGCAAACTATGCCGATTAACCGACTTTGCCAACGTTTCCGGCACCATAGCGGCCGCCTAGTCGGCATAGCTTAGGGTCTCTCCGTCGCGAAGGAGAGGACACATGAACGCAACTCAGGATCGCATCGCCCTATGCAGGAAGCTAGTCTACAGTCCACATCGGGACGACGATGCACGTGGCACTCGCTAAGCCTGTTTCGGGATCTGATCGACTGGCATGTCGGCAATGGAATACTCCGCAGGATTTAAGCGAGGTTCACGTCGACCGCTTCCCTGAGCATCGTTTCAAACACTGGAGACCCGACTCGGGCGATTGATCGGCGCTCCGCCGCTCGCCTTTGGCGTTACGGGAGAATGGCTTAATACCGACCGCGCTTCCTATTCAGCGCAGTGAGCACGAGAAGATCGACGATGCTGGCCGGTCCCAAAAACGGGATGGCAGCTTCTAGAAGTCGATTGAACGAACCGGTCGGGACCGGCGTCCGCACGCGGTGCCCCACGGTCTGTCGGCCTCTGAATTCTGTTCTGCAGGTAAAGTCAGCCGACGCCGTCGCGTATCGCGACTTTGGAGCTCGTTGGGTTCGCTCGCCAGCCCCTTCCTCATGCGATGCGGCTCCGCCCCTTTGCAAGAAACGCTCCGGCGTCCCAATACTTTTGGCTTTGCTCGACGGCGCTGTATCCCGCAGCTTCGATAGCCTTGCTCCGAAACGCTTCCTGCGGGGTCGTCAACTCCTGCAGTCAGGCGCCTTCCGCCGCAGCGTTATGATCCGTCGGAGCCAGACTTTCAGCGGCTGTTTCCGCCGCTGACTTTATGGCTGCGGACCCTCACGGTTGAACTCTCCAACCCGGATTAGTGCCGGTCGAGTTCGGCTTCGACCTTCTTGCGACTGTTGCCTACGTTCTTCACGGTCTTCTTCACCGCTTCCTTGGAAATGCCTTCCTTCCGGGCTTCGTACTTCACCTCGTGATCCTGACCACCTGCGACGCGAGCACGATCCTGGCTGCGGGCTTTGGATGTCGTTGCCATGGTGAGATCCTCCTAATGTCGGTCCTTACGAACGGGCGCCGATTCAATAAGTTCCGGCCTCCGTTATGGTGAGGCGCGCTTCGGCGATGTCGCGGACGCGCTGCACATGGCCTCGGGCGAGATGGTTCACTTCGACGATGAGATCGCGCAAGGCATATCTGCGACCGCAGTTAATCAGTAGCGGACAATTCTTCCCAGGCAGTTGGTACGGCTCGTCGTGTGCCTATGAGCAAACCCATGGATTGATTGTCATAGAAAGCAGGACTAGAACAACAGCGCTAATGCAGGAGCGCTCGGCATCCGAACGCAGAACAAGATCGCGGCGGAAGCCACGCAAGAGCGTCTGCGAAGAGAAACCAAGCGGCTCGGCAGGTTGCGGCTAACCTCTGACCGAGTCGGCACCACGAAGGAGCCAACCCATCGGGGACAGATCCCCCTCAGCCGCTACATCAACGTGATTTGGAGTTTGGAATGGATCAATTTGCTACCGCCGACAACACCTCCGCAGCCGCTCGTCGCCGCGAAGCCAGGATTGCGAAGGGCTACAGCCTTGAGGACCTGGCCATCGCCACCGGACTTACGGTCGAGGAAATCGCAGCGGCCGAGGAACCCCTTCAGATCGTGCCTCAGCACCACCTCGAGCGCATTGAGCATGTGATCTCATAGCTTCCGTCACCACCGGCACGCGGTCCCGGTTTAGGGGCCGCAGTCAACCACGGAGGGCGCGGAACGAAAGATCGATGCTCTATGGGACGTCCTAGGCGCATTGATGCTCCGCTTCACGCCGACAGAATGCGCAAACTACTTCAGGGCTGCTGGATATGACCCGGATTGAACAGGATTTGCTCTAGTCGATATTGCGTCCAATTGAAGTGTCATCCGCCATTTTAAGATAACTGCAGAATCACTTAAAGAGAACATGGCACCAATGATCGCACAAACAACCGGTCCGCTTCTGCCAACCGACGCAGTTCCGATTGTCGCGATGTTCTTCTACGATATGGCGCAACTATCTGCTCGGTGGCTTAGGTAAGCCACCGCCGTTCGCGGCTTGTGGCTACTCATCCTGCCGGGCTGCGCTGTCCGTCGCGTCACGCGCCGCACCCAATCGATCGCGATGCTGATGCCAATGCGGAAGCGCTTGGACGCCGCCCGGCACCACACCCCTCCTGTATCACCGCTTCTACAACTTCTCGCGGTTATTCGAAACAGGTCTCGCCATCCAGCTCAGCCTCCTGACCGGCCAGAAGGATGAATCTGATTTGCGTCATAGGGAATCCTTCTCACGGGTCTACCTAAAATCATCCCGCTCTAAGCTTACGCGCACAACTCGCGGTTCAGCATGAACTCGCAACATCTGTTTTCCGGTACGAGGGTCATACCTCGATGCGATCGTCAAGCAGCCCGATCTGTCAAAGCCGCGACTATCTCTTCCAATGCAAATCTTAGGCTATCACTCAGCTTTCGATCTTTTTGCCAAACGACGACGTAGTGATATATTGCCCCTGGATGAAATCGGCGGAACGCGACGCCGAAGTCAGCATATTCTCTCGCGATGATCTCGTTCGTAATCGAAACGCCGATCCCTGCCATGACATAGCCGATGTCGTGGCCATTGGCGTCATATTCCACGGCGATGTCAGGAGCGGTTCCCATATACCGAAGGGCATTGACGCTCATTTGGTGAGAGGCAAATTGCGGGTCGATATCAATGATCGCCTCACCGGCAAGATCTTCGGCAGTGACAAGCTGCTGTGCCGCAAATCGATGGTTGACCGGAAAAAGACATACGTTGGTGGCCGAGCCGACCGGCACCCAATCAAGAATGCGCTCATCAATAGGCAATCGGGAGATGCCAAGATCCGAGCGGCCGTTTAACACATGATCTGCAATCTGCTCATACGTGCCTGTTTTCACCTGAACGGCGTAAGAGCGGCTTCTCTCCCGAATCCTTTTGACCACTTTCGGCAAGGTCGCGAAGGAAAAAGTGCTTGGCGCCGCGATGCCGATCATTCGCGTATCGTTGTTCCGCAGGAAGTCGATTGACGGTCCGATCCGATCAAGTCCGGCAAACGCCGCGTCGATTGTGCGCAGAAATTCCCATGCCTTGACGGTGGGGATCAACCTGTTGTTTTCCCGGCGGAAGAGCGCGAAGCCGACAGTCTCCTCTAGCTGCTTGATGTTTTGGCTGACCGCCGGCTGGGTTATTCGCAACATCTGCGCTGCGAGCCTTTCCGAGCCGGCGCGCATAACCTCCCGCAATATTTGAAGGTGGCGGATCTTCACTCCGGAGTCGGTGATTTCCATGGCCGGGAATCTCAATCGTGGTCGAGCGACGCGCCTCATAAGTTGCGCTTATCAAAACTTCCTGAATCTTATAAATTGACGGCGGCAAGTCAAAGTATATTTTTGACATACGCCAAACTTAGAGCGCTGGTTAAGCTAATAAATCCAATCTACCCTCGGTTAAATCTCGGCAAGCTCTTAGTATATGTCGGGAGAATACCTTTCCGATTTCGGTGCGCTCGCTAGAATATTGGAGACTTTCATTGTACGCATTTGTAGATCAATTTTTATCTGGATTGAAAAACACACTTTTAGTGTTTGCCTTGAGCTGCGCTTTCGGGACCCTATTAGGTTTGCTTATTGCCGTTCTCCGCAACTCGACCCGCAAGTCGGTTTCATCGTGCATGCGGGGCTACACGGGCATCATCCGGGGTGTTCCGGAACTTCTGATCATCCTCCTAACGTATTTCGGCGGAACCGCCCTTTTGAGCGCGATTGCCGGTGGCTACATCGAGATTAATGCATTTGCGGCCGGTGTCGCGGCACTGACCGTCGTGTTCAGTGGGTACGCCGCGGAAATATTCCGTGGTGCGATCAACGCGGTTGCACCAGGCCAACGAGAGGCTGCAGCGGCGCTCGGGCTTTCGAACGCGCAGATTTGGTTTCTGATCATCATTCCCCAGATGATCCCGATTGCTCTGCCGGCATTCTGTAACCTTTGCATCTCCTTGATAAAGGATACATCGCTGATTTCTGTCGTCGGGCTGACGGACGTCATGCGCGTCGCCTATATTGGCGCGGGCTCACTGCGCGCTCCGCTCCCCTTCTATCTCGCAGCGTCTGCAATCTACCTCGCCCTCACAAGCCTGTCGCTTCTTTCGTTCCGGTTATTGGAGCGCCGCTATTCGCTCCCGGCGATGAAAGGTTGAGGCAATGAGCATGACCATCGCGCTTGAAGCGTTTCTCACCCTTCCCCGCGGCCTTCTTCTCACTCTGGTTCTGACATTCGCATCGCTTGCCGCAGGCTTCGCCGTCTCGGTCCCGCTCGCCTTCCTACGGGCATCATCAAATCCGTGGGCTTCCGCGCCCGTGCTGGCATATACCTATGCGTTCCGCGGCACGCCACTTCTGGTTCAGCTTTTCCTGATTTACTACGGGATTGGCCAGCTTCCCCTCGTCCGCCAAAGCTTTCTATGGGCCGTGATGCGAGAGCCATTCTGGTGCGCCTTCATTGCTTTCACCCTGAACAGCGCCGCCCATACGACAGAAGTTCTGCGCGGCGGGATCCAGGCGGTCCCGCGTGGGCAGATTGAAGCGGCCAAAGCCTTGGGCCTTTCCCGTTTCCACACTGCCCGTCTTATCGTGTTCCCTTTGACCCTCAGGATCGCTCTTCCCGCCTATGCAAATGAGGTGGTTGGAATGCTGAAGGCAAGCTCCCTCGCAAGCACCATCACGCTGCTTGAGGTGACCGGGCTCGCCCGACAGCTGGTGTCGGAGACATTCGCCCCATACGAGGTCTTCATTGCCGCGGGGGCTTTCTATCTGCTGCTTACCCTCTTGATCACGCAAGGTTTCCAGATGCTGGAGACGCGTTGGACGCCGACGGCAAACCGTCCACCGCCGGCGCAACCTGTACCTCGAAGAGCGAACGGAAAGCCGCCTCTCGCCTCGGCTGAAACTTGACGCCAGCCCACATCCCGGACGCCAACAATCAAACTCAGCAATGAAAGGAACATCGTCGTGAAACGAACACTTCTGCTTGCCCTGTCTCTTGTCGTCTGCGCCAACAACGCGGGAGCAATGGACAGGAAGACACTGACAATCGCCTCTGAAGGTGCTTCGCCGCCCTGGAATGCCATCACCCCCCAAGGGGAGCTCGCCGGCTTTGACATCGACGTCGGCCGCGATCTTTGCCGGAGGATGAAGTTCGAGTGCACTTTCGTGCCTCAGGACTGGGACGGAATCATACCGGCGCTCACCGTTGGAAAGTTCGATGCCATCATGTCGGGGATGGCGATAACTGAGAAGCGGAAGAAATCTATCGCTTTTTCCAAGCCCTACGCCGGAGGTTTCAACCAAGTTGTCATACGCAAAGATCTCAATCTTCCGCCCACGGATACGTTGGCCGAGCTCGACCTCACAACTATCGACCCTGAAAAGCAGGCAAAGATCGAGGAGCTTCGAGCCGCTCTCAACGGCAGAACTTTGGGCGTATTGCGATCATCGAATTCGGAAGCAGTGCTCAATGAACTGTTCGGAAAGGTCGCGACGATCAGGAGCTACGATTCCCAGGACAACATGCATCTCGATCTCGTGGCTGAGCGCATCGATGGCGGCCTTGCCGACTATTTCACCTGGAAAGCCTTCCTCGACAGCACGGATGGCGGGATTGCAACGCTCTACGGCCCGCGGCTCTCCGGTGGCCTGTGGGGCCCGGGTGTCGGCGTCGGGCTTCGGCAAGACGACGGCGAACTGGTTGCGGCATTCGATAGCGCCATCGAGGCCGCCACGAGCGACGGAACCCTGAAGCGGCTGAGCGAGCAATGGTTCAAGATCGATGTTTCGCCGCAGACATCGAACTAGACACTGGCTCTACGACACGCATTTCCCCCGAAGCCATAGCGCGTGAGCAGTCGGCAGTCCCAAAGATCGAAGGTAGACCATATGTCCGCACCCTTTTCCATTGCTGTCACCGGCCAGTCGCTCATCCGTCATGATCTTCGAGCGATCGGCGATCCACGGCTCGCTGAGATCGCCGAGATCCTCAAAGCAAGCGATGTTGCCTTCACCAATCTCGAGACGACTATCTATGGTCGTCATGGTGGATGGCCGCTCAAAGGCAGCTATTTCGGCGCTGCAGCGCCGGATGTCTTGGCGGCGTTGAAGGAGCTCGGTTTCAATAGCCTGGCTCTGGCAAACAACCATGCTTTCGATCTTGGACCGCCGGGGATCCTCTCGACGCTGGAGGAGGTTGCGGCACACAATTTCCTGCATGCCGGCATCGGCCACAACAAGCATCACGCTTCCACGGCACAGAAAATGACGTTCGGATCCCGAAATGTTGCGCTGATTGCCATGGACGCTGGGCCAGGCCCGTCTTTCATGTACGCTGAGGACGCAACTGAGGGCAGGATAGCAAGGCCCGGCATCAATAGTCTGAAAGTCTCCAGGGTATTTGACTTGGAAGCGGGAACATTCGACTTGCTTCGCTCCATCCAGGAGCGTCTTCTAAGTTCGCCCTTGGAGCGCGCGAATTATGCCCAGCCGGAGGATCCGCCTGATCTTCATGGCCAAGACGAAATTGATTTCTATGGAACCGTGTTTTGCAGATCAGATGAGACGGCTCGCCGCATCGTGGTGGACCGGCACAGCGCCTCGGCTCACCTTTCGGCGATTGCGGAAGAAGCGGGCCGCGATACATTCGTCATCGTGTATTTGCATCATCACCATTGGGAGCCGAACTGGCAGCAAGTCCCCGCCTGGGTCCGGGAATTTGCGCACGATTGCGTGAACGCGGGCGCAGGCCTCTTTGTCAGCCATGGCGCTCCGGTCCTTCAAGCGGTCGAGATATATCGGAATACGCCAATTTTCTACGGCCTTGGCAACTTCCTCTTCCATACGGAAAAGGACGAACAGGAATGGAGCCCGCCGGAGGTGTGGAGAAGCGTCATCGCGACCTGCAATTTTGAATCTAGCGGACGGCTGGAGAATATCCGCTTGCGCCCGATTGTGATCGGGGGAACCGAGGCTTTATCCAATCCTGCACACGATCGCCTCCCCTTCCCTGTGCTTGCCGGTGGCAGAATGGCGGCAGATATCCTTGACGATCTTGCCGACCGCAGTGCCGGTTTTGGCACAGTGCTATCTCGGGAGAATGACATCGGGCGGATCGCCTTGTAGATGCGAAAGCAGAACGCGCGGCAGACGGTTACCCAAAGTCAACGACTGGCTGGCTCTCCTGCCGCCTTTTCCTGTTGTTCTCCTAGCGATCAAAATCAGTCTTTTCAGGCGTCTCTTCGTCGACAATCGAGCTGACGAGGGCGACGACGCGACTGCGCACACGTGGGGAAAGGAGCAAAACGTCTTCTACCAGCCGTCGTCCTTCCGCGGTGGAAATGTAAGCAATCCTCTCATCAATCTCCGTCGTGAGTTGTTGGTCCTGAAAGCTTTCGGGATCTGGGAGGCCTTCGAAAAACATCGAAACAGAAATTTTGAGGCAATTGGCAAGCTCATAGAGCATGGAAGCGCTAACGCGGTTCTTGCCGCTTTCATATTTCTGAACCTGCTGCAAGCTGACGCCGATGCCGGCGCCAAGATCGCCCAGCGATACATTCGATTGCAACCGGCGAATACGGATCTGCTGCCCGACATGCAGGTCTACCGGATGCACCGACGCACGCGCAATATTCTGCGCGGCCCGCGCTCGCCTCGACGATCGGACTTGAAGGGCTGCTGTAAAATGATTCATGGACTACACCCCGTGTGGAGAGTTTCACGCGGTACGCCCCCGCGGAATAACTCGCTCAACCCACTGATCGGGGAGTTAGAACACCGTACGAGACGGCCCTATGGCCTTTAGTTCCGAGGAACCTGGACATACGCCACAGGCTCCTCGACCGAAGGTCAAGGAGTTTGGTGCCGTATCGGCCGGCACCAACCGCTCGTAGGGGGTTCTAATCCCCAAGGCAGCGCGTACTGCCTCATCAAAAAGAATAGTTGAAATCCGCGCGGCGTTCAACCGAATTCTTCACAAGATTCAATAGCTTCGCCCTACACGTAGGCGTACGTCCCGAGACCCCGTTAGTTGTCCTTCGGCAGCGAATGATCGAAAGGGCTATCGCAATGCGATCAGCAAAATACCCATTGCGGGCAATTCCTGCCTATCCTCCCAAAGGAGTAGGCCGCCGTTAGCTCTGCCCACAAGGGATCCTGCGTGAAACTCGAAAAGGGTCCGCAGGCTTCGACAATGCTTTTCTCGCCAAAGCGATCGAGAAGCGTCGAGATGCCGCCCTGGCCGAGCTGATTCAGCATCGAAAACGGCTCGCATGGCGAGGAGATGACCCGATGGCCCCAAACCCCTGGGCGTTCGTCTTTTGACAGTGTGTTGAGAAGCTGCGGGTCGCGATTGTTGTTCTTCAAAGCCTCGCAGAGCGCCCAGCGCATCAAAGGATAATAGACTGCATGTCGACTTCCCCCCAAGACGCGCACACCAGGCAGGAGCGATGTCACGATGAACATCAGCAGAAGGTTCGGCACGATCCGGCCCGCCTTCAGGGCTTCAACAAGACTTGCCGGCGAAAATTTGACGCGGATATCTTCCGCCCCTTTAGATCGGAGAACGGCGCCATCCAGCCAAAGTGGAAAGAGCCGCCCTTCTATGCAGCCCCAAAAGAAGTGGGTCGAATTTTTCAGCCAGCCTCGCCAAGCCGTATCCGCGAGTTGATCGATGCAGACGAGGAGCCGCATGGCGAATGCTGTGTCCTCGACCAGTGAAGTTCGCAGCCAGGATCTGTCGTCGGAAAGATGATCCGCGACCAGATCGGCAACGTCGCTATCGTCAAGCTGAAGAAAGTCGACTTGGCTGTCAAAATACCGCTTCCAGAGGCAAAGATTTGCTGCCTTGATTGCTTCTGCCGCGGACTGGAATTCGTCGGCAGGCAAAAGTTCTCGCAAGCACGAAACTGCTTCCAAGTCAGGACCGGGCCTATCGACATTCTGGAGGTGGAAGCGATAGCTGCTATTTCTACCGAGTATACTGTAGGGGATCATCTTGCTGCGCGACAAGCCGAAGACATTGACCGCATCGCCATTGATCTGCAGCCAGGCTGGACCCTTGCGGCCCCGCTCTACGAACTTCACCGTCGAACAGGCATAGGAGATATAACATTTCCTGCCACGGGCGCGGAGCCCCATCAGGGAGAACAAATGGGTGTAGAATGCGTCTGGCTCGATCAACAGGTGGAGGTGGGGACCGCTCTGAAGCACCGGAGCGGCTTCGATTTCCCTTTGAAATCTCGATACCGCGCCTGCCGAAAAACCTCGACATTGCGCGACGGTTCCGACCCACGACCGCAACAGCGACATGGCGTGCCTTCTCGCGGCGCATTCTGATTGATTGGACTCAACGGAAAATACCGCCTTTGCGTAGTCGTTCAACGATCCCACGCCAAACTGACGCATCCACGGAAATAGTTCAAAAATGAGGGCCAAAACCTCTTCTTTTGAGACCAGCTCCTTGTCGATCAATGTCTCCATCCTCAGACGAGCCGGCGTTCAAGCGGCTCTCCTCTATCCATTCTGAAACGAAAGAAGAGCGCGACGGCAACCATCAACGACCCGAAGAGTCCGAAAATCTCCGAAGGTAGAATTGCATCCCCGATGGCGCTGATGATGCCATACGCGAAAAGCCCGATCGCAACACAGATCGTGTGGACTTGGCTTCGCACCCGCCCCAGCATGCCGGCCGGAACAGTCGATTGAATCCGTACATCGATCAGAACCCGCGCGATATTGTAGCTCAAGCCCAGAACCATCATTTGGACAAGTGCGGATGGAAGGCTTTGGAAAGCAAAAAAACCGGAAAGAACAACGCCCTCGAGCGCCGAATGGAAAAGGACTCTCTGCCGTCGCGAAACTACGCTTCCAAAAAGCAAGGCCGCACAGCCTGCAATCGAACCTAGAGCCCAGGCCGCCTCGAGATAACCGAACTGCAGCGCTGACCCCTCGAGTTCACGAATGACGTATGCGGAGCCGAGTACGGAAACAAGCATGCCCATGGCATAGATCAGCGCGTACATGACAGCGAGGGTCTTCAGGGGGTGAAAGGAGAAGGTCGTC
Organism: Rhizobium mulingense; assembly: GCF_029194105.1. Taxonomy (NCBI): domain Bacteria; kingdom Pseudomonadati; phylum Pseudomonadota; class Alphaproteobacteria; order Hyphomicrobiales; family Rhizobiaceae; genus Rhizobium; species Rhizobium mulingense. The sequence goes on along the minus strand of NZ_JARFVE010000017.1, from coordinate 64,571 downwards.
GGCATGAGATCAAGGCAACGGATGCTTTCGCTCTTCGAGCCGCGTCGAGGGAAGGAGTTCCGCTGTTGGCCCAGCATAGCCAACCACCCCAACAGCGACAGACTGAAAAAAGCGCTCGGCAGGATCGGCGTCAGATCCACCCGGATGGCGGCGAGGGTGAACCCAGTCACGATGGCGGCGATCAAATTACCTGCCTGCATGGCGATATAAGACACCGAGTTGAACGAACCAAGGTTCTCTGGGGGTACGAGAGACGGGATGATGGCTTGCAGCGCGGTTGAACAAGTTCTGTCGATAATCGCGAAGATCGTCCACGATGCGTAAAGAACAATGAGCGGGTCGCAGAACAAGAAAGCAAGTCCGGTCATCACCATTAGCAGCAACCTGGACAAATCGCAGCCGATACAAACGAGACGGCGGTCGAATCGATCAACAAGGGCGCCGCCGACATTGCTTGTCAACAATTCGGCGGCACTGCCGAGCGCCAAAAGGATAGCAAGAGCGCTCGCGCTACCGCTGACATCGACCGCGATCCAAGCCACCATCACGAAATATGCATTGCGCCCAGCTGCGGAAGCCACAACGCCGAAGAGATAGATGTGGCGGGCGGAATACCGCCCAATCAGGCCGCCGACCGATATACCCACTTCATCCACGCTCCCTGCTGGATTGGTTCGTGAGGACATGCTAGTCGTCTCGGCAGCCGAGGGCTTTCATGAATTTGATATTTTCTCTTGGTCAGAACCGGGTTATCCCTTCCAGAGCGCCCGATACTCAGCCGGTGAAAAGCCGGTTTCGCGGCGAAATCTGGTCGAGAGGTGGCTCCCGCTGGAGTAGCCACAGGCGATGGCGATCTCGGTCACGCTGATCGCAGTCGTGCGGAGAAGGTCGGTCACGCGTTCAAGACGGCGTTGGTTATAGAAGCCATAGGGCGTCGAGCCTTGCGACTGCTTGAAAGCGCGGGAAAAATGCTCGTAGGTCAATCCCGCCTCTTCAGCCAGAGCGCGCACGCTTGGAGGTCGATCGATGTGAGCTTCAATCCGCCCTATCACGCGCTTGAGAACGGTAGGCGACAATCCTCCTCGAGACAATCTGCCAGATGTGCCGGAGCGGCGCTGCAGAAGTCCGAAGATAGCCGCGAGATGCCCTTCCACGATCACACTCCCCATGGAATCGTCGTGTGAAAGTTCTCCGGCAATCTGCCGCGCCAAGCATTGGATCGGCAGATCTCTAAATCCAAGCTCCGGACGCAAGGTGCCGACGCGCGGCAGCTTAGTCGTGAGGTTTGAAAAAAAATCCTGCGTCACGGTTATCATAAGATAACAACCCTCAGCATCCCCTTCATCCCAACCGCTCCAATGGCAACCGGGCGGAATGTAAACAAGCGAGCCGTCTGGACGCGGACTGAACTCGACTCTTCGTCCGTCCAGAAAGTTTTCGCCGGATGCCGCCGTACCCCTTATGTTGAGGAAGATCAGGTGGTCATCCGCGACAACGTCGATAACCTGTCGCCCGAGACTGCGCCGGCGAACGACATCTGCGCGGGCATGGCTCCAATGGCCTTGCTGGTGAAGGATGATCTCCCCTTGTGACTTCTTCATCCTCTCGGGGTGAATTGATGGAATGATCCCCACTCGACAGCTGCTCCCTTGAAAAACCGGCGTGGTAGCGACCCTACCTCACCCCAAGTTGTCAACAAGCCAGGCTTTAACCTCAGGTCGAATTTCATGTCAATTTCATGAAAACCAATCAAAATCGTGGATGCGAAAACATGATGTTCGCGATCATCTTCTGCCGACATCATCGCTGACGGCACAATCTTTTCGGGATGCGCGATTTCCTCCTGAATCCCAAAAACGCGATGGTGCGAGAGAAAGGCAGGCTTTCGCATGCGTGAATTTGCCGACTTCATTGAGGAGTGCGACCGCGCCCCTCGTCTTAACGAGCTTACTGAGTTTTTTTCGACGACCGCATCCGGTGAGGCCGGAATGCCTATCCGTCCGCCTGAGCTCGATCGCCGCTTGTTCCCAGTGGACATGACGTTCAGGCGCTTTTCAGCCCTTCATCCGCTGCGCCAAGGTCCGTTTGATAAGCACTACTTGAGCAGCATACCCTACCGGCTCGAAGAAGAGTGCCGTTTAGGCAGCGCGATCCTCAAATACGCGCGGGCCAGAAAGGGTCAACTGCAACTCTACACGCTAGGTACAGCCGAGGGGACGATGGCCCGTGTGATCGGCGAACTTGGCAAGGGCAGGATAGAAACGCTGTCATGCAGTCCCAACGTCGAAAACCTTAGAAGCTTCTATGCCTATGGCGTTCCTCCTCATGCCATGTTTTTTCACGGACCATTTCATCATTTGACATCGCAAAGGGTCCAAGAAGACGTGGAGCTCCGAAAGTTTGGCAGCGGTTTCGATATCATCCTCGAGGACACGACTTTCCAGATGTATTCGCCAAATCGCTTCGATCAGATCCGTTTCGTCTCGCAGCATCTCAAGACCAACGGGCTCTTCATGTTCGTCGAGAAGTTCAGGCATGAAGACGACGAGGAATATCGGCGGCGGGAACGCCAGAAGGACCATAGCTTCAAAGCTCGCTTCTTCAGCGCGTCAGATATTAGCGCGAAGGAAGAGACGGTGCTAACGCGAATGGATCGAAACGAAGTCACCCTTTCGGAGATGAGCGAAACACTACGCCGGTTCTTTGGACACTCATTCGTCACCTGGAACAGCGGCAATTTCTACACGCTTGTCTCCAGCAACAGTCAGCAGAATCTCGACCTGTTCCTATCGAAGCTGTCCCCACCCGCGATTCCGGCAGAATATGTCTATGCGGACCTTCCTTACCGCCTTTACCCGGAATCCGACGCAAGGCGGCTATCGGGGCGATCCTGGACCCTTTAGCGACTCCTCATCGTCACCGTCGCGTGAGTGCAACTGCGTCACGTCTTCACGAGCCTCAACTGGAACAACGTTCGCGTCAGCAGAAAGCGCTCCATCACGTTGAGCAGCCCTCAGCGCTTTGCCATCTCGAAAAGCCTTTTTTCTTCAAACGGGCAGGAACAGCATGAAGAAATCGATTGGCGAAGTCCGTCACTTCGTTAAGCTGAGCCCGCCGGGCAACGCGCATCTGGTCCTGCCACGAGGGCCATCAATCGCGGGTGAGGAAGATGTTCCAACGGGCGTTCATGTCGCCGAAGCGTGTGTCGCTATTCCGCGCACGCAGCACGTTGCCGACAAGATCTGCACGCAAATCGAGGACTTCTACCAATCCCTCGTCGCCGTGGGACCTGACAGGCTTCTAGCTTTCGAAGGTGGAGGCGCGATCATAAGGCCGACCAGTGAAAGCCTGTTCTTCACGGTCTCAGCGCGAGACCTCGTCACATTCTGTGGCATCCGCGCGCTGTTGGAAGCAGGCTTGTTTCTGGCCACGTCCGTGTCCGAGGGGGCTATAGAGTGGCTTCACGCAGACAGCACGCGATCTGGTGAGACCTGCAATCGCCTCCACAACGACCGCTGCGGAAGGGACGAACAGTAGCTTCGACCGCTCCGCCACCCAAAGGAAAATCGATCTCGGGACAATCAGGTCGTAGTGCTTTTCCCATCGACCAACCATTTCGTCACCCCGCTTTTCTTCGAGTCTCAGAGGTTGATGCCGCGAGCGCGGCTAGCAGCCCTTTGGCGCCGCTCCACTATGATCTGCTCGCTGCTCTGCAGGCGGACAGTCTGCTGCAGGACCTTCAGCCGCTCCTGCATCGCCGCGAAAGCTCCGCGCTGCGTCGGTGGCACTACGTTGGCGATAGCCTTATCGCCTCGGACGAGGGCATTGCGACCAAAGCGCTCGTCGAGCGCTCGGCTGACAGCGGCAAACTCCCGGCCAATGCCCGGATCGAGGGAAGCGGCGGAAACACTCAGCTTCCTGCTGTCCTTGCTCACCTCGACCGTCAGGTGCGCCAACGCCTCTTCCGCAGCTTTCGAAAGAGCTGGAATGGCAACCGCCATGCGCCGCCGTTCGTCCGTGATAGCCTGGCGTTCGGCATCGAGGGCATTGAGGTGGGCCGCACCGAGCGCGCGCAGGCGCGCTGCAGCTTCCGGCACGGCCGCCACAGCCTCTTTCCGCTCTCGGCCGGAGGCCAGCATCCGGTCCATCAGGCGATCCGAACCACGCAAGGCGCCATAGGCGGCGGGATTGTTGGTCACCGCGGCTCCAATGCGCTCGGCGGCAAAACCTTTCTGGAGAAGTTCCTCGATCTTGCCGACGACTTCAGCCGGATCGCGCCAGATTGTCGTTGCCGCGTTCGCCAGTGCCGCACGCTGCTGACGGTAGAGAGGCGACGCAAGAGCCCGAGATCGCGCCTCGTCGTCAACGGGGACCTTGAACTCGGTGACGGCGGCGAGCATAGGGGGAATGGGAACGTTCTCCTTCCCCACCCCCTTCTCCGTCTCTGTCCTCAGATCGACACTGGCGCCGGCAACGATCTTTGAGCGATCCCGACGTTCGGCAAGATGCTGCTCGTCGGCAAAGCGTCGCACGGCTTCGAACAAGCGGGTCAGCTTTCCGCGCCATTCATCCGTGAGGTCCTCCGGCATGCGCTCGACAATATTGCGTTCAGCGATCACATCCGCCTTCGCGCTAAATGCGCTCCAGCCAAAGCGGGCCGTCAAAGCTTCGCTCACCGCCTTGATCTCCTGCACCACCGATCGATCTTTGGCGGCGAGCGCAAAGGCCGTCTTATAAGCATCGTCCCCGCCCTGGCTGCGCACCGCCTCGATCTCGAGAAGACGTGCCATCGCGCGTTCGGAGAGCGCCGGGATCGACAATGACATATGCGCGCGGCGCGTCTGCTCGCGCAGTTCGAACCGTTCGGCGTTCCTGCGGAACTCGGTCGCATGGGCACGGGCCATCGGAAGCAGTTCCTTCACGGCCGCAACAGCGACATTGCGCTCTTCACGCGCCGCGCGTCCGTCGACGATCAGCTCGGAGCCACGCAGCCGGCCAAGCCGACCAGGGGCTGCGGCAAGGTCGTCGGCGAGCCTGCGGGGTGCGACTCCGATATCCGACGCCAGTGCATTCAGGGAGATGAGCGCTGCATCCGGATCCCGGTAGATCTTCTGCAGCAGTGGCCGCAGGATCACCTCCCGCTCTGTCCAGGCCGGCGACGCAAGCTGCGCCAACCGCGCATCCTCCTCGACGCTGCTGACAAAGGACGTGGCCGGCGGGATCAGATAGGGTGTTTCATCAGCGCTCGCGCCCGAGACGTAGTGGGATGCAGTTCGCGCGTCACTGGATGTCGCTTCGACCATCGTCTGGCTCCGCTCTTCATTGTAGGCGACCCGCCGTTCCCGCTCGATGGCAAAGCCGAGCGCCACGCTTGCCCTCTCCCAGAGCTTTTCCACCTGCTCCCTCTTCTCGGCAATCCACGCCCAGCGCCGGGTAAGGCTTTCCTCCATCTCGGCTGCGGCAAGCGAGAGATGATCGAGCCCGCGGCGCCGGGCGAAGTCGTTCGCGTGTGCGCGGTAACTGGCCTCGCTCTCAAAATCGAGCGTCGTCGTCTTGGCACCGGAGCGCGACAAGCGTTCGACGAGCGGATTGAAGAGTTCCGGCCGATGACTTTCCCGCTCGATGCGCTCCTGTCGTGCGCTAGCGGTCTCGACCTGACTGGCCGTCCAGACGTTGCGATCGACCTCCCTCTCCTCGTAACGCTTGTGACCTGTCTCCTCGTCGACAACGGTAATCTGGACCTTGACCCGCTCGACACCATCCTTTCTGAGCGTCACGGTGTCGCCTTCCTGGATGCCGGCCTCCTCGAGTGCCTTCGGCAGGCTCACGCCCCAAAGCCGATAGACGGTTCCGCCGTCGGCCCTGACGTCGGCATAAGGGCTGTCGTCGGCATCCTCGTCATCGGGCCGGAATTTGGCTTCGCCGGTTTCGACAAGCTCGCCGGTCACACCCGCGGCATGATCGACACGCGGCTTGCGTCCCCATTCAGGTTTTGCCGCAAAATCTTCTTTGGCCGCATAAAGATCGACGCGGTCGCGATGCCTCGTCATCGACACATAGGTCAGATGCTGGTCCATCATCCCGGTTGCCAGCACGAAGGTGCGATCGACGGTAGCACCCTGCGATTTGTGGATCGTTGCGGCATAGCCGTGATCGACATGGCGATAGCTGTCTTCGCTGAAGACGAGCTTGCGGCCGTTGTCGAGCAGAACCGAAAGCAGCGGATCTCCACGCTTGTCGCCGGTGGAAACAACGGTGCCGAGCATGCCGTTCTTCACATACTGTGGCCCGGAGTGCTTGGCGCGCGGCTCAAGGAAGCGGGCGTTCTCCAGGAAGATGATCCGATCGCCGGCGGCAAATTCCCGTACGCCCCGCTCGCTCCGGAAGCTGCGGCTTTCACTGAGCGCTCCCTCCTGCGTCATCACCGATCGCAGCGCCTCGTTCAACTTGCGAACATCGTCGTTGGTGTGGGCCAGCACCAGCAGTTCATCACCGCGAAGGCGGCCATCCCCGCCCTCAGACGTTGATCGCTCTATTGCCTCTCTGCGCGCAGCAGCCCAGTCGGAGACGATGCGATCGATCGTTTCCTCGCGTGACCCTGCCTCGACCAGATGGCCATGCCGGGCATAGGCGTCGAGGCCTTTCTCGACCTCGCCGCGGGCAAACAGCCGCGAGGCATTACGTGCCCAGGCCTCACGCTGGCGGCGCACGCCGGCAAGCTCTGCAAAGCCGATGCGTTCGGTAATTGCCCGGAAGGCAGCACCGGCCTGGATCGGCTGCAACTGCATCGCGTCGCCGACCAGCACGACCTTTACCTCAGCCTCCTCGGCAATCTTCAGCACACGGGCCATCTGCTGCGAGGCCACCATGCCGGCCTCGTCGATCACCAGCACATCACCGCGATGGAGCGTGTCGCGCCCATTGGCCCAGGCCAGTTCCCAGGAGGCAAGCGTCCGCGACTTGATGCCGGAACTGTCTTGCAGCCCTTCCGCGGCCTTGCCGGCAAGGGCTGCACCGATCACCCGGTGTCCCTCGCTCTCCCAGGCAAGACGTGCGGCAGCAAGCAGCGTCGATTTGCCGGCGCCGGCAAGGCCTACAATAGCGGCAATGTCACCGTCACCGGTGACATGACGGACAGCATCGACCTGCTCTGCATCGAGCCGAAACGGATTCTTAGGATCGCCGCTCTCGATGCTCTCCACGCGTTCAATCGCCACCGTCACAATCCGCTCGGAAACACCGAAGCCGCGGCGCTCCGACAAAACCCGCGCCGACTGCGCCATGTCGTATTCGATGCGCAGCATCTCCCGCGTCGTAAACATCGCGGGCTCCGACACCTTTCCTGTCTCTGCCTCGATCTCCTGCGGCTTCAGTATGACCAGCTGGTCCGACGCCATCAGCCTGGCGCGGATGTTGGCAAAATCGGTGGGATCGTCGACATAACGATGCAGCGCCCTGGCGATGTCGCGCTCGTCGAAGGTAGAGCGTTCATTGCCGAGCTGCTTCAGCAAAAGCTCCGGCTCTGAAAGCAGCCGATCGGCCATCTCCTGGCGCCGGGCGAGATCAGCCGGCGCGAAGTGGAGCTCCCTGCCCTTCCTCGCCAGCGCCGCCTTCTCCGGCCCGAGATGTTTTTGCGCGATGCCGTCGAGGCCCTGTTCGGCATAGGAGCGACCGTCGAGGCGGATGTCATGCCCAGCAAGGGCCAAGTGCCGGTTGGCCGTTTCCGCCCAGGCGATCTTCCACGCCTTCATCGTTTCCTTGTCGCCCGCCCAGACTTTGTAGACGATCTTGCCGTTCGGGCGGTCCGGCGTGACGACACGCAGCGGCTTGCCGTCCTCACCAAGCACTGGAACCTTCTTTGCCCCGAACCCCTCCTCCGTCAGCGGCCGGAGCGTCGTCATCAGGTGGATGTGCGGGTTGCCCTCCTTGTCGTGATAGACCCAGTCGGCGATCATTCCTTTCGAGATGAGATTGTCGCGGATGAATTCGCGCACCAGCGTGATATTCTCGGCCCGCGTCAGCTCCTCCGGCAGCGCGATGATCAGTTCGCGGGCGAGCTGTGCATCCGCCCGCGTCTCGAAAGCGTCGACCGCATTCCACAGCGCCTCGCTCGCCTTGGCGACGAGTTGCCCGGCAATCGCCTCCCTGAGCCAGGTGGGTATCTGCCCCGGCAGCGCCAGTTCCTCATGCATGAGCTCCGACGCCCCGCCCCTGTAGCTGAACGACGTGCCGGCCTGCTCGTCCATCATCCGGGCGCGATGGCGATAGGCGGCAGCCGAGACGATGCTGCGTCCCGATCCCCTGCTGATCACCTGCGCTCTGACGAACATGATCGCCACCGGTGTCTCCAGACTGGCCCAAGCACGTCGCGACAGCGACGTATATTGCGCCCTCGAACAGATCGGACCGAAGGGCCGATGCCGCTTTTCCGGAACACGGCCATCGGCCGGAATTCCGGCTGCGACGTTTTCGACTTGATGGAAAATAGCCCATTTAACTATTTTATTCTAGTTAGTATAATCTGTCCGCTGAGGTTATTTTCAGGAAGGATGAATCACCGATGGCCACAAAATCATCGATCACCGACATAGACACCCAGATCGAAAAGCTGCGCGAGCGCAGGCGCGCGATGATCGCCAAGTCCGCCGAGCGCTTTGCGCGGGCCGCGACGAAGTCGGGCCTGGCGGAAATGGAGATCACCGACGAGGAGGTCGATCGCCTCGTCGAGGAGATCGCGGCGCGATTTCGCAAAGGAGAGAAGAAGGGGACTGATGGCGCATCTGTTTCGCCGCGTCGACCAGCAGCTGGCGTCGCTGGAACGCCGGCGGAGGTTTCTCATGACGGCTGATCGTAGGCACAAGGCGCGCGAAAAGTTTTTGCTCGGCGGCCTCGTCGTCAAGGCGGGAATTTCAAAGGCCGACCGGGCGTTCCTACTAGGCGGCTTTCTCGAATTGGCAAGGATCGCCCCGGGTTCATCGGAGCATCGGCGCTTGCGCGATATCGGCGAGGAGGCGTTCAAGATCTCCAAGCTCGACGGCGGTTCGCTACGCATCGCGGAGGCGGCCGAATGACCCCGCTAAGGAAACCGCGCCCGAGCCTGTTACTCGTTCTGGCGCCGATCGCCGGCACTGCTTTTGGTGCCTATGTCGTCGGCTGGCGGTGGCAGGAACTCGCCGCTGTCATGTCAGGCAAGACGGAATATTGGTTCCTGCGCTTCGCACCCCTGCCGGCGCTTCTGTTCGGGCCGCTCGCGGGGCTGTTGACGGTATTGGCTCTGCCACTGCACCGGCGAAGGCCGGTGGCCATAGTGAGCCTCGTCAGCTTTCTGGCTGTGGCCGGTTTCTACGCACTGCGCGAATATGGCCGGCTCGCCCCATCCGTGGAGAGCGGCGCGGTCTCATGGAGCCGGGCACTTTCCTATCTGGATCTCGTGGCCGTCATCGGCGCGCTGATGGGCTTCATGGCCGTGGCGGTCGCCGCGCGCATCTCGACCGTCGTGTCCGAACCGGTGACGCGCGCCAGGCGCGGTATCTTCGGGGACGCGGGTTGGCTTTCGATGTCCGCGGCTGCAAAGCTCTTTCCACCCGATGGCGAGATCGTCGTCGGCGAGCGCTACCGGGTCGACCAGGAAATCGTCCATGAGCTGCCCTTCGATCCGAACGATCCGGCGACTTGGGGGCAAGGCGGCAAGGCCTCGTTGCTGACCTACAAACAGGACTTCGATTCCACCCACATGCTGTTTTTCGCAGGATCGGGCGGATACAAGACCACCAGCAACGTCGTCCCGACGGCGCTGCGCTATAGCGGGCCGTTGATCTGCCTCGATCCCTCCACCGAGGTCGCACCAATGGTGGCCGAACACCGAGCCGGCGCCCTCAAGCGCGAGGTCATGGTGCTCGATCCGACGAACCCGATCATGGGCTTCAACGTGCTCGACGGGATCGAAGCATCCAAGCAAAAGGAAGAGGACATCGTCGGCATTGCGCATATGCTGCTGTCGGAAAGCCTTCGCTTCGAAAGCTCGACGGGATCCTACTTCCAGAACCAGGCGCACAACCTCCTGACCGGTCTGCTCGCCCATGTGATGCTCTCGCCCGAATATGAGGGCCGGCGAAGCTTGCGCAGTCTCCGCCAGATCGTTTCCGAACCGGAGCCCTCGGTGCTCGCTATGCTGCGCGACATTCAGGAGCATTCCGGTTCGGCCTTCATCCGCGAAACGCTCGGCGTCTTCACCAACATGACCGAGCAGACGTTTTCGGGCGTCTATTCCACAGCATCGAAGGATACCCAGTGGCTGTCGCTCGACAGCTATGCCGCGCTCGTCTGCGGCAATGCCTTCAAATCGAGTGATATCGTTTCGGGCAAGAAGGACGTCTTCCTCAACATCTCCGCATCGATCCTGCGCTCCTATCCGGGCATCGCTCGTGTGATCATCGGCTCGCTCATCAACGCCATGGTGCAGGCCGACGGCGCCTTCCAGCGCCGGGCGCTGTTCATGCTCGATGAGGTCGATCTTCTTGGCTACATGCGCGTGCTCGAGGAGGCGCGCGACCGCGGCCGCAAGTACGGCATCTCGATGATGTTGATGTACCAATCGGTCGGGCAGTTGGAGCGGCATTTCGGGAAGGATGGCGCGACGTCATGGATCGATGGCTGCGCTTTCGCCTCTTACGCAGCGATCAAAGCGCTTGACACGGCGCGCAACGTCTCTGCGCAATGTGGCGAGATGACGGTGGAGGTGAAGGGCAGTTCCCGCAACATCGGCTGGGACACGAAGAACAATGCATCCAGGAGATCCGAGAACGTCAACTTCCAGCGCCGGCCGCTGATCATGCCGCACGAGATCACCCAGTCGATGAGGAAGGACGAGCAGATCATCATCGTCCAGGGGCATAGTCCGATCCGCTGCGGTCGGGCGATCTACTTCCGGCGAAAGGAGATGGATGAGGCAGCTAAGGTCAATCGTTTCGTCAAACCCGTGCTATGATCGTGGTTTTATGAGCGGCCCACCTCGTCCTCGCCGGCATAGGCGTCGACGGCGTTTTCGAGTTCGGCAAAAAGCTCGTCGGGCATCGTTTCGATAGTGCCGACGGTGCGTCGGCCTGCCTGCCTGATCAGTTGCTGATAATCTTCGATATTGAGGAGAACCAGCCGGGGTTTGTTCCGCTGGGTGATCGTCACCGGATGACGCAGCGCCTCGGCGATGATGTCGCTGGATTTACGTGGGAGGTCACTGGTTGAATACGTCCCGCTTGGCTTCGGCATATGGGCTTCCTTGTTGCTATCGCTGGGATTTACAGCATTTACAACATTACTGCGATTGTTGTGAAACTTCGCAGCCGTCCTTCCTCGGCCCACTTGAGGGCCATCGGCAACTGAGAGGCAACCTCGTCTGTCGCCTCTCAGTATGTGAGATGGTGCTGCTACCACCATGACCAAACGGCGCGCCCCGCATAGACCGGGATGCGAGTTGCCAACGTGATATCCTTGATGATCGGCGCCAGCGAGCCGAGTTCGTCCGCAATCAGCGCAACGAGCTCAGGATAGTTGATATCGACGCCAGTGTCGTCGGCAGCCCAAGCGCTCATCCAATCGCCGCCGTTGACGCGGAATTCACGCGTGTCGTAATCAATTCGAGTTCGTCCAGCAGATTGATAGTGAAGCGCCCGAAAATCTCGATCTCGCCCTCCAGCTGATATTCGGCGAATTCATCCTCCCCGATGAGAACACTTCGTTCCAATTCCATGATGACGCGGATCCGATCGATTGCCGCGTCGAGCCCCTCAACCAGGCGATCGTGAAGCTCTCGCGAAAAATCGCTGTCGCAGCCGAAGCGGTTTGCCAGGACCCCGAGCCGGAAGCCGGCAAGCTTGGTGTAGAGCATGAGGTTCTGATCGGTTGTCACAATGTGATCTCCTTCATCTTGATGACGGAGATCGGCCACTCTGTTGCAAAGAGGGGTCAAGGACCGCGGAACGCGGCTCGCAAGCGGGGGAACCGATTTTTCCAGAGCGCAGTGAAACGCAGCAGCGGAAAAATTGGGGGAGACGCGCCGTCCTTGACGCCGGATTTGCTGGAGTAAAATTGGACGTCAGAGAGAGAAGAGACCCGCGGACCCGAAGGGGACGCGACCGTTTCCGGCGTGAGCCGGCAGCAGGTGTCGAGGATAGAACCCCGCCCCGCGGCTGGGCAATTCGCTCACGTCATTCCGCGAGAGGGGGCGTGACCGGAGGCGCAGACGGTGTTCGGGCTCCGTGAGCGGAGCGAATAGCACCCGGCCGGCGATTGGCCGGCTCGCCCAAATCCATGATCTTCGGCTTCGACGATCATCACAAAAATGAATCGGTGTGGGCCGATCGATTCATAAGTGTCGTTAGACGCAAAAGCTGGAAGAGGCGACTCTCCGTCATGCTCACTCAACCCTATCAGCTCTACATCGAACGCACGGACGCGACGAAAAACATGGCGCGCTTCTACGCGCTCGCAATCGAACCGACGTTGTTCGGCACACCTTGCCTGACGCGGCGATGGGGACGCATCGGAACGATCGGACAAGCCATGGTGCATCACTTCGACAGAGAGGAGGATGCAGTCCGTATGTTCCTCGAACTTCTCCGATCAAAACGGGCGCGCGGCTATAGGCCGAACACAAATGCCGGACGGGAACCCATGGTCCGCGCTGTCCGCGGAAGTCTTCCTGGTCCTTGCCGGTGATTATCGGCGTGAAGCGCAGCTTCGGGTCGACGCGCCGGTCGATCCGGCGCGCCGGCCCAGGCGAGGAGGCAAACGCCGCCCTCAGAAGGGTGGCGCGGCGTCGATGGCGCCCTCCTGCTCGGCGATCGCTACCCTCAGTTCGGCCCGAGCGATCTCCAGCTCCGCTTCGATCTGGCGGCGCTCAGCCGGATCGGCGTTTCTGAGCTCGGCCCGCAGTTCCTCAACCTGAATTTCGAGTGCAATCGTCATCGTCGTCATCTCCTGAAATGTGAAAGATGACGCCCGGGGTCGTGAGGATCGGGCCGGGTCAAGGATCGCGTCAGCGACCGGCGGAGCCGGCGAGCGGAGGAACCGATTTTCTGACGGTGCCCTTCAGGGCGCCGGCTGAAAATTGGAGGGGCCGCGAAGTCCTTGAGGCGGCACGAGCCTCACGGCAGACTTCAAGTATCTGGGCAGACAGGGTCCTTGGTCTCGTGTGGCACGACAGGAGGATTGAAAGCGGGCTCGATGCCCGCTTTCAATCCCGCTATTGCGCGCAAAACTTGAGATACGACGAAGCCGGCCCCGATTGCTCGGGGCCGCTCGCTTTGTTCTTCAGTTCGGGCTGTTCCAGAGGATCACCTTCTTGCTCGGATCGCCGCCGGGTGCCGGTGCGAGATTGCCGAAGATCACACCGATCTCGGGGGCCTCAAGCTTCACTGAGAGGTATTCCTCGCCGGTCTGCCGCGCGATGCGGTTCCAGGCGGCGCCGATCTCGAAGCCCGTCTTGCGGTGAATGACGCGGTAGTCGGGCGCTTCTTCGCTTGCCTTGCTGGCATTTGGGACGATGGCGATCGGGGCGTTGACCCGGATCGTGGCGAAGACGCCTTCGAGGATGCCGTCGGTCTTCTGCGTGAGCGTTGCGATCGTGGTGGCCATGGTTGTTGTCTCCGGTTGCTCGGGACCATTCCCGATGGCGCACGAAGAGACGGCCGACCTGCTGCGGTCAGCTCGCCTGAAAATTTTGCAAAATTCTATTTTCCACCAGGACAAGCGAACCGAAATCGAATTTTGCAAAAATTTCGGGCGAGTCTTACCCCTTCAGGGGTTGGCCGCAAAAGCAGGCGGTCGTCTATACGAGCGACATAAAACGGGAATGGTTCGGGGCAATCGAAGGCTGCGACAAACCATCATGGCCCCCCGGTCCAAGCACTGGGGGATATTGGCCGCGCACTCCACGGACGCTTCGCCCGCATGTCGATCAACATAATCCCTCGCCCGCTCCCGGCTGCGGCAGGCTGTGAGCACCTCGATAGCATTTCTGCTGATCGGCGAGGTCGCCGCGGCACCGCATTGCCGTCTGCAGACCGTGCTCCAATCCCGGGTGAAGCTGTTCACGCGGGTGTCGAATGAGTGATCTTCCCCAAACGTGCCCGCTCCCAAGCACCTGAGCCGCCGATGGGTCGCCAGGTACATCGCCATTGGCAAACACGCAACCGGAACGATCTGAGCCGGCTTCATCCGCGGAGCCAAGCTCGGTGAGATCACAAGGCAACAGGATCGGAGCAAGTCACAAACGGAATGCCATAAAGCGCGACATTTTGATCGTCCGAAACCAAATACGCTCCCTCCGCCACGGCTTGCGCCATGAGCAGATGATCGAAAGGATCGCGGTGATGAAGTGGAAGAGCAGCGAGAGCGATAAGATGCGCGTCCGAGATATCCAGCCGGTCGAAACCTTGATCCGGCAAAATCGCAACAATCTCTTCGATATCGGCATCAAGTTTGCCGATGCGCAGCTTCACAGTGATTTCCCAAAGCGAGACAGCACTGACGAGGACATCATTCTCGGGATCGCCGATGGCGACGCGCATGGTTCCCTAGCTTCTCGTCGTCGTTCAGCCACCACAGCAAGGCATGTGTATCGAGCAGCAGCCTCACGTCCCGTCTTCCATGGACTTCAAAACATCCGCCGGCAGACCATCGAAGTCATCGGCAACTTTGATCTTTCCGCGCAGCGCGCCTGGTTTCCGCATGACGACGCCGGCTGACGGCGGGCCGATTTCGGCGACAACCTTGTGATGCGACGTCAGGACGAACCGCTGGCCGTCTTCGACCTGCTTGAGGAAAGACGTCAGGTTGCCGCGAAATTCCCGCACGCCGACACGGCGGGGAGATGGTATCTGCTGCCGAGATTGGGTCATGGCGAAGCTCCGTTTCAACGGCAAATGTGTACACAATTTTTACGAAATACAAGCATCTCCTTCAGCCGTATGGACAGATGGCGCTTACGCGCCATCTCCCGCCGCTTGCCAAACGGAGATGCCAAGTCGGCGGGCCTTGTCGGCCAGATTGCCGGCAATGCCGGAGCCGGGGAAGATGACGACGCCAGCCGGCATGACCGAGAGCATGTCGTCATTGCGGCGGGAAGCCAGGGGAAGAAACCTGAGCGACCCGCTGAAGGCCCGCCCGCCGCATGGTAAGGGTCGCCTCTCGGCAGGCCCGCGGGCGGGCGCCTACCCGTGCGGCGACCGGCAGAGACCGGCCATCCTGTAGGCCCTCACGCCCTCACCTTCCCCGTCCGGCTCGATCATGCGGGCAGAAAGGCCAGAGCGTTTCCCAGAACGAGCTGCGCCCTGAGATTAGCGATGAGCCGTTCCGGGCTGAGCCGGCGCAGATCCTCGTTGAAGTCGCCGAGCTCCGGGGCAAGCACTAGCGGCAGGATCCCCAGCGCCTGGGCGCGGCAGCTCAATCCCTCGATACGTGCCGGCCGGCCGCATCGGCGTCAGCTGCGATGTAGAGACGCCGGCAGCCAGCGGGCAGTCGGAAGGCGGCAAGGTGATTGGCGGTTCAGCGCCGGCCGGCTCGAAGGGCTGGGTAGCACGCGATTAGAACTCACTTTATGCTGGCGCAGTCTCTACATTTTGACGGGCTGACGTCTAATCAACGCACCGTTGACTTCTAATTATCATGATCGTTAATTTTAATTTTTGGAGGCTGGAATGCACGTATCTTCTTTCCTGCCTATGGCGTTGAAATCGGCCCCAGCGGCCGTAACATTTACATACTAACTATTTTGCGCTAGTAAAGTCCGCGAAGCTCGTGCTACGCCTTCCTTTTACGGTTCGATCAGCCTTTGGTCAGGCAAGGGAGGAACGACGTGCGACAGTTTTTGATCGGCAACCAGGCGTTCGACGACAGTTCTCCAGAGTTTCTGCCGCAGCTCGAACGCGCTTACCAACAGAAGCTCAGGCCACTTTGCCAGTGCCGGCAACCGCCGGTGCCGATGTACATTGCCCGGATGGATGGCCAATTCCTGATCAAACGCATGCCGCTCTCAGGCCGGCAGCATGATCCCGGCTGCTCGTCTTACGACCCGCCGTATGAGCTATCCGGCCTCGGGCCGTTGATCGGCAACGCCATCCAAATCGACGCGGCGACCGGTGCGGCAACGCTGAAACTCGATTTTTCGCTGTCGAAACGAGGGGGCCGATCGACGTCGACATCGCCTTCGGAGCCGTCGGAGATTGTGCGAAGCGAGCCCAAGAAGCTCTCGCTCAGGGCGATGCTCCACTATCTCTGGGACATGGGGGAGCTGACGGAATGGACCTCGCTATGGGCCGGGAAACGCGGCTGGGGGCGCGTGCGCAGCAGTCTGGTGAACGCGGCAAAGCAGATGATCGTCCGCGGCGGCCCTCTCAGCGATATCTTGTTTGTCCCGGAAGTCTTTCATCAGGACGACAAAGAGGGGATTTCAGCGCGGCGTGCGGCTATGTTGGCCGGCGCCCAGTTAACCGGTCCCGGTCCGCGGAAACTGATGATGACCGTCGGAGAGGTAAAGGAATTTTCCTCAGCGCGCGATGGCCAGAAGATGCTGGTGCGCCACCTGCCTTTCCCCTTCATGCTCGATGAGGGGGCGTGGAAACGGTTGAATGCCCGATATGAAACCGAACTGGAACTGTGGCGATCCAACGAGGGGTTTCATCTCATCGTCATCGCCACGTTCGGCATTTCGGGAGCGGGGATAGCTTCGGTCGAGGAAGTGGCGCTGATGGTGGTCAACGAGAACTGGATCCCGTTCGAAACCATCCATGAACAGCGTCTCCTGGAGCGGCTCTCAAGCCTGAAGCGAAGGAGCGTGAAAGGACTCCGGTTCGATCTTTCGCGCGACCAGCCGATTGCCTCCGTGACCTTACCGGAGGCAAAGCCAGCGCCGATCGCCATGTTCATCGTTCCGACGAAGGCCGACGAAGACTATGACGTTGCACTGAATGAGATGATCGCCGCGAGAGCCGAGATGACGCCGTGGATCTGGCGTGTGGCCGACGGCGAAATGCCGCGACTGCCATGATCCACACCAGCCTCCTTGGTCAGCGACGTAGACGCCCTAAAAGGAAACCAACGCCCGGGCGATCTCGACTGCGTGAAGCTATATCCCGGTCAAATCGGCCCAGAGGCGGCCCTTTTGCATTGCACGATCACATCGAAAGCGGAGCGCTTGCCGTTGGCGGTAACCCACGCTTGAAGTTGGCGGGTCGAGCTCGTTCGCCGCGCGCTCCTATGGCACCCAGAAATCGGAGATGGAAGGGGAAGATATTTCAGTTATTGCAGTTATGAGCGACTTGCCCTATATACATGGTCAGAGGTGTTCGCCATGACCAGCCATGTTCTTCAATTTACCAAATTGTCGGATCGCGACCGCAAGGCCGTCGCGCCTATGCCAAATCTGGCGGAGGGCGACCAACTGGAACTACGGATTCGCCGTCAAAGTGGACAACTTCAAACCCTTTCTCTCCCAGCCTCGGCTCTCGCGCCTGTCGAAGCACTCCTCGATCATCTGTTGCGCGGCAAGCGTGTTGCCGTGCTCACGGAAGATCAGGAATTGAGCCCGACCGACGCCTCCACCATCCTCGGCATCTCACGTCCTCTCGTGGTGCTGCGCATGGATCGCGGCGATCTGCCCTTCCGCTATGTCGGCAAGCACCGCCGAGCCAAATTGAAGGATGTTCTCGCGCTCAAGGCCAAGCTCGATGCTCGCCAGAAAAGCCTCGACGCGCTGGCCGAGGACACAGAGGATCTCATCGTCAATCATGGCCTCTAAGCCGCCTGTCGCGGTCTATGATGCCTGCGTCCTCTACCCTTTCCATTTGCGCAATGTCTTGGTCCAATGTGGCTTCGACGGTCTCGTCGACGCACGCTGGACCGACGACATCCACGCCGAGTGGATTCGCAATCTGGCCATCGGCTCCCCCGAGATACCCATCTCACGTCTGGAAGCGACCCGTGATCGGATGAAAGAGGTTTTGCCCGATGCAGATGTCGGTAACCACCAATTTCTCATCCCCGACCTCTCGCTACCGGATCCGGATGATCGTCATGTTTTAGCTGCAGCCATCGCCGGAAAGGCTTCTGTGATTGTCACGTGGAATCTCAAAGATTTCCAGCCGCGGACCTTCGGCCTCATGGGGTGGCCTGCGTATCGCCAGACAATTTCCTCGTGGGCCTCCATTCCATCTTTTCGAGCGCATTGATCGACAGCATCAGGCGCGCCCGGTTGAATTTACGCAAGACGGTGCCGGCGGTTGACGAATTCATTGATGCACTGGACCATCAGGGGCTCCGCGCGTTTTCAGTGGTCCTGCGTGAGAAGGCCGCACAATTGGACTGACGGTCGAGACAGACAGAATCGTTAGAGGCCCGGACGCAACCCGTTAAGCTCGATCCGACGAAGAGCGGCCGAGGTCAGTCGCGGCGTCTCGATAGTAGATCTCGCTCACCCGAAACCGGCCGTCGATCCGCTTGCATTGGATGATGATGTCGACCGCGATCGTCAACATCTCGCGGATGTCGTGCCGTTCGAGGTCCGCACCTCCCTCCGACTCCTTGACCAGCAAAGTCAGCTGCTCAAAGGCGAGGCGGGCCGAGTCGGCATGGACCGTGGTGATGGAGCCAGGATGGCCGGAGTTGACATTGCGGATGTAGTAGAAGGCCGTGCCGTCCCGCAGCTCCTGAAGTAGGATGCGGTCGGGCCGCATGCGCAAGCAGGATTCCAGCAGATCCTTCGCATCGACTTTAGACAATCCCTGGCCGCCTTTGGAATAGAACAGTCGAACGTGGTTGGGCTGCGGGACCACCAGTTCCGGAGTGTCTTCGATCGAAATAATCCGCTCGCTTTGCGGAATGTGGCGGATCAGCGCTTTCGATAGAGTTGTTTTTCCCGACCCGGTGGCGCCGGAGATGATGATGTTCTTTCTTGCAAACACCGCCTCCCGGAGAAACGCCTTGTAGGCACCGATGCGATAGTATTCCAACAGCCTATGGTCTGATCGTCGCCCGTCGTCTTGGGCCGGCACAACATCGGCGAACAATCCCCCATGATCGAGATCCTCCAGGGTCAACGACACGGAGGATGGCTTACGGATGGTGATGCTGACGGTTCCCTTCGTCGTTGCCGGCGGGATGACGATCTGAATTCGCTCATCGTCCGGCAAGGTCGCCGACAGGATCGGTCGCGTCTCGTCGATCGACTGATTGGAGAAGCTCGCGACGGAGCGGGCGAGACGCATCAGCCGGTCGAAAGAAAGTTCGGGCATCTCATAGGTCTGCCATCCGTCCCTACCCTCTGTGACGACCTGTCCCGGCCGGTTGACGATGACCTCATAGAGCGTCTTGTCGCGTAGGAAGCGTGATAGTGGCGAAAGCAGTTCGCGCACGACGCCGGCGTCGGCAGCTTCAGTCATGCAGAACCTATTTTGTCACGAGCTTCGAGGAGGGGCTGAAATCCCCAAGCACGGCGCGGTCATAGACGCGATTGCGGGGCTCCGTCACGCGAAGCCGATAGACGCTGGAGAAATCGAGATCGCGCGCCACGAAGATCGAAACGAGCTCGCCCTGATGTTTCATCAGGGTCGGGGGAATGTTGATCGACTGCTCGACGGCGATCGCCGCGGCCTGCTGACCGGCACTGGTGGTGTTTTGCGCTTCGACGTCGCTGTCCTGCAGCCGGCTGCTGGCATAGGAACTGGCATCACCGACGATCGACAGGAGCATTGCGCTGCCAAAACGCTCCCACCAATGGGTGTCCACATAGCCGTCGATGCCCGCCCGGCCAAGCGCATCGGTTGCCGGCGATGCCAGCGTGATGATCACGCCTTTCGGCGTCTTCGCCCGGTTCCAGAGAACGAACACGCGCTTTTGCCCGCGGCGAATGCCGCCGCGATATTCGCCGACGACCTGCGTACCTTTTTCCATCAGCACAACGCGGCCGTTATCTGAAAGAACGTCCCGGTTGATGACGCAGCTCGTGAACCCCGGCTGATCGGAGGAGAGCGCGGTCTCGAGAACGCAAGGAATGGATGTCCCCATTGCGACGATGAAATCGCGATTGCCCAACGTCCCTGCACGCGATCCCTGCAATTGCGTCGGCGTCAGCAAGCGGTTGAAGCGCTGATCTTCGTTTTCGCCCTGCGAGGCGAAGCCACCGGGATTGGCGCCGAGCGGCACGTAGTTCGAAGCCTGATCCGTCGCCGCATCCTGATCCTGCCGCCGCGTCGCCGGCGATTTCTCGCCGCCATAGGCGATGACCGGCGCACGCCGGGCAGCGTCGAGCAGCTTATCGTCGTCCGTGGGCGCTTGTTCTGTGACAGCGGGCGTCGGCAGTTGGACCTGCGGAAGAGGCGCTACAGGCTGGACCGGTTCCTTGGCCGGTTCGAAATCCGATGTCTGCCGGATGACCACCCGCTCCGGCTGGGCACCGTCTGACGGTTTGTCCTGGCCTCGCATCGACCAGAGAGCGAAGGCGACAAAGACGACGATCGCCAAGGCGATAGCGCCGCGTTTGAGGATCGGGTTATTGTCGAGCCGGCCACCGGCCGACGTCTCGGCGCGCTCGCCCGGAATCTGGGTAATCTCTTCCTCGGCCATGTCACCTCCTATTGCGCCGCGCCGGGCGGCACTTTGACGACGCGCTCGACCGATGGTGACGTCGTGTTGGTCTCGGGATTGGTGCCGACGCGATCGTAGGCTTCGTTGAAGACGCAAAGCCCGTCGCCGCCACGGCGCAGTATGAACTTGCGGCTGATCGCGTGAACGAGGACGAGATTGCCGTCGACTGACTTCGGAACCAGGCTTTCGCTGCCGTCGGAATTTTCCATATAGATCGCCGGCATTTCCTGGTTGCCGGCAAAGGTGAAGGTGGTGACCTTGCCGTTGTCATAGACCGTTTGCGGTTCGAGCGCCTGGGTCCCTTGCGCCGAATAACGCCAGTTGCGCGGTCCATAAGCTTCGTGAAGGGCAAGCACGCGATCGGCCTCGCCGGCCTGTGCCGCCTGCGCGCGCGCAGCTGCTTCCTGGCGGCGCCGCTCCGCCTCATCAGCGGGATAGCGGTATTTCACATAGAAATAGGTGTTCTGCCCGGCTTCGACGCTGCCGTCGCGAACGGTGAGTTCCATCTGATAGCTGCGGGTCGAGCCGTCCCGTCGTGTCGTCACGACCGAGATATTCGTCACCGGCTGATTTTCCCTGGGCTTCAGGAACAGGATGTTGCCGGCCGGCGCCACTTCCCAAGCAACGCTGTTGCCAAGCGCCACATGAGCGACTTCCTCGTCGGCGGCGAATTCGATTTGCACCGAAGACCGCAGTGTGCCGACGACTTTGGTGATGTTATAGGGCTGGTAGACGACGAAACGGATGCGGCTGTCCTGCGCGGCGCCGCGCGGCGTCTCGAGGGCGAGCGCTGCAGACGAAAACCCGGTGGCCAGGATGAGCGGAAGGAGAAAGTGCGGTCTCAATTGATGGCCTCCGGATCGGCGCGATATTCGCTGACGACGAAGCCGAGCGGATTGGTCAACCGGTCGGTCGAGGACATCGGAGCGTTGGCATAGGAGAAGGTCAGGGTCGTAACCCAGTGCGTGGTGCGCACCTCGTCACCGCGGCTCACGGTCCTCATATAGCGGACGGATGCCACATTGGCGTTGATCAGCGAGATGGAAACAATGTTGATCCGCGACGTGGCGCTGCGGCCATAAATGTTCTGCGGGGAATCGGGATTGCTGCCGCGGTAGACTGCGGCAAATCGAGTCTGTTCCGGCTGCGTCGACAGCAAGGCGACGGTGCGGAAATTCTCCTCGCCCTCGCTCCAGACGTAGCCCTCGCGGGCGCGGACATATTTGGCCGCGAAATATTTGGTGACGGCCTCGTCGTAGGTGCCGGCGGTGGATGTCAGCGCCGAGACCACATCGACGATACCGGTGGAATTATCGACCCGCACGACGAAGGGCTCGACGGTTTTCAAAGGAGTGAGGCCGGCAACGGCAAAGACGGAAACGGCAGCAACCGTGCCGGCGCAAGCAGCGACGAACCAGGCGATGCGGGCGGAACGCTCGACCTGGATCATCCGGTCCTGATCGAACCGGCGGGCTTTGTCGAAGTAACTTTTGAGGTTATTCGTGGTCACCATGTCATTCGCCCTCGCATGGACGGTAGGAGCCCGCGACATCGAAATGCGCGAAAGCGGCCGGTGTGGCTGAAGATGGTTCCGGCACATAGGCGGCCGCGTGACTGGTCGGCTCCGCGGGAACAGCCCCGGTCGTCGGCTGCTGCCTACCTCCGCCATCCTCCCACTGCCACATGGCGCGGTTCAGCGGCCGGCGGGAATAACCGTCACATTTGGGCAGCGGGTGGGAAATCGAACCGCAGCCTACGAGACCAGCGGTCAGCAAAAGCGATAAAACGATACGGAGCATCCAAAAAAACCTGTTCGATTATCTGAAGCGTTGGGGGCGTCATTCGGTCCGGCCTGGCGTCAGGCGGCGGCCGACGGAACGCGCGCCGCGGCCGACCGCTCTGACTGTGTGGGATGTCGCCCAGGAGAGCGTGCTTTCGTGCGCATCGCGGGCAGCGCCGTAGCCATAGGTGAGCGACGCCCCGCCCGCCGCAAGAGCTGAAGCAATGCCGGGCAGTTGGTAGAAGACATAAAGAGCGGCAAGGCAGATGGCGCAGAGCGCGATCGGCCGCATCAGGACGTCGCTATAGCCTTCGATCGCCGCAAACGTCGTGTCGATGCAAGTGATCAGCAGCGAACCGATGGCAACGACCAGAACCTGAAGGATGACGAAATTGACGAGCTGGCCGATCCAGGATTCGGTGAACCGGCGGGTCGACTGGAACATCGCAAGCGCGACGAAGATCGGTCCGATGGCCAGAACGATGGCGAGCGCCAGCCGGGCATAGAGCGAAACGATATAGCCGATCGCGGCCACGATGAAGCTCGCACCGATGACCATCATGCCGCCGATGCCGGTGACGATATCGACCGGCCAGGAGGCGCGCGACCAGATCTCATAGGCGCATTTCTGGCCCTTATCGAGCAGGCTGTCGAAGGTCGATGCGCTCGGCGCCGTGCCGGAGTTCAGCGCCTGCGAGATTTCGCGCGGCAGCGCATCGAAAAAGATATTGGTGACGTAGGTCTGATAGTCGCCGGCATTCCTCACCAGCATGACGATGATGGCGAGCTTCATTGCGCGGAAGGCGAATTCGAGTATCGGTTCCTGCACGGAGCCGCGCAGAACGAGATAGCCGTAGAGCACGACATAGAGCGTGAGTGCCGCCGTCAGCGGGCCGCTGACCCAGCTGGCAATATTTGACGTGCCGGAGGAAATGAAGTTCTCGAGCGGTGCCTTGAACTGCCCATCGACGAAGCTGAAGACCTGATACATCGTCAGCCTCCCAACGATTTGCCCATCCGCTCCAGCCGCAGCTTGCCGTCGGCGGCCTCGGCGTTGCGGCAATTGGGCGTATCGCGGAGTTCTCCGGGATTGTTACGGCATTCGCCGATAATCCTAGCGAGCAGAGCATCGTCGGCCATAAGCTCATCGACGGTGTAAATCTTATCCGCCTGTGGGGAGCAGGCCGCCAGAAAAAGCATGGCCGTGCCGGAAAGAAACCACCTCATTTGAGCGCCGCTCCCATCGTGTCCATGCGCTTGCGCCAGTCCTCGGCCTTGCGTTGGTCGTCGACCTGCACCTGGGCCTGCTGGACCATCTGCAGGCCCTGCATGCGCAGGACATCGGTTTGCAGGAAGGCGGTCTCGGCCTGGAGGCGGGCCTGCAGATCGGCGATGTCCTTGGCGTCGGCAGCACTGGAGATTTTCTGGCGAAGCTCATCGATGCCGTCGATGCGCTTGGTCGCCGCATCGTAGATCTGCTGGCCGAGGCTCATCTGCCCGGCGTTCTGGTTCTGGATGCGCGACAGTTCCTGCGCATAGAAATCATCGGCATCGGTGCGATAGCTGGAGTTGTCCTGGCGGAATTTCGAAGCGGAACTGCCGAAGACGCCGCTGCCGGAACCTTGGAACAGGCCCTCGATCGCGTTGAAGTCCTGGGGAAGCGCCTCGCGGATCGACGGATCGTTCAGCAGGTTGGCGACGTCGGCCATGTTGGTGATCTTGTTCAGCGAGCCGTAGAGCTGCTGGGCTTGCTGGAGCTGCTGGTTCAAGGCGTCGAGCTGGGACTTCAGCTGCGTGATGCTCTCGATCTGCTTGGCGATCGATGTCTGATCGATGACCGGGATGCCCTGGGCCGACGCCAGCATCGCCGACGCTAAAAGAGCGGCCGATACGAACAATGGCCGCATCGTTCCTGTTCGGATCATCCTGTCTTCCTCCTCTGATGAAACACGGCAAGCCAATCCTCCCGTCCCTCGCCGATCTCCAAACGGATAGTATCGGCAAGCTCGACATTGGCCGTCCGGCCGGAGAGGATGGCAAGTTCGTCGTCGAAGCCGTTGAGGTTCAGCTCGGCGACAACGCTGTTGTGCCCCTGCTTGACGATGAACCGGCGGGTTTCGACGGAGAGTTCGCGTGAGACGAGCTCGAATTCGCGCTCAGTCAGCTTGAAGCCGTCGACATAGTCGGCGCGGTCGCCGCGCGGGTTCGGAAGAAAGATCTGGGTCGGGCACTGCTCGATGATCGTGTGGGCGATCGGCGATACGATGGCGTCGCGCGGGCTCTGGGTCGCAAACAGCATGAGACCGTTCTGCTTGCGGATCGTCTTGAGCTTGTTCTGGGCGAGATCACGAAAGCCTTCGTCCTGCAGCGCCTTCCAGAACTCGTCGATGACGATGATGATGCGACGCCCGTCTATCAGTTGCTCGATGCGATAGAACAGGTAAGCCATCAACGGCGTGCGGATTTCCTCGTTGTCGAGGAAATCGGTCATGTTGTAGCCGATGAACCTGGCGCCAATGCCGATATCGTCGGCTTCGTTGTCGAAGACCCAACCAAGCGGCCCGCCCCTCTCCCAGCGTCGCAGACGTGCGGCAATGCCCTCGGGATCGGTGTTGTTGAGGAAGGTGCGCAGGGCGCCGATGGAGCGACGCTCCACCGGCAGGTCCGCCACCCCGTCGACCGCCGAGGCGATGTCGCGCAACTCGGTGATCGATAGTTCGCCAGATCCGGATCGGACCAGCTTGGCGATCCAACCGGTGAGGAATATTTTGTTTTCCGCAGTGAATTCCAGTGCTTTCAACGGCGCGCAGCCGGTGGCGACACCATTCCTCAGCGGCAGATAGGTGCCGCCGGCCGCGCGTACGAAGAGATCCGCGCCGCGGTCCTTGTCGAAAAAGACCATATGCGGATCGTGCTTTTCGAGCTGCGACAGCATGAAGTTCAACAGCACCGTCTTGCCCGCACCCGACGGGCCGCAGACGAAAGTGTTGCCGAGGTCGCCGTGATGGAAATTGAAATAAAAGGGCGAACCCGAGGCGGTCTTGAGCATGGCGACCGCCGGTCCCCACTCGTTGCCGTCCTTCTTACCCGCCGGATAGGAATGATAGGGAGCAAGGGCTGCAAAGTTGCGCGACGTGAGCGCGCCCGAGCGCGCCCGATAGCGGAAATTGCCCGGCAATTGCGCCCACCAAGCGGCCTCGAGGCCGAGATCCTCGCGGGCGACGACCGCGCCGCCGCTGGTGAGGTAGGCGCGCGCCTTCGCCATGTGATCGGTCAGTTCCTTGACCGAGGGCGCGAAGACGGCAAGCGCAAGGTGATGCTCTCCGAGGACGAAGCGATTGGATTCGAGATCGTCCATCGCCTCGCCGAGTTCCTCGATCTGCGAAGCCGCCTTGTCGCCGGCGCTGACCATCTGGTTCTGCTTGCGGCCCATGATTGTTCGAGCATCGGGCTTTGAGGTGAAGGCGAAGGACTGCGTCAGGATGAGCTCGAAAGGTGCGGTCAGGATAGCATCGAGCATGCCGCTGCGCGTGGTCGCCGGATATTCCTTAAAGCCGAACATGCCGGCATAGCGGCTGTCGGCCTCGTGACGGATCTCGACGGTCTCGCGCCCGAAAATGACCCGGTCGGAATAAATCGCCGAAGAAATTCGTCCCTCCGTCAACGGAATCGGTTCCCGCCGGCCGCCGATGATCTGGTGGAGCACTTCGCTCGACTCGGAGAAAAGGATCCCGTCATGTTCGTGGAGGGTGAGCAGCCGCGGCTCGAAGCGCTGCAGGCCGGCGACGACATCCGCCACACGGTCACGCAGATGCTTCAGAGCCTGCCCGTCGAGCTCTGTATCGGATCGGCGGGCCTTGCGCAGTCGGGAGAGAAGCTTGGCCGCCTTTTCGGCAGGATCCCGGCCGGGATGCCAGACAAGGGTGAGGTAGAGATCGTTGCGAAACAGGTCTTCCCTCACCATCCGCTCCCGATATCTCGCGTTCAAACCGTCGGAGAAGGGATTGGCGAAGCGTCCCTCGGGATAGGCATTGTCGCGGCGGCGCACGACATGCGTCCAGAGCGCCAGCCGCTCGTCGGCGATATTGCGATAGAGCGTGTTCAGGCTTCGGTGCAGGCCGTTGAGGTCCCTGACGTCTGATGTCTCGAAAGAAACGCCGTCGAGAGCGATCATCGTCATCAACGCTCGGGATTCGAGCGCAATGGTCGTCTCGTCGACATGCCTGACATAAGGAATGAAGGTCTCCGGCCCGAGCTCGCGCGACCGGAGCGTCGCAATGTTAGACAAAGCTGAGATCCCTTTCGTCATAACGCCGGGTGAGCGTCAGAGGCGAGAGCGTGGCGCCGCCCCAATAGGAGGCATTGCGGGAGCGGCCACGGGTTTCGATCCACGCAATCAGGATCCGAAACATATTGTGGTCGTGCTTGACGAGCGCGCGAAACAAGACATGGAAGACGATGCCGACCAGCGCGTAGGCGATTGATCCCGCGGTGATGTAAAGGATGGTCGTCAGCATGATGTTGACGCCCATCGCCTCCATCGTCACACCCGCGATCATTGCCGGGCGCGTGCAGGCGAGAAACAACGTGTCGTCTTCGAGACTCGGAATGCTCACCATAGCGCTCAATTCCCGACGATGGTGTTGACCAGCTCGGTGGCGCCGAAAATGCCGCCGATCCCGATAATCCAAAAGCCGGCTCGCCTCAAATCCATGTAGCCAAACATCCAGGCAATGCAGATGATGATGACGGCGATGACCGCCAGCAGACGGGCGATATTGCCGGTCAGCATGTCGACGATGTTCTGCAGCACGGTTTCGATGCCGGCGGCCTGGGCGAAGGCTGGCTCGACCAGGCAGATGACAATGGCGGCCGCCATCAGCGTGGATGAGGCAAGGGGGCGAAGACTGGCTTTGGAGATCATTCACTTTGCTCCGATCGATCATTCTGGAAAACGAGAATCGAGGATTGCCGCCCTGAGCTGAACACATCCCAGGATGCGGCCTCGACGGTTTGGGAGGGTTGTAAAGGCGGTTCGGGAAGTGCTGGTACCACCTCATCCTGTGGCTGCCCGCCAGCCCCGGCCTGGTCACCGCGTTCGCCAATGGTGAGCGAGGCAAGCGTCGGCGATAACTGCTTTGCTTCCTGGCGTACCTGCTCGTCATATTTGACCATGGCGCCGAGGGATGGATCATCGCGGCCATAATAGGACTGGAGCATCACCCTTTCGGCCTGAGCCGGATCCCCCGCGCGTAATGCGGCGCGGTAGTATCCGTCGAGAAGCGTGGCCGTGGCCTTGAGGTTCCGGCAGGGATCGAAGGCGTCGGCGACGGATAGATTCAGTTTCTGAAGGTGCTCGATGCCAATGCCGCCAAGGCCGATCTGGATATCCTGGCGATCGCCAATCAGGGACGTGGCAACCTCGATCGCTTCGGCCTTCGATGCGGGTTGGGTGGCCAGCGGCGGGCCCGTGTTGATGCGGATGGCGAAGGGCTGAAACCGGCTCTCGAGGCTGACAACGCCGGCCAGCGTCTGCACCTGAACCATCGGCGCACAGGTTTGCGCGATTTCGACGAATGCAGCACCCATCGGTCAATACCAAACGCGCTGTTTACCGGCGCCGTCGATGGTGACATCGACATAGCGCGGCTGCGATCGCACATTCGGGCGCGTTATCGGATAGCCCATGCACTGGCGGTGCCCGTCCACGCGCTGCCAATGTGGCGACAGGACCGAATTGTCGCGGGAAGTATAGTCGTTCCCATCCCAGCAGAGGCTGTTGCTGACCGGCTGCGGCGATGTCGATACGCAGGTTGCTTGCCGACCGCCGCGACCGCTATCAGTCGTGAGCTTGTACCCCGCATCGCAATAATAGGGCTCATAGCCAGGCCGCGAACTCTGAAAACCGACGCCGCTACAGGTCGGGAATGAGTGCCCCTCGGCAAGCTCCCGCCACAGCTTCTGGATCGGCGGCCGGCATTCTGCATATTGCGTCGGCCCGCCGGGATTGGAAAGGCATAGGATAACCTGGCATCCCCAATCCTCGGCCCGCGCGTTACTGCCGAAAATAAGATAGGGTGGCGCAACGAAGCAGACCGTAAGCAGTGAATTCAGGAGAAGGCTTTTCATGAACAGGATCCTTCGAGACGATGGCGCCCTATTGCGTTTCGGGAGACTCAATCTGCCTGCCCGCGTTTATACTGTCGTATATAACATAGTTAAATGACATGACAAGCGCGATTAAAACGCAATGGCACAACCTTGCCTTCTCGGGACTCATTCTCCATGAGATCCTCGACCATCCGCTGGAGGACGAGACCCCGCAGGCGAGGCTGAAGCAGATCGGCATGATGACGATCCTCTATACGATGACTCAGGCCCATCAGAAGCTAACCCTCTCTAATATAATTGAGATTACCGAGCTAACACGCAGCGGTGTGAAGGAGACGGTCGACCTTTTGGTAAAGCGGGGAATGCTGGTGGAGACGATGGGGAAGAACGCCATGGGCCGGGGGACGGCGCGGCAATTCGAGATCTCTCAGGACCTCCTGAGCAAGCTGAGCTCTTTCCGCGCCAGCCAGGAGGCGGGGTTAAACTGACTGATCTTCGGCTTTAATGGAGTGAGATGCGAATCATCCGCCAGCCCGATCGCATGGCTGCCGGTAGTCATCAGGGACGATCAGGCAACCCGTCCGCAGGCGGGTTGCAATCAAACAATGAAGAGTATCGGAGAAATCAGCATAGCGGCGCCGTGAGGCGGATTTCGGGAATTCTCGCCACGCTAAGGGCGGAACAAGGGCAGCCGCAGGAGCCTCAGCATAGCGGCCGTCAAGGGAGGCGGGACCGACTGCCCCCGCCCGTGCGTTCCCTATCTCCGTCGCCGCTCAGCATATGGAGCGCGTTGCGCACCGGCGAACTCGGCTGGAACATGACCTACCGGTGAGGGCGCCGATGGTTGGCTCTCCAGTGTCTATCCGGCATTACGCGCCAAGCGAAAACAGATTTCATGAACGGGTCCAACGCGTTTGGACGGAGAGATCGCTAATCCCAGGCAGGATCTGACGAAACAGGAAAGACGTTGTTTGCAGCTTTTATCCGACGGCGATAGTGACGGTGCTATCCATAGGAGACTGAAACTTATCCATTCAAACCGTCCGCCTCCATCTTTCCAATGCGCGCCAGCGGCTGCAGGCACCCGCTCGTGTTGAGGCCGCGGCCAAAGCTGTCAGCGCAAATTTATCAAAGCAATATTTTTTGCTAGTTCCAAATAGATCATCCGACGACCCGCTGTCATCAACGCTTCTCTCGATGCTACGCACGACGACTCGTTCGCGCGGGACATCGTTCTCGTTCGCCCTCGGCGGACGATGGCTTCCGCCATCGCGATGCTAAGGGAGGATCTGCCGGAGGAGGTTGCAAGCCTGCACAGTCGCGTGATTTTCAGCATCGACGGTCGAGGGGATGCGCTGGTTCTCACCACGGGCCGCATGACGACGCCGTCGGAATACTTCGCGCGTCACTTCAATATGCCGGTGAACACGCCCCACTAGCTGCGCGAGGTCAATGCCTGACGATTTTAGACGCCGGTTCGCGGGATAGGAGCTTGCGGCCGTCGGGTCGCGGCAGTGGGCGGCGTCCGGGTGGCTAAGAAGGAGACGGCTCACGCCGCCTCCTCCTCGTTGAGGTCCGGCTGCAAGTCATGCAGATAGTCGACCGCGCGCTGGGCATGAGCTGCCGCTGAAAAGATGGCACGCTTGTCGCTGCCGAGAACCTTGAGCCAGTCATCGAGATAGCTTGCATGGTCGGGGCGTGGTTCGAGCTCGGGGACGATACCAAGATCGGCGCAGAGAAAGCAGCTGCCGAGTTCGGCGATATATCCTGACAGTCAACCGAAAAATACGATGTTCAGGACGTGGCGCAGTACCGGCGAAAAGGGGTGTCAATGAAATCTGGAGCCTTGGCGACATATTCGAGCGTCGCGCGGCGCCCATCTTCTGAAATCGATCGAATGTGCTCCGCAGCAGCGGATATTGAAAACGGCTTGCCGGTCTTCTGCGTGAAATTGCTCTGCAAATTGGTCCAGACGACGGCATCGAACGCTCTCGTGACCGCCCAAGCGTTAATTATGGAGCCCGACCCATCATCTCGCGATCGTGTGCGGCCATCCCGATGGATATAACCAATATTGGCAAGGCTTGTGCCTTCTCGGATGCGGAGATCCTCCACAGCCTCCGACAGGTCACTTCTCAAGCTTTGACAATAGGCAACCTGGTTATCGGAGCCATTCATCGGATCCAGCACAAGCGTCAATGCTCCGAGGCGAGACGACGAAATACGTGAGAACTCGATCTTCAAGACCGGCCCGTCGAATTGCCACGGCCCATGCCAATTATCGAAATCTGGGCGCCCGTCCCATAGCAAAGAGCCCCATCCGAGGATTGCAATTCGTTCACTCATGGCGGCCTCTTGGCGATGTGTTCGGTGGCCAGCATGCAGCAACTAGGAAGAAGCCCGCTAGGAGCAGCACGACAAGACCGCTGACCCCTGCTATCGGTTTGGCACATCCGCCGGGCTGAACGATTGATAGCAGACCCAGCCAAATGCTAAGTAATCCCGCCCAGATTCCTATAGCACCGAGACGAACCCCTAACCTCACGACGATATCTGGATGATGTGACGCAGCACGCATCTGGTACCAGGGTTTCCAGCACCCGAGCGGGCATAAATTGAGTGTTACCTTGCCAGTTTCGTTATCCTTGTCGGTAGTGCCAAAGCCTCCCAAGGCATCTCGATACCACCCAGACATCACGATGGTGTTTTGCTTCAGCTCGTTGATCTCTATACGGCCAGCACCCTCGGCATTGTAGCGATCCAAGAAGTTCTTATCGAACTTTCTGGTCTGACAAACGACGCTCCGATCATTTGTCTGATGGATTATTTTTATCAAACTTCGGGACGGGAAATCTTCGACCCAGACCCACCCCTCATTCGCCTCGTCGTGTAATGACGCACGGATAATATAATCTGTCATTGCCCCCCTCCCTCCAGAACTGCCTGTATGCGACCAAGCTCACTTCTTAGTACTTCCCGTTGCAATTTTGACAGCCTTTTCTCTTTCAACAAGCTTCGAGTATCGTCAGCCATACGTTTCCATGCTGGCAGGTGCCGAGCGGTGATGCAGGCGTTTGGACAGCGCGTTGGCTGGCAAAGTGCTGTTAGCGGCGATTTGTTGTCGTTGTTGGTGGCCTGCTTCAGGCACATGGCCATGCCGGGATCGAAGAAGCAATCGGCCAGCACGCCGACATGAAGGGTCCGCGCGAGGCTCGCGAGCATGGTGCGCAGTCGGGCGCGATCAGCGATCATGGCCGGAAGCGGCCCGAGATCATCCGATACGCTGTCGAGCGTCTTCGCGATCCGCACCGCCGCAGGCCCCGACAGCCTGGCTCCGGCCTGCCGCTCGTCGAAATAGATCAACAGGTCGTCGAGCTGGCCGAGGCTACGCTGGTTCTCGACTTCCGCCCTGAAACCGGAACGGCTGGAGCCGGCATATCCTTCGAAAGCGGCGACGGAGGCATGCTTGTACTGGATCATTTCGGCGATGGTGCCGAAGGGACGATTGGCGATGTGCCATGCGATCGTTCGTCTGAACTGCCGCGTCGTAATACGCCAGGGTTGTCCACCTGGTCCGCTCGGGACCGCTGGCTCGTCGGGTGTTCCGAACAGGTCGTTGAGGTGATCTCGGAATCGGTTGAGCTGGCGGACGATCTCAGCCGAGAGGTGGTCCTTGCAAACAGGCCTTGCGATCAGAACGGGCCAGAGCGTCATCAGGCCGCGGGCGGAAGCGACCCGAAAAGACAAGCGTTCCAGAACCTCGACAGCTCTGGCAACGGGCTCGATGGTGACCCACTCGGCAGGTTCACCCTGGGCAGACTTGCCCTTATAGGCGACGGATTGCACGCGATGGCGCATGATCACGCCGTCGTCGCTGCGCGTCAGAGAAACGCATCCACGCTGCATCGCCTGGACTTCGCAATCTCGCATGCCGGTCAGATAAGCACAGAGAATATAGGCCGCTGATTGCAGCATGCGCTCTTCCGCCGCCAGGGTCTTGGCATCGAAGCGAGACCGCCAGGGCTTGCCGGTCTCTGGAAGAATGGAGATGGGTGTATCCATGCCGCCAGTCTCGACACCGAGCTCGAGCACCGCAGCTCTGATCTGGCGTGGAGCGCCGTTCGTGAGTTGAATGTGCATCTTCGGCTCGGCCAGCGTGTCGATACCGATGTGCAGGTGAAGCAGGTGGGCGTTGACGGGTGGCGACAGCTCTCCTGTCTCGGGATGCCGGAGAAACATGCCGTTATGGGCAGTGCCCCAGACCGGCACCCCGCGACCTTCACTGCGCAGCCGCCCGAAATAATCCTCAAGCCGCTTACGCTGCTGGCGCCGCCGGTCATTACGTTCGAGAACGCTGTCCTGCTCGATGAGTGAGGTGCAGTGAGCTTCGAGGTGGTCCATCTCCTCGCGGGCTGCGAAGATATCGGCGGCGAACTCGGTGACATACCGGATCGACCAAGCCAGCAACGGTGAGATGATTGTCTCGGGAATGCGCGGCGTTCGGTTCTCGCAGATGTGACGATAGCCCGCGACACGCGCAGGTGATCTTCCGGACCAAGGTTGAAACCGCAGTCCTCCGGAGGGCAGATGGTCGCGATAAAGGAAGAGATCGGCAGGTACTTCCAGTAATTGCGCGACAATGACGGGCCGACGGGCCCGATCGGCACTGAGATGGCGGGCATATCGGTCCAGGAGTGGCTGATCGACCAGGTGAAGATCGACAGCACCGAGTTCATCACGCACGAAATCGAAGAAGCGCCGCGCTCGGTTGAACGCCTGCCGGACACTGCCGGGAGGAAGTATCTTGCGGTGACCCGGCAGATCGACGTTCAGCCGGGCATAGAGGAGTTCGCGCAACGCCTCGCGGACGCTCGTATCCCCGACAGACCCGAGATGCACGGTGACATGACAGCGACGGGCGCTCTCCCGAAACACGGCCGGGCCGAGATCCCAGCTCGGATCACTGTAGCGCGACAGAGCGTCCCGATCGAAACCAGGCTTCAACGGAGCGGTCGCGAGAACCGGGCGCAGATCGTGTTGCCGGGCTGCTGACGATAGTCCCCTCATTGGCGGGCCTCCGGAGGGAGATAGAGGGGATGCACTTCTGCCTCGCGACGGGCTGCGGCAACCACACTGTCGGGGAATGCCGGCAGAACCTGCCCGGCAATGCGAGCATGGGCACGCCCAAACTTCATGGCCCAATCCGCCGCGGAGAGACCCGCCCGCTGCTCTTCGATAAACCGCAGGAACGCGACGATAGCCGGCAGCTTGCGCGCGGTGATGACAGCGTTACGGCATTCGAGACAGCCCCAGAACGGTTGCGGGCAAGGCTCGCCTGAGTCTCCGAACGGGCTGCGGTCAAACCCGGAGCATGCCGCCAGCCAAACGTCCTGCTCGCCACTGAGGATACCGTCTCGGTTCTCGCGCGCTTCCGGCGTCGCATCGCATTGCCGCCAGGAATCTTCCCGGGCGGGCGCCACAACGATCGGACCTGCAGCGGCCGCGACTTCTGAGAATGCCTCGGCAATGGTGGCTTCGTGCAGCGGTCGCAGCGAGGGGATATCCGCGTAGTGGCGAGCGGCGATCTCCGGCGTATGTCCGACTGCGAAACGGGTCATATGACCCTCGGTCTTCAGATACCAGAGCGCCTTGTGGGTCTTGCGCAGCCTGGAAAGAACGAGACGAAGAGGTTCACCATTGTCATCGACGATCCCATGGCCTGCGGTCCATCGGTCGACGAGCTCATGTGGATGCTCGATACCCGCCCGGAGCTGCGTAGGCCCGGTATAATAATAGAGCCAAAGATTCTCGCTCGGCACGAACTGCCGTGTGAATGCCGTTGCCTCGATCAGCTTGCGGATCAGACCGCCCGGTGTTCCGATCCCACCGTCACGGACGCGGATGTGCTTGTGCTCAGCGCCGCGGGCCCGCCGCTTCACATAGGCGATCTCGATCGTGCCGGGTCCGGGATTCTGAAGGCAGTCGACCGTCAATGCCTTGCAGCACTCGATCTCAAGGCCGGTCTCCAGTGACAGGAAGGTCAGCAGAGGAGGAATATCCATTGCACGCAGATGGAAACCTGCATGTAGATCCTCGGCCAGGGTCGAGACCGGAAGACCACGCCGCAGCCTCATGAAATAGAGGCTTTTGAAGGCGGGGTCTGCGCTGCTGAGCCTGCCGGACGCGACGATCCGGGCATTGGCCTCGTCGGTCACTCTGCGAAGGTTGGGATAGTTGTCGTCTTCATCCAGCGGCTTCCCGATCCGCCGGAATATCCTGGCGATATCGCCACGGGCAGCGTCGCGAAGCTGCCTTGCAACGAACGGGCTATAGGCATCACGCGGTCGGGATCGGCCGGCGGATTGTGAGCTAGTGTAGCTGAGGCGACGACGAACACCTTCATCCAGAAGCCTTGGCTGGTCGGCGTCTATCGAGCGCAGGGCGAGGATGGCTTTGGCGAGAACAGTGTGTCGGTGGATCGGGGTCATCCCGACGAATGCGAGGAAATCCTCATACCCATCGATATCATCTGCGCGCAGATCGGCGGGCGTCTTTACCGTGGAATGCTCGCGCAGATATGCGAAAAAGCGGAGATAGGCCTGGAGGTGTTGCTTGATCGTGCTCCGCGCGCCGAGCGGACCACCAAGCTCGGACTGCCGGCGCAGAGCCCCTGCAAACGCGAGGGCGAAGGGTCTAGGATGCTCGCCGACAAGATCAACTTCGACGGACCCGCCATACCGCGCCTCGATGTTGAAGCGCAGACCCAGCACCGGATCGCTGGCGTGTGGAAGAACAACGCCATCGGCTGGCGCAAAACGAACCGCAGTTCCCTTGCGTGGGCGCCCCCTCATAGCGTGGCCTCCGAGGGGAGCAGTCCCAGGAGTTCTTCGACAGCCGCATCGACGGTATCGGAGCGCGTCGCGATGTGGTCCAGGTAAATATATGTTGTCGTCAGGCTGGCATGGCCCAGAAGCCGTTGCACCTGCTGGAGAGGATCGCCAAGAACTTGCCGATATCCCTCCATCGGCCCGGCAGGCAAGGCAGCATCGCGGAGGCGATGCTGAATGAGCATCGCCAGCATGTGAACGGCGAAGGTGTGACGGAGTTGGTGCGGGCTGATGCTGATATCGAAACCGAAGGATCTGCACCGGCTGGAGGCACGGGCGAAAGCGACTTCCCAGGAGTTCGGCTGCACCGGTAAGCCGATCTCCGAAAGCCATAATATCGCCGGTTCGCTCGGCGTGCCGTCGCTGTCGCAGACAATGATCCGACCGCGTTCCTCCGGATCGAGCAGGTCGAGTGCGATATCGCCGCCATCAAGCAACCGCAGCCGGGCAGCATGCCGATCCCGATGAACGAAGATCGGTCGGTCGATCGACCGCCACGCAGAGCGTTGCTGGAACTTCGTGACGGCATGAGCACGTTCGACACCGACATAGGCGCGCACCTGCTGGAGCAGTCGAGCGGGAACGAGGATCTGTCGACCGCGATCACCCTTGGTCTGGGCATCCGCCAAATCCAGCCAGACCTGACGGCCCGGACGCTGATCGCCGAAACCGAGATCGGAGGTGAAGAGGGATGATGCTTCTTCCAGCCGAAGACCTGTCGTCACCAGGAGATCGGCGAACAGCGCATTGCGGATACCGTTGCGATCTCGGGCGCCAGGGCGTACGTGGCCGTCAGGCAAAAGCGTTTTGAGGCCGACGTCCCGAAACCGTCGGTAGTCATCGAGCGTGACGAAACTGACGTCGGTTCGACGCGCGGCGGGCTCATAGGCATCGTTCCGCGCTGCCACCTGCGACCGCCGCCCAGCGTACCCCTGCCTCCAGACCGAGCGATGCGTGAAGGGTGCTTCCGCGATCAGTCCTTCCTGCACACCCCAGCGATATAGCCGGTCGAGGCAGGCGACGGCGCGGTTCCACGAGGCAGCGGAGATGCGTTGTCCAGCGTCGGCGCGGCGCTGGACGCGGTGATAGGCAAGAACATCATGCCGGTCGGCTTGCCATATCGTCTTCGCGCAGGCTTCCGAAAGAAAACGAACCCAGACGAGAACGTCGTAGCCATAGGCACGAAGAGAATGGCGGGAGCGAACGCCGTTGAGAGGGAGGTCGCGGAAAAAGCGATCCAGATCAGGATCGTATAGCGCCCCATCGCAGAGGATCATCGGGACATAGGCATCAAGCCCCGCCGATGATCTGCGCTCCTGAATGGTGATACTCAAAGCTGCGATTACATTGTCCACAAGTTGCTCAACCTTCCCCCGGACCCCCATCCGGGGAGCCCAGAATCAACGAAGGAGTTCAACTTGCCCGGCACTCTCCAGGCCGGCCTCCGCCAGCTATTTGGGAGCGCTGCGTCCGGCCTGGAAAGCGCCTCCGTCAGCGAGTGCATCAACCTGAGCATGAAGCCAAGAGTTAGTGCAGACTGTCAAGATAAGGCAATGAGCTCTTCGCGGGCGCGTTCGCTCCTGTCTTTCGCATAGCGGCTGAGATCCCGATCGAGCCTTCGCGGTGCAGCGGTCCAGTGCGTCATCTCGTGACTGAGAACGGCGACATAGGATGCATCGTCCCGGAAGGCGTCGAAGCACGGCATCTGGATGTAGTCACGGGCAGCAGCATAATAGGCCGCCGATCCTCCATGGCGGATCAGGGCGCCGGTATTGGCAAAGAAGCGGCCGGCAGCACCGATGCGGCTCATCCAATCCTGGTCAGGCGCGATGGAATGGGCAAGGCCATCAAGGCCGGTGATCTGGTCGGTGTTGAACACGGTGTAGGTTTTGAGGAAGGGGATGTCGCGTTCGATTTCGGCGCCTGTCTCCGTCGTCTCGGCGCGGATGAAAGAGCTGGCGAAGACGACGGTCGTGCCGGTTTCGCCCCTGCGGACGGCGCCGCCGAGCTCGATTGCCTGGCGAAACGTCATCCACCTTGGTGATGCAAAGCCGCGGGCGATGGCTTCAGACCAGAGGAGCAGAGCATTGATGCCGGTGTAGGGTTGGCCATTGTGGCGCAGTGGCCGGCTGACCTCGGCTGTCCAGCCTCCCGTCGTCCATGGCTTGGTCCATGGACGGACGCCCTGTTTGAGATCGGCGATGATCTTGGTGGTGATGCGGCTGTAGATATCGGATCGTTGATTGGATTGCTGCCTGTTCATCTCTGAACCTCCGTTCGAGGTCGCGGCCATCGCGACCTGCTACGGCGGTCCAAAAGCCAGGCTGCAAGTGCGGCCAGCACCCGCAGGGCCGCAACGAAGTGAAGGACGGCAAAGCCGTTGCGGGCAGCGCGAGCCTGGCAGGACCAAAAGCCGGGGCAGGACGGGATGCAGCAACACCACGGCGAGACAGGTTTGAAACCCAGGCAGAAATGAAAAATCCAGTCTATTACGCAAGGCGGGAGCGTCCGGGATGAATCGATGGACCCGAAGCGTGGCATCGACCTTGCGCGGCCGTT
This sequence comes from Rhizobium mulingense, assembly GCF_029194105.1. Classification (NCBI taxonomy): domain Bacteria; kingdom Pseudomonadati; phylum Pseudomonadota; class Alphaproteobacteria; order Hyphomicrobiales; family Rhizobiaceae; genus Rhizobium; species Rhizobium mulingense. Next base: position 26,597 of record NZ_JARFVE010000017.1, on the reverse strand, counting down.
CCTCGTCGACGCAATGGAGAAGGTTAGCAACGAGAGTGCCATTTCGTCGAGGAAGCCAAGACCGCCGAGACCAAACTCGTAGTCTTCGCGCGCATGCAATTCGACCCGTACCTCAGCCCCTACTTCGTCGCCAACCAGGACAAGATGCGGGTAGAGTTCGAGGATCCGTATATCCTCATCCACGAAAAGAAGCTATCGAACCTGCAGTCCTTGCTGCCGGTAAGTTGAGGTCTGATGGAGCATTCCAATCGGCCGACCGCCTTCAGCAAATAGGCAGAACCATTACGAAATCACGGCGCAATCGCTGGCGTTTTTTTCCGCCACCCGTTCAAATGGCCGAAAGTTTCGAGTTGATCGAATTGAAGCTCCCGTGTTCGGGAAGTGGTGGGATCCGGGAACGTTTGGCAAGATTCAACGAACCACTGGCCGCCACGCCCAGAGAGGGTCATAGGGAATACGATGACAAGCGCGGACGCTCAGTCGTTCAGTCAGGTTGCGAGCACGTATCAGCTTGGGATCGGTATGACTCACATAGCGCCTCCAACTGATTTACGGCACTAGCCAAATCGTGAAGTTCCGATTTCAGCGATTGGATGATGTCGAAATGTCCGGAGCCATTCGAATTCGCAGTTGAACTTTTCAAATCCGCAGAATTTCTATTCGGATGGGGAAATGGGATGAGCTTTTGCACGGTTATGCTTTTGACGATATTGACGCAGAATAGTAGATTGTACTGGGCAAGTCTTTGCAATGGCAATCGAAAGCGAAAACACGTCAACGTATGTTTCGTCGCGCAATTCGGTACAGGGCCTGCATATTTCGGAACATCAAAGCACCTGAAGTTTTAAGTAGTTCCTATTGGTCCGCGTTTTATCCAATCGCCCAGAGTAGTTTGGGCTTCCGTTGGATGAGTGCGGTATAAACAGCGCCGCAGGTGGCGTGGATCCTGCGCGCTGTTAGCCGTAGGCTTCACGCGGTTCGGGTCCCAACAGATGCGGGAGGCAAGCGCATGAGTGCCACCCCTTCCTCTGCGGGCATCGGCGTAAGATGGGAATCACCGCGAGAGAACTCGGGCACTGCGTTTGCAGCGAGAAGTTCGGACTTCGGGATGGGCTTGCTATAGTAGAACCCCTGTGCCACAGCGCAGCCGCTTTCAGCCAAGAATTTTTCTTGATCGACCGTCTCCACGCCCTCAGCGACTACATTTTGCCCTAGGCAGCGCGCAATTGAGAGAATTGCCTTGACCAGTTCTCTACTTCGCTTGTCGGATCGATTGATGAATGACCGGTCAATTTTGAGGGTATCAATGGGAAAGTTAGCCAAATAGCTCAGAGATGAGTAGCCGGTGCCGAAATCATCGATCGCTATGGAAATTCCGCTCGCATGCAATTGAGAGAGTGTCGTCGAAACGCCCTCGCAGTTATGGAGCAGGAGACTCTCAGTTATTTCAACCTCGATCCACTCCGCACGACAACCGGTTTCCTGCAATACGTCCGCCACCGTTTGCGACAAACGCGGGCATTGAAACTGCTTAGGAGACAAATTTATCGCAATCTTGTGCGGGGGCAGTCCATCTGCATTCATGACGGCAGCCGTGCAACACGCCTCATGCAGCACCCATCGTCCAAGATCGATGATCAATCCCGTTTCCTCGGCGACACCTATGAATTCTCCCGGAGGGATCATTCCCATCTTCGGATGATGCCATCGTAGCAGTGCTTCTGAACCGATCACCTTTCCGTTGTCCAATAGGACCTTTGGCTGATAATGGAGTTCAAGTTGCTCATGTTTCAAAGCTAGGCGTAGGTCTGATTCTAGCGCTAGGCGCTTTTCAGCCCCAATCGTGAGATCCTTTGAGTAGAAGCGGAAGTTGCTACGCCCCGAGCGCTTCGCCAAATACATCGCAGAATCCGCATATTTCACCAAATCGTCGGGAGCGTCGCCGTCATTTGGAAATACCGATATCCCGATGCTGCAGGATACAAAGATCTCCCTGTCGGAAAGCATGAAGCGTTCGCCGAATGCGGCAAGCATTCTGCTGGCAATTTGAGCCAAATCGTCATTGTCCTGAACATTGGGCAGCAAGACTGCAAATTCATCTCCACCGAGTCTCGCCACGGTGTCGCTGGCACGGACGCCTTTTTTCATGCGTGTCGCCACCTGCCGCAGCAACTCGTCACCAACGGGATGTCCCATAGTGTCATTGATCGCTTTGAAATGGTCCATGTCGATCAGCATCACCCCGGCTCGCTGGCCCGCCGAAGCCGCGTCCCCGATCATCTCGCGTAGCCGTTCATTGAAAAGTGTCCGGTTAGGCAGGCCGGTCAGAGAATCGTAGAATGCCATCTGATGGATTTTCTTACGGGACGTGTCCAGTTCGGTGATATCGCGGGCGACGCCGAGGATCCCCATCAGCTTTCCCCCCGTGAATACCGGAACCTTACGAGTCTCCAAAAGCGTTGATCGACCGTCCTCGTGAGCGGTAAACCGTTCCTCATTGATGAGAATACGGCCGGCTTGCATGGCCTCCTCATCCTTGTCACGAAAAAATTGGGCGAGTTCGGGAGTAAACAGGTCATAATCCGTTTTCCCGACGATTTCCGCTTCTGCCTTGCCGACCAATTCTTCGAAGGCATGATTGCACAACAGATATTTGCCTGTTACGTCTTTCAGCCATACCATATCCGGAATGGTCTGCAGGACACTTAGGAGGCGAGCCCGAGCTTCAATAGTCGTGCCCTCGGCGTGCTTTCGTTCGGTAATATCGCGAGATAACACCAGAAAAGTGACGGTTGAGTGATTGCTGCTTGGTCGCCTTGCGACCGACAGTTCAAACCAACGGGATTCGCCGTTTGGTAGGGCTATACGGACACAACGACCGTAGGAGGCGCCGGTTTCATCGGCTTCTTCAAGAGCCAGCATAGCGATGTCGGCCTGATCTGGAGGGAGCACATCGCGGACAAGCTTGCCGAGCAGCACTTCTTTTCGCTGCGCCAGGATCTCCTGATTCCTTGCCCAGACCTGCAGGTAGCGACCGTCGGCATTTACCTCGAACAGAACGTCAGGAATGGCGGCAATAATTCCCTCTGCGAATTCAAGAGCCTCTTTGAGATCATGCTCCGCACGTTTTCGCTCTGTGATGTCCAACATCGCGCCAACCAAGCCGATCCTGTTACCAGCGATATCAGTGATTGCGGTCTTGCTGAGTAAAAGATCAACGACACCACCATTCTCGGTGGTGGCCTTTGCTTCATATTGCTGAACACCGCCATTTGCAAAAAGCGCCTCGTCCAACGCGGCATACGTCTCGGCTATGGGTGCGGGCACCAAATCGAAAACGGTTTTTCCGATAATATCTCCCTTTGAGCGGCCGGAGAAGCTTTCGAAGGCCCTGTTGCAACCAAGGTGTATCCCATCTCTGTTTTTGAAGAAGACGGGTAACGGGATCGCGTCGAGTACGACGGCACTGGACATCTCTTCGGCGTTGAATGGCAAGTCGACGTTTGTCGCAGGATGCCGGGGATTCGCCCGGAAAGCCTTCTCAAACGGTTGCTTCAGACTTGCGACATCTGCGTCGTGACCGTCCGATGGCCGGACAACGGAGGCTTCCGAAAATGGCGGGGCCGTGCCCGTGGCAAGCGGAGGGCTGGCATTGACCGCGTTGCGGAAGGCTCCACGCCCCTGGTCGATTTGAGCATCAGTCGCCATCTGCACTTCCACAGGCTGTTCGGGGCGGGATGTGCGTTCCGATTGACGTACGTGTTTCATGTGCCTGTCCTGCTTTGTCACGTGGCTGAGCAATCATGCGTCAAGCCAGCATTTTGTTAGGACCGCACAAGTCATTTGGCGGAGTACCATGCCGCTACCCCACCGGGATATCGCTCTCATTCAGAATCATCAAAGACGTGTATTTGCATGTGGTCGGCGACGCCGCCCATATCATTTAGAACGCTTGCCAATCATCATTCGAAGGCGCGAGCACCAGGTTACCACGGCGCATCGGATAGTCTCCGCGGTCAACCATTGTCTGACCGGGCGGGAAGCTCTTCCCAAGTTCGCCCGTGACCTTCTGTGGCTTCCCGCTCTCGTCTTTGAAGTGGAAATGTTTCAACAGTGCGGCTAGGCTTTGGCTCTCTTGAGCGAGGTGCGATCCTGCAGTATTCATCTCCGCGACCATGCTCGCATTTTCTTGAGTGGCATGGTCCATATGGTTAACCGCGCCGTTGATCTCGCGCAGGCCCGACGATTGTTCCTGGGAGGCCGTTGCGATTGCGTCCATATGAAGATTTACATCCTGCACAAGCTCTTCAATCGTTCTCAGGCCCGATCCGGTTTCACTCACGAGCCTTACGCCTTCGTCGACGGCAAGAGCTGAATTGCCGATGAGATCCTTGATTTCTTTTGCCGCTGTCGCTGAGCGCTGTGCAAGCTCCCTGACCTCCTGGGCAACAACCGCAAAGCCTTTTCCCGCGTCGCCAGCACGCGCTGCTTCGACGCCGGCGTTCAGCGCCAGGAGGTTCGTTTGGAAGGCGATCGCGTCGATGACGCTGATGATCTGGGAAATCTGCTTGGAGGAGTTTTCAATGCGATTCATGGCGCCGATAGCATCGCGTACAACCCGACCGGACATTTCCGCATGATCTCGCATCTGTTGGACGGCTCCGCGCGCCTCAGCCGTCCTCTTCGTGGTCGACGCAACGTTGACGGTTATCTCCTCCAACGCCGCTGCAGTTTCCTCGAGCGAAGCCGCCTGCTGCTCCGTGAGTCTTGAAAGATTTTCAGATGCGGCCGAGACGCCCGAGCTGCCATTCGTGACCGTTTCAACTGAATGGCCGACGGTAACAAGCACGTCCCGGAGCTGACGAATGGAAGCGTTGAAATCCCTGCGCAAACTTTCAAACTGTGGCGCTAACGGCTCCTCAATCTCATAAATCAAGTCTCCATCCGCCATCCGCTTCAACCCGGTTGCCAATGCCGTCGTCGCTCGGATGAGGCGCTCTTCTGCTTCTTTTTCCGCCCTTACCTGAATATCCAGCTTCTCTTGGTCAGAACGAATGCGCTCAGCTTCCGCGGATGTCTCCAGGTTACTTTTCTGTATGGCCGCGCCGCGGAAAAACTCAAGGCAACGCGCCATGTCCCCGATCTCGTCGCGTCGGATCGTCAAGGGCACCGGCGCCGACGTATCGCCTTCTGCGAGTGCCTTCATTCGGCTTGTCAGAGTCCGAATGGAGCTTGAAATTCTCCGAACGACCGAAATGCACAAAATGAGTACCGTAGACATGATCAGAAGCGTGGCGCCGGAGTAGCCGATAAAGGCATTGCGAAGATCGGCGTAACGCTGAAATGCCATCTCGTCCAACTCGTCGCCGGTGCGCATAATGAGTGCGGTCAACAAAGCAGCCCGCTGTTGGGTGATTTCATTCCATCGATCCAACGTCTCGGGGGGGAAGGAAACGCCCGGCTGGTTTGCATACATCTGATCGCGAACGCCCGCGATGAACTTGCCTGCGGCGCTGGCCTCGAAGTCGTCATAAGATTTGACGAGATCGGCGGGGAGAAATTCCTGCATCGCAGGCACATAAAGCTGCTTTAGATTTTTTGACTGTAAGAGGGACGAAAATAGATCGACGGACATGGCTGAATTTTTGACGTAGGCTCGGCCGGGCCTGATCTCCAGCAAACTAGCTTCCGTGATCTGCATGAGCGCGTGAAAACCGGTAATTTGGCGTGCTAAATCCAAATCATTGACAGTCGCCCCAGTGCGACGGACGAGCTCCAAGCCCGCAAGGGCAGCTGGGCGCAAAGCAACAGCTCCCTCCGCCTCGCTAGCCGTTCCGTCATCGACGCGCCGGCGGAAGCTATCGATATTGTCCCGCCTTTCACGAATGATCTGTACCGCCCGTTCTATGGCCGGATCGTCGAATGCCTTTTTCCAAGAGTCGTAAGCGGAAAAGACCGCTGTAAAAGCCCTGTCCGATGCAGCTTGCTTTGCCCGACGCACGTCGGCGCCTGCAAACGCTTCCGCCGCTATAGCTTGGGCGAGGAATCCGCCTTCCCGCCCAAGTCGCTGCGTTGTTTGTGCGCTGCGGAAGGTAGAGTATTCTCGGTAATATCCCAGTGATGTTGATACTCCGATGATTACGAACGCCGTCAACGGGATAATTGCCAAAATCATTAAAAGTAGAGATAGCGGCAGTCTCGACATATGTTCCTCATAGACGACTATAAATTACACCGGCTTCCATTAGCGACGCGGTCCAGAACATTGCGACATTGACCGCTATGTGTGAGATGACCTCGGCATAATTACTATAAGATTAACCCCTGTAGTGGTCTTGAACTGCGTTGCGCAGATCGGAACATCGTCGCGTTCAGGGGATCATCTGCAAGACAGATCTTGGGCCGAGGCAGTCGGCTTTTCTGGAGAGTGCTGTTGCTACAAGCCTTGAGGACGGTCGAGCGTGCCGGCTGATCGTAGCTCGGTCGGCGCAATCTGCTTATGATATACGCAATGTTTCCGAGGGAAGTACCCCATAGCGCTTGCGATAGTCCGCAGAAAATCTGCCTCTATGCACGAAGCCCCATTTCAGAGCGACCTGCGTGACCGAGAGGCCAGGTTCGCCTGTCATCAGTTCCTGATGCACTAATTCCAACCGTAGGTGCTGCAGGAATGCCAGAGGGGTCGTATTCCGAAAGTTGCGAAAACCGCTTTGAAGAGTGCGTCGGCTTACGCCACAAGCCGTTGCGATTTCCTCAAGAGATAGCGGCCGAGTAATATTGGCACGCATATAGTCGACCGCCCGCTTAACGGCCTTGGGTAAGGGTGATTCAGCAACGCGGCATAACTCAGATGAGTAGCGATGCTGCGCAGCTTCGATCAAAAGCTCCATCGTCGTTTCAGTGAGGTGATGAAGTGCTATCGGTGATTGAAGGAGGGTTCCGTCTCGTAATCCAGCATACAGCACTGGTACCAGTTGAACCAAAAGGGAGCCGAACCCGACCGATAGGTCGATTTCTGGCGAGAAATCGAGGCTGCCTCTTATTGGCGTATTGAGCCGACATCCCAAACGGCGCGTCAGCTCATCATGGGCGATCCTAAGCCCCAAATGTTTCCTGGGCCCAATGAATTGGGTCGTACTCGCCGACATACTGTTCACGAAAACGCCCCGCGTTCCCTCTGACGGGATTTGTCTGCCGTCAACGGTAACGACCGATCGCCCATGTAGTGGAAGCATGATGATGTTTGCCTCCGCCGGTCCCCGGTGCTGGACCGTTAGGTCGCCCTCGTAGTGCGCGGCAATAACTGCAATCGGACCATTGGTAATCGCATGTACATCGTAGGCGATCGTCTTATCGCCATGTACATGCGCTTCAGATTGCGGGGAAAGCCTCGAAAGCGCTGCCGCGAGTTCCTCGCTGCAGGTACCTTTGAGCGAGAAATGGTCAATCTTAGAGGGGGACACTCTCAACTCTCCACATCATCACTTCCTTCCCGAAACGGTATTCAAGCATGAGGCCCGCCTATCGCTAACGACAGGCGGACAGGGCAATTGACTTGTCGCGGCCAGTCCTCGCCGTGAATTCGACGCAGTCGAAGTCGCCTAAGTTGATAGTGCGAAGATCAATCATTGTTATATATGGAACTCCGACAGAATTGTTACCTGCTGCCAACCATCGCTTCGCAACCGATTCCCAAATGTCTGGCCTTTGATGGTCTCCATTCACGGCCCAGCAGACTCGGGCGTGCTCGCGCTAGCGACTAAACCTCATCCTTTAAGGTTTCTTTTTGCGTGATCAAACGTGCGGAGTGATGGCCGGAAACAAAGATCCATAGCCAGCTTAGTCCAACTGCCAATCTGCTCCTCGTACCTATCAGGAAGTAGATATGGGCAAGCCCCCAAATCCACCATGCAATTCCGCCCTTGAGCCGGATCTTCCCGAAGTCGATAACAGCCGAATTCGGCCCGATGGTAGCCAGGTTTCCCAGATGCCTATATCTGAACGCACTTGGAGTGGGTGTACCCAGACGTCGTGCTTCAATTACCGAAGCGACATATTTGCCTTGCTGTTTGGCGGCGGGAGCCACTCCGGGGACGGGTGTTCCATCAGCGGCCTTCACGGAGGCAGTATCTCCAATAATAAAAATCTCGGGCTTACCGCCAACAGTCAGATCTGGCTGCACGACCGCCCTACCCGCCCTGTCCTTTTCAGCACCGACCCAGGCGGCGGCGTTCGACGCTTGCACCCCCGCAGCCCAGATGACGGTCCGGCTTGAAACGAACTCATCTCCGATCGCGATGCCGTTCTCGTTGCATGCCGTCACGGGAATGCCTGTTCTCACTTCGACGCCCATCTTGATTAGCGACTGCTCGGCATATCTCGAAAGTGCTTCCGGGAACACGGGTAGGACACGTGGACCTGCCTCGATGAGAAGGATGCGCGCCGATCTGGTGTCGATGCTACGGAACTCCTCAACAAGGGTTCGTTGGGCCAGTTGCGCTATAATCCCAGCCATCTCCACGCCTGTCGGGCCTGCTCCGATTATGCTGAACGTGAGCATTGCCTTCCGCCGTTCGGGATCAGCCTCCAATTCGGCCTTCTCAAACGCGAGAAGAAGCCGCCGCCGGATGGTCGTCGCGTCTTCGAGTGCCTTTAGCCCGGGCGCAAACGGCTCCCACTCGTCCCGGCCAAAATAGGCGTGCCTTGCACCTGTCGCGAGAACGAGCGTGTCATAGGGAATAGCATTCCCATCCTTGAGCGATACTACGCGTGCCTCGGTATCAACGCCAACAACCTCGCCCAGCAGCGTCGATACATCCTTTCGTCCTCTGAACAATGCTCTGATGGGCCAAGCTATCTCCGAGGTTGCCAATACAGTCGTGGCAACTTGGTAGAGGAGCGGTTGAAAGAGGTGATGGTTGCGCCTGTCGACGATCGTTATGGAAGTGTCGGGACACTCGAGGTCCTTCGCTAACTGGAGTCCGGCAAAGCCACCGCCGACTACGACAACTCGATGCGTATCCATTTCGTCTCCCTCAAACCTGCGCGCTCGGGGCGCGCGCCTCGTAGAAATGGCCATTGCGCCCGATCAGTCGCTGATACGGGTATTTACATTAATCGACGGTGGACTCACCAACAGTGGAAGAAGAGGCTCCAGCACCCGCTTGACATTAGGATGTTCGCCATGGCCAACGACAGCCGCCTCATTCTGCCAGCCGTCTAAGATGATGAAAGTGTTCGGATCGTCCGACCGCTGGTAGAGGTCGTAGTAGAGACAACCAGACTCTTCGCGGGCGGGTCCAATGAATTCCTGAAGGAGTTCTTTTACGCGGTTTCGATTTTGGGACGTGGTTTTGAATTCCACGACAAGGTGCTGTTCCTCTGACTTCTTCGATGTCATTTGCGCTGGCTCCTAGTTGAAAACGACGACCGGCTTGATCACTCGCCCGGCTTCGGCGTCCGCGATCGCTTCGTTGATCTTCTCGAAGGGATACTTGGTGATCAATTTTTGGAAGGGGAAAAGCCCAGCCTGATTAAGATCCATCATCTGCGGAATGAACAGCTGTGGAATCTGATCACCAAGGATCGCACCCTGGATCTTGCGATTGAACACCATTAGATCGAGGGGGATGGGAATGTCGTTCCCGAGCGCGTCGAGGCCGAGCAAGACAACGTGCCCGCCGGCACGGGTGCACTTGATCGAGTTCAGAATAACCGGAATGATGCCAACTGCGTCGATCGCGAAGTCGGCACCGCCGCCCGTCAGCGCATGGATCTGGTTGACTACGTCGGGATCTTTGCCGTTGATCGCATGTGTGGCACCAAGCCCCATGGCCATGTCTAGCCTCTGCTGATTCAGATCTATGATGATAATCTTGCTGCACCGACGAACTTTGGCGGCCATCACGGCGGCCATGCCGACAGCACCTGCGCCGAAAACGGCTATCGTCGACCCTATTTCCGGCTTCATCGCGTTTATCACTGTTCCTGCACCTGTTGCCATGCCGCACCCGAGTGGCGCAGCGTCGGTAAGGTCGAGGTCTGTTTTCGGCAAAAGCGCTGCATTGTTTTCAGTCGCAAGGATATGCGTCGCAAAGGACGACTGGCCCACGAAATTGCTGCCAATGCCAACTTCATCGCAGAGCAATGCCTTCTTACCATTCGGACGAAGCCCCGTAAGATTGTACTGGGTATAGTTTTGGCAGTTCATTGGGTGAGAACGGCGGCAGTCGGCGCAGAATCCGCATGAGCTCTGGCTCAGTGCGACGTGATCACCCACTTTGAGGCTCTGAACTTCTGGTCCGACCGCCTCGACGACGCCGACGCCTTCGTGCCCCGGGATCACCGGTGCCGGCGGGCCAAAAATACCGTCGCGAAGCAGCAAGTCCGTGTGGCAGATCCCGCTCGCAACCGTGCGAACCAGGATCTCGTTGCCTTCGGGGTCAGCCAGTTCGAGTTCACGGAATTCCAGCGGGCTCTTTGGCTTCACGGCGACAGCCGCAGTGATCTTCACCATTATATTCTCCTGCGTTCTCCCGCAATTGCTACGGGAATGACTTGATCGGTCCGACGGACTAGACGCGACCCGCGCGCGCACCGTAGATGATTGCGGCAAATGCAATGATCACGCCCTGGACGATAAGCTTGCCCGGCTCCTGGATGCCGAAGACGGTCAGCATCGCGAACAGGAAGCTGAAGGCAACGACGGCAACGAACGGCCCGGCGACGCCGCCCCGGTCGACGCCGAACGTCACACCGCCGAGGATCGTGGCGGCGAGCGCATTCATGAAGGTGTCGAAGCCTGGCTTGATGGTGCCGACCGCCAACGCGGATACCTGGACCAGGGCCGCGATGCCTGTCAGGGCGCCCGCGAGCGTGTGCGAGACAAAAATCGTACGTGCCAACGGAATTCCTGTAGTTTCCGCCGCCCTCGGATTGTCGCCGACGGCCCTGAAGTAACGCCCGACGATGAGAAAGCGAAATGCGATAGAAATCAGGGCGGCGATGACGATCCACAGGACCACGGAATAGGAAAGGCCGTGGATATTGCCGCTCGTAAGTATTCGAAGCCAGCTTGGCGTTGAACCGGGCGCGCGGCCGGCGCTCATGTATTGGACGATCCCAATCAGAATGGCCGAAACACTTAGTGTGGAGATAACGGCAGAAGCGCGCACGTATGCTACGAGTATTCCGTTTACACCCCCCACAGCTAGCCCAATCACAACAGGCATGAGGACGGTCATTAGCGGTGGATAGTTGTTGAGCTGGCCCGAGCTGGCCAGATAGATCGCGAAGGCGAAAATACCGCTGACAGAGAGATCGATGGATCGCACCCGCATGACAAGCGACTGGGCGAGCACCGCGATCCCGAGCGGCGCTGACTGCTTGAGGATTACAAACCAGTAGTTGGGATTTATGAGCGTGGCGCTCACTGCTGGAGCAACCGCAACCAGGATTGCGAGCACATAGTATGCGGGCGGTAGCCCGAGTATCCACGAAATGGCGCTCTTACCCCTCAATGAGCGAGATGGTGCTTCAGTTTTCGAGTCTGATGTGGTCATCGAGAAGTCCATCTCTTTCAAAGTCCGATTGTTTTGCGTCGCTGCGAAACGACGAGTACGAGAAGCAACACACCCTTGACGACCGACTGAAGAAATGCAGAGACGTTGGCCAGATTCATCACATTATTCACTGTCCCGAGGATCGCCGCGCCAACGACGGTTCCCACAATGCTTCCGATGCCCCCGGCGAGGTGGACCCCACCCAATGCTGCAGCCGTTACAGACTCAATCCCGAATGAAGCGCCGCCCTTAGGATCACCCGATGCAAGGCGACCTGCAAGAAACATCCCCGCAGCGCATGCGAATAGAGCGGAAAGAACATACGCTTTGATGATGGTGCGCTCGACGGGAACACCGTTCATCCGTGCGTTGAAGTCATTGCCGCCGGAAGCGAAGAGGTAGAGGCCGAAGGGACGACGATAGAGAATCCAGGATGCGAAGAGCGATGCCGTGATCAACCAAAACAATGAGTTAGGTACGGGGCCGATGGATCCGGCTACCGAGCCGGAAAGCCACTCCGGAACGCGCCCACCTGGGATTGGCAAAATGATCAACGCGATACCTTGGCCGATGCCCATTGTTGTCAGCGTCATGATGATTGGATGTACATTGAGGCGCGCGACACCGTAACCGTTCGCTACTCCGAACCCCATCGCCACCGCGATGCAGATAAGCACGCGGGTTATCTCAGGAAGATCAAGCGTCATGATCGTCGTCGTTAGACTGATGACGGACCCAACCGACACGTCGAGGCCGCCAGTGAGAATGACGAACGTCTGACCGAGAGCCGAGATGACGAGCACCGTCGATTGCGCCAGGAGATTAGACAAATTCTCCGGATCCATGAAGTCCGGCAATAATATTACCGAGGCGACAACCATCACCAGGAGCGTTCCAATGGAAAGCCCGATCGCTCCCGCGCGATAAGGGAGCTTCAGGCGACTGGCAAATGAATTCATAAGTTATCCTCCTCAATGCACCGCAGCACGGGGATCCGGTGACGCACTCGCCCCCAGCGCAGTCTCGAGGATTCTTTCCTCGGTCGCCCCCTCTGCGGACATCTGCCCGACGATCTTCCTGTCATGAACGACCAAAATGCTGTCGCAGAGCCCTATAAGCTCAGCGTGCTCGCGCGACGAAACCACGACCGCACCGCCACGATCACTGAAGTCCCGCAGCAATCTGTAAATCTCTGCCTTTGCACCGACGTCGACGCCGCGCGTGGGCTCCTCAATAACGAGGATGTCCACTCCGGAGAGCAACCAGCGGCCCAGCAGCACCTTCTGCTGATTCCCGCCCGAGAGTTTACCTACGGGCGCATTGGGATCGGCGGCCGCAACTCGTAGCGACTTGATCACCTCGCGGACCCTCGACACCGATCGCCACGCAACGCTTGCCATATTCCGATTGAGCTGTTTTCCCAGCGCGATGTTGTCGTAGATAGGCAGGCGCAGGAACAGCCCTTCCTGCTTCCTGTCTTCAGGGATAAAACCGATTCCTGATGCGACCGCGCGAGCGAACCCTGACCCTACATTCACCACGTGCATGCTGTTGTCGAGGCCGGCACGCCACACGGCGATGGCCTTTGGCGATTCAACGCCCACAATGGCACGCATTATCTCTCGCTGGCCCTGTCCTTCGAGCCCTGCCAGCCCGATGATTTCACCTTTTCTGACAACGAAAGTGACTGTCGAGCTGCTGTCGTCGAGGCGCAAGTCCGAAACCTCCAGCATTGCCGCTCCGGTGGCCTGCGAGCGCGGCGGAAAGAAGTTCTGAAGTTCGCGACCAACCATTGTCGCTACCAGCGTTTGCAAGTTGAAGTCCTGCGCTCTTGCAGTCCTTACCCAAGCGCCATCTTTCATGACGGTGATGGTGTCGCATAGTTCGAAGACTTCATTCATGCGATGAGAGATGTAGACGACAGCCTTATGTTGAGCCTTAAGGTCGCGGATAACCTTGAAAAGATGCGCGACATCGGTCGAGTTCAACGCCGCCGTTGGCTCGTCGAAGATGAATACGTCCGCGTTCGACGTAAGTCCCTTCGCGATCTCTACTGCCTGCTGCTGCGCGACAGTCAGTGTCTCGACGATCGCAGTTGCGTCGAGCTGTGGAAATACGTCAGCCAGCAAAGCGCGAGCGCGTTTCACTACCTCGACGCTATCGATCGAACCGTCAATGCGACGAGGTTCATGGCCCAGGAACATGTTCTCAGCAACGGTGAGATTGGGGATCAGGGTAAACTCCTGAAACACCGTCGACACTCCCGCCAACCGTGCCTCCTTAGGGGAACGGAAATTGACTTCCTCCCCGCGGAGCCGAACACTTCCTGCGCCCGGCTGATATACCCCCGCCAGAATACGCATCAGGGTGGACTTCCCCGCGCCGTTTTCCCCCATCAGAGCGTGCACGGAGCCACGTTCCAGGGAAAAGCGAACGTCCGAAAGGACTTTCGTGAAACCAAACGATTTGTTGATGCCGACCATCTCGACAAGCGTGCTCATGGGAATTTCCATCTTCGACAGGGATACGGGCACGAGTGATCGTGCCCGTAGTTCATCAAGCCTTGAAATAATCAAGGAGCTTTTCGTTCGGCATTTCGGTCGGCGCCCAGTACGCATCAGTGAGATCTGCGCGATAGAACTGGGAGAGCGTCTCGTCGGTGATCGGCTTGGGGCGGTTCGTCCAGTTACGCTGAATCGGCTTCCCATCCAGCAAGGCGAAGGCGGCCCGCAGCGCGGCAGTAGACAGAGCGGGTGGGCAAATCGGACCGATCGAGGAAAGTTTTTCGTCATTCCAACGACGCATCCAGCCGTTAAGTGCTTCGCCCGTGATTGGCGGGATCGTTGAGGCGCCAGCCTCCTGCAAGGCATCCAAAACGCCAAGAGACATGTTGGCTCCATCGGTCCAGATGCCCGCGACATCGGGGTCGGAGAGATACAGGCTTTCGGCGATCTTCTTTGAGTCCTCATAAGACCAGCTTCCGTGCTGGGTCGACGTGATCTGAAGTCCAGACTTGCTGAAGACTTCCATGGCGCCTGCATAACGATCTGCATCGATGGGATGCCCGGCGACGCCACGCAGAACCCATACCTTGCCCTTGTTGCCAAGCTTGTCGACGAGGAACTGAGCCATCACGCGCCCGAAATAGAAGTCGTCGCCCTGGACCTGAACCGTAAACTCCTCGGTGTCGACGCGTCCGAGATAGACTACGGTTGGAATGCCAGCAGCCTTTGCCTTCTTGATGCCCTCGACGGCGGAACCGGTGGTTAGCGGTGCGATGATGATCGCATCGACCTTCTGGGCGATCAGATCCTCGATATCGGCAACTTGTTTGGAGGCATTGAGATCAGCGCTCCGGAACTGGTAATCAGCGATCCGATCCTTGTTCTTTTTTATTTCATATTCGGCTTCAAACGCCGTCTGGTAGGTATGCGTTGAACCAGCGAGGCCGTAGTGGCTGTGTCCGATCTTCCACGGGCCTGACTTCTTGAACTTACCCGCGTCGACAATTGGGTTGGCGCCTTCGGAGGGCCAAGTGTCAGGTAGGAGACTGATCGCGTCGTCGGCGCGAAGAATCCCCGGCATTCCGAACGTGCCGGCTACAGCAATTGCCCCGCTCGCTTGTAGAAATGTACGTCTCTTCATGAAAATTCCTCCTCCGGCCGCTCTGGGCGGCATTGTCTGTTAAGGCGAGAGCCTTGCCTTCCCAAGCCGTGCCGGACTCTCCTCAATACGGCGGAGTGCATTGGTATGAGCTATCAGACAATCTGTCAATAAATATATACTTCGACGTTTATTTTTTCGGCATCGTTTTGTTTTCACTTGCACATAGTCGCACTTGACGGATTGTCCGATAGTGCGACAATATTCGTGTTCGCTAAATCGATGGGAGGGTTATGAATGTCCACTCTGGTGATTGTCCGGCATGGCCAAAGCGAAGGGAACGCGCGCGGGGAGTTCTCGGGTACGAGCGACGTTCCGCTCACACAGGAGGGCTGGTCTGAGAGCAGGCGAGCCGGCTCACTGCTCGCGAACCTCGGCATCTCGTTCGATATTGCGTTTAGCTCTGCCCTCTTGCGCACAGTTGACACTTGCAGAGCGATTTTGAACGAAACCAACGGCGATCTGCTGGAGCCAATCAGGAGAACCGAGTTGAACGAACGCGACTACGGACAGCTCACCGGCATCAACAAGAACGTGGCACGTGAGCGGTGGGGCCAGGATGTTGTCCAGGTTTGGCGCCGCTCGTACAGCACTCCACCACCTGGGGGAGAAAGCATACGGGACATAAGCGCGAGGGTTCTGCCCTTTTTGATAAGCGAAGTGTTCCCCCCCTTGTTGAGAGGGAAATCGGTTCTTGTGGTGGCCCACGGGAATACGATCAGGTCACTAAAGCAGGGCATCGAACGCCTCACGATCCAGGATACGCTCGCTATTGAGTCACCGACCGCCGCGCCAACTGTATACCGGATTGCGTCGGACCTCTCGATCATCGAGAAGACTAACGTCCTGGTTGGTACTGTCTGTTAAGCCTGGCTGGCAGTAGCATCGTTTGTAGTCGGTTAAACTTGGCAATACCGGTGTCTCGAAGCTGTCGATAGCCTTCAGAACCGGCTCGACGTCGGCAAGCGACGCCATCCGGCTCGCCTCACACGTTGCTACTAAATTTTCGTCTGCCGATCTTTCAGCCCAAAGCGGGACAAGACGCATGCTCCCTTTCGAACATGCACGGAACCCTTTGATCACTTCAAATCAGCGTTCACTCGTGACTTTGCAAAAATGCAGCCCTGCTCCGGTTGAACTGATCTAATTTAACAGAGTAATTATTGACTGATTGTCTGACGATGAGTACGTTCGCGCGAATTGCGTTGTGAGCCTTGGAGGAACAGTTACATGAAGCAGGCATATGCGGCGGTCTCGCGCGAAAAGGCGAAGCCCTTGATCTTGGAGTGCATAGGGATTGAGGAACCTCGTGCAGACGAGATTTTGGTCCGCATCGTCGCATCGGGGGTATGTCATACCGACCTGGTGGTCAGGGACCAGGGATATGACGTACCTCAACCTGTTGTGTTGGGACACGAAGGCTCTGGCGTCGTCGAGGCCGTCGGGAGCGCAGTTAAAGATCTTGTGCCCGGTGATCACGTTGCTTTGAGCTACGCCTATTGCGGCAAGTGCGAAAAGTGCCTTTCCGGTACACCTTTCTACTGCGAGGACTTCTTCGGTCGCAATTTCCGCGGCACTCGTCCGGATGGCACCTGCCCGATCCATGATTCTCACGGGAAACAGATTAGTGGCTGCTTCTTCGAGCAGTCGTCATTTGCAACCTACGCCATCGCCAGCGAACGAAACGCCGTGAAGGTTGCAAAGGATGTTCCACTCGAGTTGATTGGACCGCTCGGGTGCGGGCTTCAGACCGGTGCTGGCGCGGTACTGAATTGCCTCAAGCCGAAGCCCGGCTCGTCAATAGCAGTGTTCGGTGCTGGTGCGGTTGGCATGGCGGCTACGATGGCCGCGAAAATCGCCGGATGCGCGACCATCATCGTGATCGACTTGAACGATGAACGGCTGGAACTTTCGCGCGAACTCGGGGCGACGCACACGATAAATGCCCGCAAATTGGACAGCGTTGCCGCGATCAGGAAGATCGTCCCCGCAGGCGTTGATTTCAGCTTGGAATGCACGAGTTCGCCACGAGTTTTCCGTCAGGCAGTCGACTGCCTTGGTACGCCGGGAACATGCGGTCTCGTTGGCTCGTCCGCTCTCGGCACTGAAGGCACGATCGATATCGGGAACTTCCTTTTCGGCCGCACATTGATCGGCGTTGTCGAAGGACAAAGCATTCCGTCCGAGTTCGTCCCGCAGTTGATCGAGTATTGGCAGCAGGGACTTTTCCCGTTCGACAAACTGGTTCAGTTCTATGACCTCGACCAGATCAACGAGGCGATGGCTGATTCCGAGAGCGGCAAAGTCATTAAGCCGATCCTTCGCATGAAGCATTAGTTTGCGAGACTTTTCGAAAGACAAGACGGACCGCGATTAAATGCGATCCGTCGGAACAGCCGTGCTCAAGACGAGATATGGTCGAACGCTGCTTTCGATGCAATCGCGGGCCACATCACTCCGATACGCCTGCACGAATGATGTGCTGGCAGGGCCGACGCAAAAGCTCTAGGACTCTGCCGGTCAAAGGCGGCCCCCTACAATCACCGGCAGGTAAGTGGCGAGGGCGGCTCCGCTACCCAAGGGGTCCAGAGAACACCTGCGCGCCAAACACTGAAAAGACGTTGTTCCGGCCGACGTGTTCAGCTGACGTGTCCTGGTCCAACAGGTGGCCAAACCGATCGCGCTTTGTCTTAAGATAAGTGATGTTGGACGCGCTAGATGCGGCGATCAGACTCTGGCGAGACGACACGATGACGCCTGACGTTCGCAGCGCCTCTATTTTTGCAAGATTGTTGGTCAGAAGCCGAACGCTGCCGATACCGAGGTCGCGGATGATATCCGCCGCTGCGTTATATTCGCGGGAATCAGATGCGAAGCCGAGTTCCCGATTTGCCTCAAGAGTATCACGACCATGATCCTGCAGGCCGTAAGCCGCAATTTTGTTTCCTAAGCCAATGCCACGCCCCTCTTGCCCACGCATGTAGATCACGCAACCAGCGCCCGCTAACTGGACCGCCCGAAGAGCCATTTCGAGCTGTTGACCGCAGTCGCATCGCATGGACCGGAACGCCTCACCTGTCAGACATTCAGAATGCACCCGTACCAGAACGTCTTCCTTCTCGCACAACTCGCCAAGTGTCAAAGCTAAGTGTTCCGTTCCCGTCAAACTATCGCGATAAGCAATTGCCTTGAAATCCCCAAACCGCGTTGGCATAAAGGACTGCGCGTAACGCTTTACCCTCGTATCACGACTCCTGCAGTACTCAATCAAAGCGTCGATCGTTACTATGTGCAGGCCATGTTCGATTGCGAACTTCTCGAGATCTGGCAGTCGAGACATGGTTCCGTCGTCATTGGCGATCTCGCAGATTACGCCAGCCGGCGCCAGGCCGGCCAGTCGTGCAAGATCCACGGCAGCTTCGGTGTGGCCAGGACGGCCCAGGACACCGAGACGATTTGCACGCAAAGGAAAAATGTGACCCGGCCGCGATAGGTCTTCCGGCCGCGTCTGCGGATCGATGAGCGACTTGACGGTTGCTGCTCGATCTTCGGCTGAAATCCCTGTCGTTGTGCCGTGTTTGCAATCGACGGAAACGGTAAATGCCGTCTGCAGTGAGTCCGAATTACGTGTGACCATCAGGGGGATCTCGAGTTTGTCGAGACGTTCGGCTGGAAGTGGCACGCAGATAAGGCCTCTCGCATATTTCATCATGAAAGCGATGTGCTCAGCTGTTATTTTTTCGGCAGCAACGACTAGGTCGCCTTCATTCTCCCGATTTTCGTCGTCGACCACGATAACCATCTCGCCCGCTTCGATCGCCTCGATCGCCTCATCTATGCTCGAAAAAGACATGGAATCCTCCTCCTTATTATGGGCTGACGGCGCGACGCGCGGCATCGAGCTCTCTGTCGACAAGCGCGCGCAGGTTCTCAGAAAGAGCATCGTTCTGAAAATCTTCATCGAGAGCGAAAATGAAACGGCTATGTATTTGCGCTTCGAAAAAGTCGAATAAGGCTTCCATCGAGGCTTCGACGAGCGGCTTGTGACTCGATGCTTTACCGGTTGCAAAAGGGATCACATAGCGGCCCTTAAGCGCTTTCATGTCGACAAGGTCGAATAAATGCTTCAGCAACCCAGTGTAAGATGCTTTGTAGACCGGACTACCAACAACTAGCACGTCACTAGCCAAAATATCGTTGAGTGCCGCTTTAACAATCTCAGCGGCGCTGGAGGGCAACACTGTTGCCCCAAGGTGCGGATGAAGGTCGACAAGGTCCCAGCAGCTTGCTTCGTTGCCGGACGCGCGCACCCGATCCACCATGAAGTCTGCTACGGCCCGGGTTTTCGAGGGGCGCGATAAATTCCCCGTTATTACAACAACTTTCATGTCACAGGACTCCCAACATTCTCGCATAAGACAATCTTACAATTTTCACTCACACCGCAATGGAGGTCGTTGAGGACCCGTGGGGGCAAAAATAGTCCTGCGGTGTCCTGAGCCCTCACAACCCGTAATTTCCGAACCTCGAAGGCTGGATTGCTTCGCAGAAGTCTTCTGTCTCGTACGACTTTATTCTCTCAATGGGTGGGCTCGCCGTGCAAGCGAACCTATTGTCTCCAATCCCTGCCGCTTTTACCGACCCAGCACGTTTGCGTTAGAACCTCCTGGACAGGAATGAGGCGTTGCCGCTTGATATACGGTCGCCGTGACTCCACCTCAGTTACGACAGGTAGTATCCCGGTCACTTACGGGAACTCTGGTGAGCTTGCCTTCGATGGATCATGGGCGAGCCAAGGTTTCGCATGCGATACCCATACGTTTGACATCGGCACACTTCCAGGATCGGTATCGAACGTGCCGGCTCTAACGACTTTGAGCTCCGGGCTGGCCGGCCGCTCCGCATAAACGTGCGAGCCACATACCGAACAAAACCACCGCAGCTTTCCAGGCGTCGATTCGAAGCTATGAAGCGTATCTTGGCCTGTAAGGATCTTGAAGTGCTCGCTTTTCACCTTCGCAGCGGTATTGTGATCAGCGGCGTGGGACTTCCGGCATGTTTGACAGAAGCAATTCCACATGGGTCCATCAATTTCCTGAACCTGGTACGTAACGGCTTTGCATTGGCATGATCCGAAGATTGGCATCGGGTATCCTTTCACTGATTCATTACGTTGATTTCAAATTTCTCGTCGCCGCTAAGCCAGCGTTTGATGTTGCGCGCAGCCTGGCGGATGCGGTGTTCGTTCTCGACGAGCGCCAGACGGACGTAGTCGTCGCCCATTTCGCCGAAGCCGATACCCGGTGCAACGGCGACGTCGGCCTTCTCGACCAGCAGCTTGGAAAACTCCAGCGAACCGAGATGACGGAACTTTTCGGGGATCTTCGCCCAGGCGAACATGGTGGCAGCCGGCGGCGGCACGTCGAAGCCGGCCTTGCCGAAGCTTTCGACCATGACGTCGCGGCGACGCTTGTAGACGTTGCGAACCTCCGCAATGTCGGAACCGTCGCCGTTCAGCGCATGGGTCGCGGCCACCTGGATCGGCGTGAAGGCGCCGTAGTCGAGATAGGACTTGACGCGGGTGAGCGCCGCGATCAGCCGCTCGTTGCCGACGGCAAAGCCCATGCGCCAGCCGGGCATGGAAAAGGTCTTCGACATCGAGGTGAATTCGACGGTCACATCCATTGCACCAGGCACTTCGAGAACCGATGGCGGCGGAGCGCCGTCGAAGTAGATCTCGGAATAGGCAAGGTCGGAAAGCACGATGATGTCATGCTTCTTGGCGAAGGCGACGACGTCCTTATAGAAATCGAGCGTCGCGACGAGGGCCGTCGGGTTCGAGGGGTAGTTGAGGATCAGCGCCAACGGCTTCGGGATCGAATGTCGGACCGCCCGCTCCAGCGGCGGGAAAAAGCTCTCATCCGGCTCAACCGACATCGAGCGGATCACGCCGCCCGCCATCAGGAAACCGAAGGCGTGGATCGGATAGGTCGGGTTCGGGCAGAGGATCACGTCGCCGGGCGCGGTGATCGCCTGCGCCATGTTGGCGAAGCCTTCCTTGGAGCCCAAGGTGGCAACCACCTGGGTATCCGGGTTGAGCTTGACGCCGAAGCGGCGGGCATAATAGGCGGCCTGGGCGCGGCGCAGCCCCGGAATGCCCTTGGAGGAGGAATAACGGTGGGTGCGCGGATCCTGCACGACCTCGCACAGCTTGTCGACGATCGATTGGGGAGTCGGAAGGTCGGGGTTTCCCATGCCGAGATCAATGATATCGGCGCCGCCCGCTCGCGCGCTTGCTTTCAAACGGTTGACCTGTTCGAAAACATAAGGCGGCAAACGTTGAATTCTGTGAAAGTCCAGCACACTATTTCCAATCAAATCGCAGATACCTCCCGCGCCGATTATAGAAACCGACGCGGGAGGCTGGGAGGTCTCCTTCCGGAGAACATTCATTACTTCTTCGGCCGCCAAGCTAACGGATCTTCAGGACGTTCGAAGTAGTTTGCAGCGACGTCTGCAGGCCACCAGCCGTTGTTCTTCGGCTCGATCCAATCCGTAGAATTGGGATCGCAATCTTCCTTCAGCACTTCCTTCACGTCATCAATGGTGTAAGGAAGCGCAGGACGAAGAATCGACTGGATCTTTGGTCCCTGGCCTTCGAGCGTTCGCATCATGACGTCCCACACAAGGCGGGCATCAGACCGCGGCGGCCAGAAATGGAAGCTCTTGCTTATGAAATCAGGGTTCTTACGCCAGTAGCAGGCTGCGGAAGCCTCACCCCCGAGCACGATAGGCATCATGTCGCGGCCGGATTGCTGTACTGCGTTCACGACACCGTTTTCTGAAGCGGACTGAACGAGAATGCCATTAACCTCAGCAAGATTGGTGGCAAGAAACTTCTGAACCTCAACCTGGGCGACCTGGTCGGTCCATTTGCCAGCTATCGTGCCTACAATTTTGATACCGGGGAATTTATCGAACGCGTTCTTCGCGCCGATGTCGAAGCTGTCCGATGATGCGAAACCGGGGATGCCCGATACCATCAGGACGTTGCCTTTTTCACCGATTTCCTTGGCAAGCCATTCAGCAGCCTTGTAGCCACCGTCGGTGTTATTCTCTGTGGCATTGATTGCGTAGGGTGATGTGACATAGCCCGAGACTGAGAAGACTGGCACGCCTTTCGAATGAGCATACTCTATGGTCTTGTTAAGTGCGGTAATGTTCGAGCAGCAAATGACGATCGCATCAACACCGTCGTCAACCATCTGCCGCATCTGCTGGATTTGGACAGCGTCTTTGAGGTCAGACTGCGTGACGATAAGATCGGAGACTAGGCCTGCTTCCTTATATTTCGGAAGCAATACGTTGGTGAATTCGTCCAGGATGTTCGCGCGCCAGGTATTACCGGCATATGTGGATGCATAACCAATTTTCCACGGCGGTGGACGTTTTGGAACAAAATCTTTGTACACCGTCCCCCCGAGCGGAATGGCGGGATCGATATTCTCGTAAAGCGCCTTTTGGTCCGGCGGCAACGAATCGAGGCCGTCAGCCTTCGCCACGCCGTTCATGTGATAAAGGCTCGACAGCGTAAAAAGCGCTGCAACGATTTTCTTCAGCATTCAGGGCCTCCTCCCCTTGTGGTTCCGCTCAACCGCCGGCCCCTTTGGCCGCCAGCCGCGAAAATCCTGCCAGAATCTGGCAGAGTTCGTGTCGGGACGGCAATCGCCGTCCCGAGGACTGGTTCAGTTGCGCAGACCGGCTTGCTTGAGCAGCGGCATGACACGGTCGTTAAAGAAGGGAAGTTCCTCGTTGTAATCGACCATTGTCAGCAAGGCGCCGTTGACGCCTGTATTGCTGAGATCCACGAGCTTGTCGGCGACTTGTTCTGGATTGCCGACGATCGGGTATCCACCCCAGCCAGCGACGAAGCGTTCCTTGAATTTTTGATACATTTCGGCAGAATGGTTTTGAGATTGCACCTGCAGAACTTCACAGATGTTCTCGCATGCCTCCCAGTCACCCTTCTGGTTGACGTAGTAGTCGTAGTATTCCTTTGCTTCCTTCTCCGTTTCGCGAACGATAACGGGGCAAGCTGTGAATGTGCCAAGATCACGGTTATATTCAGTACGCGCCAGGTCCTTCACCTTTTTGACCCAGGCAGCGCCCGATTCCATGTCTTGCATGAAGCCGAAGTTGAAGTCGCAGAACTTGGCGGTGAAATGCAGTCCCTTGCCCGAGGCGCCGGCGCAGATCAGGAGCGGGCGACCCGCCTTGTTGTAGGGTTTGGGTTCACTGAAGGCGTCTTTGACTTTGAGGAACTCGCCTTCGAAGGTAACGCCATTGCGTTTCCAGAGCGTCTCGACGATATCCATCCATTCAGTGGCGTATTCATAGCGGGTGTCGTGCTCCATCATAGGAACTCCGAACATTTCCATTTCGGGAGTGAACCAGCCGGTAACGAGATTGAGGCCGTATCGACCCTTCGAGATGTGATCGATTGTTGTCGCCATCTTGGTTGCAACAATCGGGTTTAGCGTCGGAATGTGAGTCGTTGAGAAGAACTGGAGCTTCGTGGTGACCGCCGCGAGAGCGGCCGCCCAGGTGAACGTATCCATGTTCACGCCATTGAAGTTTGAAGGACCGCCAAAACCACGCCAGCGTGCAATCGGCACCATGCATTCCCAACCGGCTGCCTCAAGCTTCTTTGCAATCTCGACGTTGTGGTCGAAGGTAGGTTCGAACGTTGTCTCAGCGAGCGTAATCGCGCATGCATTCGAGCAATTCGTGCCAAATACGCCGAGCTTGAGCTTGTTATCATTGAACATTGGGTTTCCGGCAGCGCGGAAATCGTCTTGTGCGGTCACTGTAGTCCCTCCTCGGGCTGGCAACGGATGATGCTCAGCCCACTCAAATGCGTTGAATAACTAGATGCCCATCTCGTCGAAAACTTCCGCTGCCACGCGGAAGCTGTCGATGGCCGCAGGAACACCGCAGTAAATCGAAACCTGGAGGAAAACCTCCCGAATTTCCTCTTTGGTAAGACCGTTGTTGATTGCTCCGCGAACATGCAGTTTCAGCTCATGCGGACGATTGAGGGCCGAAATCATCCCGAGATTGAGGATGCTGCGCTGCTTGCGCTCCAGGCCCGGCCGATTCCAAATCGCGTCCCAGCAGTATTCCGTGACGAGGGTTTGCATCGGCCAATTGAAGTCGGTGGCTTTGCTGACCGACGCATCAACATAGGCCCCCCCCAAGACTTCGCGCCGGGTCTTTAGTCCGCGCTCAAAGCGCTCTGTGACTTCACGTCCATGAATTTCTCTTGCGGGTGCCATATTGCTCACGCTTTTCTCCTTGCCGCCCTTGGGCTTTCGATGAGTGATGTGATTGGTGGTTAAAGCCACCTACTATGCGGCCGATCCACTGATGGACGACGACCTGACGAGTTGACCGTTTTCGTAGAGAAGCGGCGCGATTGACTCGATGAACCGTGCTTCGAGCACTTCTCCGAGCACAACATCATGCGTTCCAACGTGAACGACATCTTTTAGCTTGCAGACAAACGCCGCCTGCGCATCGGACAGGACCGGCATGCCGTCGAGAGACAGCCACTCGCCGTAATGAAAGCGCTCTTCACCCTTCAATTGCCCACTGAACAGCGGCACAAGATCGGCATGTGAAAGATGCAGCATGTTCACGGCGAACTTCCCGGAGATCTTCAAAGGCTGATTCACCGAAGCCGATTGGTTGATGCAGACAAGAACAGTTGGTGGGTCCGCGGTAACCGACTGGACCGCGGTGGCGGCCATGCCATGACGGACCCCGTTGAGTTCGGTCGTGATCAAGCAGATGGTTGATGTGAACCGACGCATAGCTGCCTTAAAAGCCAACTGCGCCTCAGTGCTGGTATCGGCCATATTGTCCTCCCACGGCCAAATTCGATCGAGCCTAGATAAACAGATCAGCAGACAATCTGTCAACTGGATTTTCACAATTGACAGATTGTCTGCTAAAATGTCTTCTAAGGCACCCAAAAATGAGGAGATGGTCGATGGATTTGAATCAAAGGGTTTGTATCGTCACAGGGGGCGGCAGCGGCATTGGTCGTGCGACCGCCGAGCTTTTCGCAAAGAACGGCGCCTATGTGGTTGTTGCTGATGTCAATGAAGACGCCGCGGTTCGTGTGGCGAACGAGATCGGCTCGAAGGCTTTCGGTGTTCGCGTCGACGTCTCGTCCGCCAAGGACGCGGAAAGCATGGTTGAGAAGACGACCGCAAAGTGGGGCCGGGTCGACGTGCTCGTCAATAATGCCGGGTTCGGAACGACGGGGAATGTGGTGACCATTCCTGAAGAAACTTGGGACCGGATTATGTCCGTAAACGTCAAAGGGATCTTCCTTTGCTCAAAGTACGTCATTCCTGTTATGCGACGGAACGGCGGAGGTTCGATCATCAATACGACTTCCTACACCGCAACCTCAGCAATCGCGGACAGGACTGCCTACGTAGCATCGAAAGGAGCAATATCTTCGCTGACGCGCGCGATGGCCATGGATCATGCGAAAGAGGGAATTCGTGTCAACGCGGTCGCTCCAGGGACAATCGACTCTCCTTACTTCACGAAAATCTTCGCCGAAGCGAAGGACCCCGCGAAGCTTCGCAGCGATTTCAACGCCCGTGCCGTCATGGATCGGATGGGGACAGCTGAAGAGATTGCTGAAGCAATGCTTTTTCTTGCGTCCGATCGTTCGAGGTTCGCGACCGGTAGCATTCTGACGGTCGATGGCGGCTCCTCGATCGGAAACCACCTGGTCAAGTGAAGGAAAGGGCGGCACTCGTCATGCCCTTACATTTGAGGCAGGAACACCGGGGTATAAGGCTCCAGCCTCGTTGATCATTGACGTGTTCCTAACCCGTCAATGACAGCACAGAGCTGTTGGCCTAGGCGCAGCTCTTGTCGGACTTGCGGCACGCTCCAGCAAATATGATAGAGAAAGGACTGCCGGCGACAACGAGATCTAACAGCGGAAACTGGATCAAGGACATTTCGCAATTTTTGTCGAATAACCCCACGATGTCGGTCAGATGACGTCATGCGAGTGCCGACCTTCCGGAATAGCCGCATGCTGGTTCCGAATGCCCTCTATCGCAACGCTGTCGGCATAAGTTTAGTCCGGAATACAAGGTGATACGATCGTGTCCCGGGAGGTGGGGTAGCTGACGGCTGATTGCCGTGCTTTCCGAGGTCGGGTCGGAGGGGATATCAGCGTGCCACAGCGGGCAGGCTGATTTGGGGCTCATCGCTCATTTGGGCCATGGTCTCAAGCGTCATATACCTGGCGCGTTGAACGGCCCATTCATCATTCTGTTCGAG
>NZ_JARFVE010000016.1:0-84234 GCF_029194105.1 Rhizobium mulingense | reverse complement strand
GTGCCGGTAGAAAAGGCGCTGGAGCCGATCGTCGAACGCGGCCCGAGACTGCACCAGGCCGGCGAAGCCGGTTACCGCTGAGGAGCATTCATGCGACTACTCGTTCTTGGCACGGGTGTGATGGCGAAAAACCAGCTCACCCACTTCAGCAAAATCGACGGCGTAACCGTGGTCGGCGCCGTCGACACCGATCCCGACCGGCTTTCCGCCTTCGCCGACAAGTTTGGCATCGAAAAGCGGTTTCTGTCGCTGGACGAGGCGATCGCTTGGGGCGAATTCGATGCGGCGACGAACATCACGCCCGATCGGATCCATCACCCAACGACGCTGGCGCTGATCGCCGCCGGCAAACATGTGCTCTGCGAGAAGCCGCTGGCGGAAAACTATCCGAAGGCGCTGGAGATGACGGAAGCGGCCGAAAAGGCCGGCATCATCAACATGGTCAATCTCACCTATCGCAATGTCGCGCCACTGCAGCGCGCCCGCGAGATGGTGCTCGCCGGCGAACTCGGAACGATCAAACATGTCGAGGCATCCTATCTGCAGAGCTGGCTCGTCTCGCGCGCCTGGGGCGACTGGCGCACGGAGTCGACCTGGCTGTGGCGGCTTTCCACCGGCCATGGCTCGAACGGTGTACTCGGCGATGTCGGCATCCACATCCTCGATTTCGCCGCCTATGGCGCCGCGACCGACATCGATCATGTTTTTGCCCGGCTGAAGACCTTCAACAAGGCGCCGGGCGGCCAGATCGGCGAATATATGCTCGACGCCAATGACAGCTTCACCATGTCGGTCGATTTCGCCAACGGCGCGCTTGGCGTCATCCATGCCAGCCGCTGGGCGACGGGCCATCTGAATGAACTGAAGCTGCGCATCTACGGCGAGAAGGGCAGCCTCGAGGTCATTCATCGCCCCGGCGGTTCCGAATTGCGCGGCTGCCTCGGCGAGGATGCCGAGACCGCCACCTGGAGGGAGATCGAGGTGACGCCGGTGCCGACCAACTACCAGCGCTTCGCCGAGGCGGTAGCAAGCCGCATCCAGCCGGATCCCAATTTCCGCCACGCCGCCAACCTGCAGAAGGTTCTCGACCTCGCCATGGTCACCGAGCGTGAGCGGCGCGAGCTGAAGGTCTGATCCTGCGGGAGAGGCGAAGGGGCGGGGACAAGCCGTATGAAAAGTCTTCTCACAAGCTGGCCGCTTTGGGCGCTTCTTTCCGCCTGCTTCGCAGCGCTCACCGCGATTTTCGCCAAGGTCGGCGTCGAAAATGTCAATTCCGACTTCGCAACCTTCATTCGCACCATCGTCATCCTGCTGGCGGCGGCAATCATGGTCTCCATATCAGGCAGCTGGCAGGAGCCGTCCTCGGTGTCGAGCAGGAGCTGGCTGTTCCTGGTGCTCTCCGGTCTTGCCACCGGCGCATCTTGGATTTGTTATTTCCGGGCCTTGAAGCTCGGCGATGCCGCCCGGGTGGCGCCGATCGACAAGCTGTCCGTCGTCTTCGTCTCTGTCTTTGCTGTGCTCTGTCTGGGTGAACGCCTGACGCTGCCGAACTGGCTCGGCGTCATCATGGTTGCCGGAGGCGCCATACTCGTCGCCTACAGGGCTTGAACCGGCGCAGGCAAGGATGTGTTGGCGCAAGCAAACGAAAAGGCCCCGCCGAAGCGGGGCCGTAGGTAGCCGAGCCGCAGCAGGCGGCTTCGACGCTCTTATTATTCAATCACCTGCACCACGCGGTGGGTGCGGGGCTCGACGATCACACGGCGATCATTGACGACGGTATAGGCATATTTCGGGTTGTCAGGCACCGGAGTGACGACGACATCAGCCGGAAGCGGCTTGCCGACGACGATCGGTTGTTCGACGACCACGCGAGAGGTCGGGGCCGGCTGCTGTTCGACATAGCTGACGACCTCGCGCGGGGGCGGATCGATAACAGCGCCGGCAACACCGCCGGCCACGCCGCCAACGGCAGCACCCACGGGACCACCGACAATCGCGCCAGTGATAGCGCCACCGGCAGCACCGGTGACGGCTCCGTCAGCCAGAGCATTGGTGGCAAAAGACGACAGCGCAAGGGCGCTGGAGACAAGTAGAATCTTGTACATTTTGCTTCTCCTTTGCTGGGGTTGCGTCTCGTTAACGACGCCATCTATTCGATGTTCCCGCTGCAAAGAGTCACGCTTTGGAAGGCTGATTCACATTCTGTGAGGCCGCTGAAGCACTGACCGGACGTCGATTATTCCAGCCGCCGGCGGAAGAGCCAGGCGGCGGCGCTGAGCGTGGCGGTGGCGATCAGCGCCAGCGGGATCGTCTGGTTTATCACCTCGCTCAAGGGGATATCCTTGAGGAAAACGCCTTTGACGATCACCAGGAAATATCGCAGCGGATTGATGAAGGTTATCGGCTGCAGCCAGCCCGGCATGTTCTCGATCGGGGTCGCGAAACCGGAAAGCAGCATGGCCGGGACCATGAATAGGAAGGCGCCGAGGATCGCCTGCTGCTGCGTCATCGACAGCGCCGAGATGAACAGGCCAAGGCCGGCGACCGAGCCGAGATAGAAGATGGCACTTCCGTAAAGCAGGAGGAGCGAACCGCGCAACGGCACCTCGAAGAGGAAGACGGCGGCCAGGATATAGACGGTGATGTGGAACAGGCCGATCATCATCGGCGGGATCAGCTTGCCGATCAGGATCTCGTGCAGGCGCAGCGGCGAGACCATCAGCTGATCGAAGGTGCCGAGCTCGCGCTCGCGGGCAATGGAGAGAGCGGTCACGATCAGGCCGATCAGAAGTGCGATGCTGGCGATCAGGTTCGGCACCATGAACCACTGGTAGGTGAGGTTGGGGTTGAACCAATTGCGGGGCATGGTCGAAACCATCGCGGGGCCGGCGCGCATGCCTGCCGGCGTCTCTGCGGCAAGGGCCGCGCTGATCTGCTGGAGGTAACCGGCGACGATCTGCGAGGCGTTGGAACGGCGGCCGTCGAGGATCACCTGCAGGTCAACTGGCGCTCCCGCCTCGATATTACGCGAGAAATCCGGGCCGATCTCGATTGCGGCGATGACAGCCTGGTTGTCGATCGCTACTTGGACTTCGCCCTGATCGGCGGCGATCTCGATGTGGCGGAAGGTCGGCGCGCCATCGATGCGCTCGATCAGTTCCTGGCCCCAATGGCCGCTGTCGCGGTTGAGGATCATGACGTCTACATTGCGCACCTCGAGTGTGGCGGCATAGGAAAAGACCAGAAGCTGGACGATCGGGGGGCCGATCAGGATGGCGCGGCCCTTGGGATCGCGCAGCACGGCGAGCAGTTCCTTGACGATGAGGGCGTAGAGCCTTGTCCATCCCATCTCAACCGATCCTCTTTCTGGTGCTGCGCGCCGCCAGCACGAACATGATGGCGCCGATCGTCAGCATGACGGCGATGGCTTGAATGAACATCGGCCAGATGTCACCGGCGAGGAATACGGTCTGCAGGCTGGGGATCAGGTAACGCGCCGGCACGATGAAGGTGATCCACTGGATGATCTCAGGCATGGAATTGATCTCGAACAGGAAGCCCGACAGCAGGAAGGCCGGCAGGAAGGCGGAGATCAGCGCCAGCTGCGAGGCGAGGAACTGGTTCTTGGTTGCCGTCGAGATCAGCAAGCCCTGGCCGAGCGCCGGGATCAGAAAGGCGGCCGACAGGGCGTAGAGTGCGGCGACGGAGCCGTGGAAGGGCACGCCGAAGAGAAAGACGGCAAGCAGCACGCAGAGCGTCATAGAGGTCAGGCCGAGCAGGAAATAGGGCAGGATCTTGCCGGCGAGCAGCTCGACGGCGGTCACCGGCGTCGCCATCATCGCCTCCATCGTGCCGCGCTCCCACTCGCGGGCGACGACCAGGGAGGTCAAAAGCGTGCCGACCAGCGTCATGACGATGGCGATCGAGCCCGGCACGAGGAAATTGCGGCTGGTCAGCTCCGGGTTGAACCAGAAGCGCTGCTCGACCGTGATGGCCGGCTTGGAGGTGGCGACATCCGCCTGCCTTTGTTGCTCCCAGTTGGCAACGGCGCCCTGGGCGTAATTCTGGACGAAGTTCGCGGTGTTCGGGTCGGAGCCGTCGACGATCACCTGGATGTCGGGCCGGTTGCCAGCGGTGTAGCGCGTGGTGAAATCGGCCGGGATGACGACGATGCCGCGGACCTTGCCGAGCACGAGGTCTTCCTCAAACAGGCGCCGGTCGCGGCCGATCGCCACATCGAAATAACGCGAGGCGCGGAAGCTGGCGGCGAGATCCTGCGTTAGCGGCGTCATCTCCTCGGTCACCAGGCCGATGCGGGTGCGGGTGGTATCGAGCGAGACGCCGTAGCCGAAGAGAAAGAGCAGGATCAGCGGCAGCACGAAGGCGATGAGGATGCTGCTCGGATCGCGGATCGCCTGAAAGCTTTCCTTGCGCACCAGGGCAAAAAGACGCCGAAGCCGACCGGAAGAGGGGCTCATGCGGGATCCTCCGCTTCCGATTGCTGCACGAGCGCGATGAAGGCATCCTCCATCGTCGGGTCCGGCTGCTCGCTGGTCGCGACGCGAGCCTTCAATTCATCGGGCGAGCCCAGCGCGATCGAGCGGCCGCGATAGATCAGCGAGATGCGATCGCAATATTCCGCCTCATCCATGAAATGGGTGGTGACGAGCACGGTGACGCCCTTTTCGACCAGCCCGTTGATATGGGTCCAGAACTCGCGGCGGGTGATCGGATCGACGCCTGAGGTCGGTTCGTCGAGGAAGAGGGCGCGCGGCTCGTGCATGACGGCGCAGGCCAGCGCCAGGCGCTGCTTCAAGCCGAGTGGCAGATCCTTGGCGGGCTCGCGGGCATGCCGTCCGAAATCGAAGATATCCGCCATGAGCGCAATGCGCTCGCGTCTGTGCTGCCCGCGAAGGCCGTACACGCCGGCGAAGAATTCGAGGTTCTGCGTGACCGTCAGATCGCCGTAGAGCGAGAATTTCTGCGCCATGTAGCCGAGCTGGTTGCGGGCTTCGGCGGCATCGCGGCGCAGATCGAAGCCGGCGACGCGGCCCTCGCCGGCAGTCGGCTTCAACAGGCCGCAGAGCATCTTGAAGGTGGTGGATTTGCCGGCGCCGTTCGGGCCGAGCAGGCCGAAGATCTCGCCGCGGCGGATATCGAAGCTGATATTTTCGGCGGCGGTGAAGTCGCTGAAGCGCTTGGTCAGGCCCCTGGCCTCGATCACCGGCCGGTCGCCCTCAGCGGTGAGCGGCGCCTGCGCTTCGGCCAGCCTGGAGCGGCCGCCCGGGCCGCCGCCCAGCATGTCGACGAAGGCATCCTCGAAGCGGGGCGTGGTAGGAGCAAGCGATGCGCCGTCGCCGGCCTTGCCGATATCGGGCGTCTTGTCCTTGGCCGCCACCAGGCGGATCGCCTCGCCCTGGATCACGCCGTCGACGACGCCATCGGCCTGCAGCAGTTCGGCAAGCACCTGCCGGCGGCGGCCCGTGACACCGGAGACCCTGAAGACCCGGTCGTCGACGCGCTCGGTCATCTCCGTGGGTTTTCCCGAAAAGAGCAGCTTGCCCTGGTTCAGGAGCAGCACGTGGTCGCAGGCCTCCGCCTCGTCCAGATAGGCGGTCGACCAGAGAACGCCGATGCCCTCTTTCGTCAGGTTCTCGACCATCTTCCAGAGGTCGCGGCGCGAGATCGGGTCGACGCCGACGCCCGGCTCGTCGAGCAGCAGCAGGCGCGGCTTTTTCAGAAGCGCGCAGGCAAGGCCGAGCTTCTGCTTCATGCCGCCGGAGAGTTTGCCGGCCAGCCGGCCGGTGAAGCGTTTGAGATCGTTGAAGCTCAGCAATTCGTCGAACGTGCTCGCGCGTTCGCTCTTCGGCAGGCCGCGCAGATCGGCATAGAGATCGAGATTTTCCTGCACTGAGAGGTCTTCATAGAGACCGAAGCGCTGCGGCATGTAGCCGATCGCCGCCTGGATGCCGGCGGCATTATTTCTGGTGTCGAAGCCGAGAACTTCTACGATCCCCGTGTCCGGCAGCATCAGGCCGGTTATCAGGCGGATCAGCGTCGTCTTGCCGGCGCCGTCAGGGCCGACGAGGCCGGTGATCGCGCCGCGGGCGATCGTGCCGGAAACGGCATCGAGCGCAGGGGGAGCATCGCCGAAGCGTTTGGTGACGGCGTCGATCCGGACGAGCGGCTTGTCGTTCCAACCGGTCTGGGGGGCGGTGTCGGCGGTGGTCATCGTCCGCCTGCCGCAGGCGTGGAAAGGCGGACGGTGACCGGCATGCCCTGGCGCAGATCCGGGCCGGGCTTGTCGATGACGATCCTCAGGCGATAGACGAGGTCGGTCCTGAGTTCCGGCGTTTCCACCGATTTCGGGGTAAATTCGGCCACCGGCGAGATGAAGCCGATCGTGCCCTCGTAAGGTTTGTCGGGCGCCGTATCGGAGGCGACGGATACCTTCATGCCGGGGTGGATGCGGCCGAGATCGGGCTCCGCAACGTAGCTGCGCACCCAGACCGGCTCGGTCAACGACAGCACGAAGACGGTATCGGCCGGCGAGACGATCGCGCCATTTTCCCGCACACGCGAGAGGATGACACCGTCGTTCGGGGCGCGGAGATCGGTATCCTCCAGCGAGGTGCGGGCCGAGGCTAGCGTTGCCTCGGCTGCCTTCAGTTGCGCGTCGGCGGCGGCGATATCCTCGCTGCGCGAGCCTTCCTGCAAAAGCTTCAGCGCTTCCCTGGCGGACTGGGAGCGGGCGGCGGCCATCGCCTTTGCTGCGGTCGCCTGATCGAGGCTCGCCTCGGAAATGGTGCCCTGCGGGCGAAGCTGGCGGGCGCGGTCATAGGCGAGGTTGGCATTCTGCAGATCGGCGAGGCTTTCGTCATAGGCGGCGCGTGCCTGGGCAATCTCGGTCGGCCGTGGGCCCGCCTTCAGCTTGTCGAGCGTGGCCCGAAGCGCGGCCGCATTGGCCTCCGCCGAACGGACGGCAAGTTCATTGGGCGTGGCGTCGAGCTTTGCCAGAACCGTTCCGCTCTTGACGACATCGCCCTCGTCGACGCGGAGTTCGGAGATGCGCCCGCTGACACGGAAACCGAGTGATACCTGGCGGATGTCGACATTGCCGTAGAGGACGAATTCGCGGCGGGTCTCGGGGAGCCAGCCGAACTTTTCCGGCAGGCCGTACCACCAGGCGGCGGCGCCTGCCGCGATGAGGAGAATGATGGCCAGCGGAAGAATGCGTTTCATGCCGCACCTCCTTTCGACGAGCCGATGACATCGACCAGCTCGGCGGCGAGCCCGCGCAATATTTGCACCTGCTCCGGGCCGACCGCGTCCCATTCCATCTGGCTGAGCACAGCCGCATGAGTGACGCGAAAGACGAGGATGCTGCCGAGAAGACTGAAGGTGCGCAGGCGCACATGTTCCGAGTCGGGGTCCTCGCCAAGGATGGCGGCGATCAGCCGCCGGCCGATCTCGATCATCGGCCGCATGATGCCTTGGTAGACCCTCGTGAAGGCTTCTGTCGGCTCCATCTGCTCGCGGATCAGAAAGCGCGCCCAGGATTCGGATTCCTTGCCGACGAAAAGCGTCACCATGGTCTGGAGAACGTCCGTCAGGAAGCGCCGGGCTTCGGCTTCGCCGAGCGGTTTGCCGGCAGCATCCAGGGCCAGCAGATGCGCGCCGATGCGCGCCCTCATGTCGCCGACATGGGTGTCGATGCGGGCCATCAGATATTCGGCGGTGGCGATATAGAGGCCTTCCTTGCTTCCGAAATAATAGGGGATGGCCTGCAGGTTGACGCCGGCCGCCTCGGTCAGCTGGCGGGTCGAGGCGCCGTCGAAGCCGTAGCGGCCGAAGACGTCGAGGGCGGCGGAAAGCATTTTCTGCCGCGCGACATCGGCGCGTGCTGAGGCTGGTGGTGGATTGGCCTTTTCCTTGCTCATGACGACTTTGTAACATGGTTGGAAAAATAAGTCAATCGATTGATTAATTTCGGTGTGAGACTTTCGCGCCGCGGTCCCAACGGGCGGAGATGATCGATTTCGCATTCGGTGATCGACGGCAACGCAGATAAGCAAGGCAAAGAGGCCCGCGGGAACGGACCTCTTAGGGTTCTCGGGGTGAGAAGGGGAACCAAGCCTCGGTCTGGCTGCCAACAGGGAAGCGATGCGACTATCGCTAATTTTCACGACACTGATATGTCTGGCGTCGGCCGGTTGCAAAACAGGCACCTACCGCTTTCCGTTGCTTGCCCGGCCATGTTTTGACACAAAACCGCCTTGGTCTGTCCGTATCGCCGGTTCGATGCGTATTCAGATCTATATTATCGCGCTCCTGCTGAGCGCCATTATGTGGTCGATCTCGTTCGACGCGGCGCGAGAATCCTATCACGCTGCCCAGAGTGCGGGATTGATGCCCAATTTGCATATCAACAAGAAGCTGGATCGCATTCTCTAGACTGCGGGCCAGCGTTCACATCATTGGAATTGCGCGTTTGGTCGAGGCGTATCGGCCGGCGGATGTGTTTGCCATGTACGCGGGCGCTTCTCGGTCCTCAGATCCGAGAAAAATGCGCGGCGCCGGAGAAAGTCAAATTTCGTAAAATTTGACCGATCCGCTTAAAAGCACTGCAAATCCTGGCGTGTAGAGTGATCTCATGAAAGCGGCCGAGGCGTGGACAGACGCGTCGATCGTTTGGAGCCTGGCGGAGTGAAAACCCGCCGATCCGCAAATGGGGACTCGACATGCATAGAACGCTGCCGCCATCGCCTTGACTTTGACCGCCACGGCTGCCGCCGGGCCGGCCTTCGCCATCGGCCCCGCCAGCCTTGCACGCGACCTGATGTACACCTCCGCCATCGGCCATTCGCCCGAGGTTCCGCTGACGACACGCGCCGGATTCGTACCGCCGGGTGTTCCCTTCGTGCTGCGCGATCCGGCAGCGGTCGAAGGCGAAGGCTACCAGTTCAGGACCTATGCACAGAACCTGACCGTCGCCGTCGACCATATGTTTTCGAAGACCGTCGAGGCGGTGCAGGCGGCCGCGCTTCTCCGTTGAAGCCTGTCGCGGACTTGAGATCGAACTGCGTCAGGCGTCAAGTTCGCTGCGCGCGTCGAGATACCAGTCGACGAAAGCCTTGACACCGACGTCCAAGGTCGTATCCGGCTTGTAGCCGGTTAGGGCGACGAGCAGGTCGGGGGCAGCGAAAGTGCGCGGCACGTCGCCCTTCTGCATCGCCAGCATCAGCCGTATTGCAGGCCGGCAGAGCGTCTTTTCCACCGTCTCGACGAAATCCATCAGACTGACCGGCTGGCCGCCGCCGATATTGACGACGCGGAAGGGCGCCTGGCGCGAAAGCGTTTCGACCGCCGCGTCGTCGAGGCGATTTTCCTCGCCGGGCGCAATGGCCGACAACCTGACGACTGCTTCGACGAGATCATCGATATAGGTGAAATCGCGGCTCATATTGCCTTCGCCGTAGATCTCGATCGGTTGGCCCTCGAGCATGTTCTTGGCGAATTTGAACAGCGCCATATCGGGCCGGCCCCATGGGCCATAGACGGTGAAGAAGCGGAAGGCCGTTGTCGGAATCTTGTGAAGATGGGCATAGCTGTGCGCCATCAGCTCCATCGATTTTTTCGTCGCGGCGTAAATGGTCAGCGGCTCGTCGGCGCGATCGGTCTCGCGGAAGGGAACGGTCGCATTGGCGCCATAGATCGATGACGTTGAGGCCAGCATCAGATGGCGGATTTCGACCCGCCGGGCGATTTCCATGATATTCCACGAGCCTTCGACGTTCGAATGTATATAGGCTTCGGGATTTTCCAGGCTGTAGCGTACGCCGGCCTGTGCGGCGAGGTGGATCAGGATGTCGGGCTTGGCTGCGAGGACAGCCGCCTCCAGCGCCGGCCGGTCCTCGAGCATCGCGATGACCGGATTGAAGGCCGGAAACTGGGAGAGGGCCGCATGGCGCATCTCCTTGAGCTTGACGTTGTAATAGGGCGTGAGGCCGTCGAAGCCCGTTACCTCATGCCCCTCCTGGAGCAGGCGCCTGGCCAGATGAAAACCGATGAAACCGGCCGTCCCTGTAATGAAGTAGCGCATTCCCACCTTTTCTTGGCCCCCGCCGACGGCAAAGAGCCGATTCCGTATCACGTGACCCCCCTTACAAGATAAGAAGAGGCCGAGTCGATAGGTCTTGGGGGAGAAGGCTGCGACACCTATGCTGCTTGCACGGGCATCGGCGCCGCCTGCTTGGCGGATGCCATCGATATTGCTCATCTGCCGGGATGAGCGCCCGATCGTTATGTTGCGTTGCAACATGCTGGCCTGCATGTTATGCCCGCCCAGACGTCGGCAAGCGAAATCAGGATCGATGCGAGATATAATCTATTGGATTCTTTGCGCATTTTTGACCGTTGCCATTGCCATCGTGTCGCTGCGGTATGTCACGAACTTCTGGCTGCTGTCCTTTGTCTGCAGCTTTCAGATCCATCTCGGGGTCATCTTTGTTGCCGCCAGTCTCGTCATTCTGGCAGTCAAAAGGCAGATCTACGGGTTGGTTCTTCTGCTCGCCTCGCTTTTTCTCACTGCTCATGGTTTCGTCATGCTGCGCGAATTTGCGCAGGATGATCAGCAGACGGGTGCCACGCCGCTTTTCCGTCTGATGACGTTCAACATCGCGATCGACAACTGGAAAAACTCGACGGCTCTTGCCGAAATGGTGATCGCTTCGGACGCCGATGTCGTCAATTTGCTCGAAGCCAAGCCGCTGACATTTCATCTGCAGCGATTGTTCAAGGCCTACCCCTATCATATCGGCTGCGACAACGGCAAAGATAGCTGTGATACGCTGGTCCTGTCCAAACGGCCGTTCGTGATGCGGCAGGTCGCAAGCATCGGCAGTCTCAGGAAAGACAGGCTGGTCGTCTCAAGCGTCGACTTCGGCGGCCAAGCCATCAATCTCGTGTCGGCGCATCTGTCCAAGCCCTATTACGACGACTACCAGATGGGCGAACTGGATGACCTCGGCAAGGCGCTCGGTTCGATTTCCGGCCCTCTGGTGCTGTCCGGCGACTTCAATTCGTCGGCGATCGCACCCAGCATCCAGGGTCTTCTCCGCGAACAGAAACTGAAGACGCTTGCACCTGAACCGGCGACATGGCCGATTGCAGCCGGCGCCTTCGGGATCGCCATCGACCACATATTCGCGCGGGCGCCGCTTCACCTGATCTCGCTCAAACGTCTCGACGACAATCTCGGCTCGAACCATTCCGGCTTGATCGCAGAATTCGCGCTCGACCAGGAAACTGCACCGGCGAGGTAACGCCTGCGGCAAGTCAGAATCTCGTTCGGCCGCCTTTGCGGTCGATCATCTGGAAGGTCTTGCCGTCGGTCTTCACGCTGACGCAATCCTTCGACTTGTTGGGAAACAGAACGCAGACCTGGCCGTTGTCTATCTTGTAGCCATTCTTGTTGCCCTCGCGATATTCGTAGCCATTGCTGCTTTCTTTCAGTTCCGAGGTGCCGGGCAGGTGCTGGCGAATTTCGGTCTCGCTTGCAGCGCGCATATTCGCTGGCTGGGCGAACGCCATGGCCGGCAGCATCAGTGAAAGAAATCCGGCGAGGGCGGGCAGGATACGCATCAGGGAATATCTCCGGTCATGTCTGTCGGCGCCTTCATTCTACGAGAACCCCGAGAGGAAATTCAACAGCAATGCAGATCGCGACGGAACCGGCGGCGGGTTGCCTCGAGCCCGCCAGCCGTTCCGAAAGCCGCTCTACGTTCTACCGAACTCGTCGACGATGCGGATGATGTCATCCTCGCCAAGATAGGATCCGGTCTGTACCTCGATGAGTTCGAGGACGATCTTGCCGGGGTTGGCGAGACGATGGACCTCGCCGAGCGGAATGTAGACGCTTTCGTTCTCGCGCAGCATCCGTACATTCTCACCAACCGTCACTTCGGCCGTTCCCTTGACGACGACCCAATGTTCGGAGCGGTGATGGTGTTTTTGCAGCGAAAGCTTCTTGCCCGGCGTGACGAAGATGCGCTTCACCTGAAAGCGATCGCCGTTGAAGATGGAGGTATAGCCGCCCCACGGGCGGTAGGACGTCGGATGCGTTTCGGTGAACTTCGCTGTCGCCGATGTGGAGGCCAGCATCTTGACCAATTGTCCAACATTCTGGCTGTCCTTGAGCGGTCCGACGTAGACGGCGTCCTCGCTGGCGATGACGGCGACATCCTCCATGCCCTGGACGGCAAGATGCACGCCATGGGTCATGACCAGCGAATTGCGGGTGTTGACCACGGTCGTGTTCGCGGCAGCGACATTGCCGTTATCGTCGCGTTTTCCCGATTTCCACACGGCATCCCAGCTTCCCATGTCCGACCACCGGAACGGCGAGGGGACGACGGCGGCCTTCGAGGTCTTTTCCATGATCGCATAATCGATCGAGATATCCGGGCTCTTGGCGAAATGATCGGCATCGAGGCGGGTGAAGTCGAGGTCGCGGCTTGCCTTGGAAACAGCCTTGCTTGCGGCTTTGAGCACCTCAGGCGCATGTTCCTGCAGTTCGGCAAGAAGCTCCGTCACCGGGAACATGAAGATGCCCGAATTCCAGTAGAAGCCGCCATCGGCGAGCATCCGCTGGGCTTCCTGCAATGCCGGCTTCTCGACGAAGCGGCTCACCTTATGAGCGCCGTTCTCCAGCGCATCGCCGATCTCGATATAGCCGTAACCTGTGGCCGGTTCGGTCGGATTGATGCCGAATGTGACGAGCCTGCCGTCGGCCGCCGCCTCGCGGGCGATGCGAATACAATCGAAATAGCTCTTGTCGGCGAGGATCTCGTGATCCGAGGCGAGCATCTGGATGATGGCATTCTTGCCGAACAGGTCGGCGGCCAGCGTCGCTGCGGCAGCGACCGCTGCCGCAGTATTGCGGGCGACCGGTTCGAGCAGGACGGCGGCGAGCGGACGGGCGAGCTCGCGCGCCTGCTCGGCGACAAGAAAGCGGAACTCTTCATTGGTGACGACGATCGGGGCTTCGTAGAGCTCGGGATCCGAAACGCGTTCAAGCGTCTCCTGAAACAGCGTTTTGTCGCCGACGAACTGAATGAATTGTTTCGGCGCGGTAGCGCGGGAAAGCGGCCAGAGCCGCGTGCCTTTGCCGCCGGCCATGATCACGGGAACGATTTTCTGCGTCATAGGCGTGTTCCTTGAAATAAACGGCTTATTCGTTGCACGTTAGCGGGCGGCTGCCCAGCCTCTTATTCTGTCGAGCCCGCTGTGCAGCAGGTGGAGGGCGGCAGATTCGCTCCCGGCTTCGACGTAGCAGCGCATTTCCGGCGCATTGCCGGACGGGCGGAAGTGGATGATCCCGCCATCCCTCAGTATCACCCGTAGCCCATCGATATCGGATTTTGTCGCTACCGCGCCGATCGGCTGTAGGAAAGAGGCAAGGTTTTCATCCGAGGCGCGCAGAAATTCCATCAATGCCGCGCTCGTCTCGACGGGGAAATTCTCCAGACGATCGGCGGCGGCGAACGGCAACTTATAAGAGGCGGCAATGACAGAAAGCGGCTGGCTGCGAGCGGCCGCCAGCGACAGGATTGCGAGCATGGGAATAAAACAGTCACGCGTCGGCAATGCGCGCAGTTTTCGGCCGTTGATCTCGAAAGTGGTTGCCGTCAGCAAGCCGCCATTGGCTTCAAAGCCCATGACGTGATCGTCGCCGGCGGCCACCGCCTCTTCCATGCCTGATATGACGAAGGGCGAACCGACACGCGTGCGCCTGACGGTGAAAGTGCCGGCGGATTCGATGCCGGAATTGGAGGTCACGGGCGTCACCACCGTGCGGGCTCGCAAGAAGTTGGCGGCCACAAGGCCGAGAAGGTCGCCGCGCAACGGTGTGCCGGTTTCATCGGCAACCAGGGGCCGGTCGCCGTCGCCGTC
Source organism: Rhizobium mulingense (assembly GCF_029194105.1). NCBI lineage: Bacteria > Pseudomonadati > Pseudomonadota > Alphaproteobacteria > Hyphomicrobiales > Rhizobiaceae > Rhizobium > Rhizobium mulingense. The sequence goes on along the minus strand of NZ_JARFVE010000016.1, from coordinate 70,281 downwards.
GGTCGAAACGATTGCATCGAATTTGTGCTCGGAGACCCAGCGCCTCATCAGCGCGATCGTCTCGTCGGAAACGGCTTCGGTGTCGACCGGTATGAAACTCTCCGAGCGGCCGAGGGCGATGATCTCGGCACCGTAATGGGCGAGAACGTCGATCAGGAGGTCGCGAGCGACCGTGCTGTGCTGGTAAACGCCGATCTTCAGCCCGGAGAGCGCACCTTGCGGAAGTAGGGCCGTATTGCGTTCGAAAAACAGCTGCCGGCAAATCGCCTCATGATCTTCCATCTTGGCCGGCGCCTCGATGAGCGCTTTGCCGCTTGGTTCGATCTCGGCTGCCTGTGCGGTGATCGCCGACTCGTCCGTTTTGTCGATCTCGCCATCAGGGCGATAGAATTTTATGCCGTTGCGGTCTGCGGGGATATGCGAGCCCGTGACCATCAGGCAGGCGGCCTTGCTTTCGAGGCCATAAAGGGCGAGGGCCGGCGTCGGCACATTGCCGCAGTCGAAGACACGGAATCCGAGTGCCGTCAGCGCACCGGCGCAGTTTGCCGAGATTTCAGGGCTGGAATCGCGAAAGTCGCGTCCGATCAGAATGATGTCGCCGGCCCGTGCCTTGCCGGTCTCCAGCAGATATTTGCCGAATGCGGTGGCGTAGAGGGCGGAGGCGCGTCCTTTGAGATCGACTGAAAGTCCGCGAAGGCCGCTCGTGCCGAATTTCATGTGAAGACAAGCTCCGATTGTCACGATCAAAGTTCTACTCAGCTCGCCAGCCGGCGTAAATACCGAAGCGGGCTTATAGTTAAACACGGGCGGTGAAGAACCAACAAGGTTTGCGCTCACCGCCAGGTTTCGATGGGGCGGAGCCGCCGCGAGACCGACGAGCATTGCGGCGTCGGCCCATTTTGTTAGAACTGTATGTCCATTGTTTCGTCCTATTCGAAGGTTTGCCGATGAGCGATACATCCGTCAGTCTCGACGAGAGCTGGAAGTCCGCCCTCGAGGGGGAATTTTCAAGCCCCTACATGCAGCAGCTCAAATCTTTCCTGGTCGCGCAGAAGCAGGTCGGAAAACGGATATTTCCCAAAGGTAGCGAGTATTTCCGAGCTCTTGACCTGACACCGATCGCCAACGTCAAGGCCGTCATCCTCGGTCAGGATCCGTATCACGGGCTAGGGCAGGCACATGGATTATGTTTCAGCGTCCGGCCCGGCGTGCGCATACCGCCCTCGCTCGTCAATATCTACAAGGAGATGGAGACGGATCTCGGTATAGCGCCAGCGCGTCACGGTTTTCTAGAGCACTGGGCACGGCAGGGCGTGCTCCTGCTGAACAGCGTGCTGACAGTCGAGGAGGGGCAGGCGGCTGCCCATCAGGGCAAGGGTTGGGAACGCTTCACCGATGCCGTCATCCGCAAGGTCAACGACGAATGCGAATCCGTCGTCTTCATGCTCTGGGGTTCTTATGCGCAGCGCAAGGCCGCCTTTGTCGATACGGCGCGGCATATGGTGCTCAAAGCGCCGCATCCGTCGCCGCTTTCGGCCCACAATGGCTTTTTTGGCTGCAAGCATTTTTCCAAGGCAAATGCCTTCCTGCAGTCCCGCGGGCGCGCGCCGATCGACTGGCAGTTGCCGGTCGATCCCCATAAGTCCTGAAGTGAACACACATGGATCTGTGTTCACAAAAAGGAGACAATGCGTTTTGGTCTGCACGTCTATTCCGGAGGCCTGACCGAGCGCATTTATGATCCATCGAAAGCCCGCAAGCGGCGGGCGAGAAAGGGGTCTCACATGCTCGATCAAATCAAGGGTTTGCACCACGTCACGTCGATGGCGGAGGACGCCCGCACCAACAATCAGTTCTTCACCCATGCGCTCGGACTTCGTCGCGTGAAGAAAACGGTGAATTTCGACGCTCCGGATGTCTATCATCTCTATTATGGTGATGAGACCGGTGCGCCCGGCACGATCATGACCTATTTCCCCTTCCCGAAGATGGCACAGGGCCGGCCCGGCACCGGTGAAGTGGGTACGACCGTGTTTTCGGTTCCGCAAGGTTCGCTCGGCTTCTGGAACGATCGCTTTGCCGCACTCGGCGTCGGCGGCCTGAAGACCGATGAAAGCTTCGGCGAAAAGCGGTTGAACTTCTCCGGTCCCGATGGCGACGGCTTTGCGCTCGTCGAGGTCAGGGACGATGGCCGCCAGCCGTGGACGCATGGCGGCATCAGCGAGGATTATGCCATTCGCGGCTTTCACTCCGTCGCCATGCGGCTGCGGGATGACGGCGCTACGGCCGAACTGCTGAAGTTCATGGGCTATGAAGTCGCCGAGGAAAGGGACGGGGTCAAACGGCTGATCATGCCTGACGGCAACGGTGCGCATCTCATCGATCTCGAGACGATGCCGAATATTGCCCGCGCGCTTCCCGGCGCCGGCTCCGTCCACCATGTCGCGTTCTCGGTCGAAAACCGCGAAAAGCAGCTTGAAGTGCGCAAGGCGCTGATGGACACCGGCTATCAGGTGACCCCGGTGATCGACCGCGATTATTTCTGGGCGATCTATTTCCGTACGCCGGGTGGCGTTCTGTTCGAGGTTGCGACCAATGAACCCGGCTTCGACCGCGACGAGGATACGGCTCATCTCGGCGAAGCTCTGAAGCTGCCGCAGCAGCACGCCCATCTTCGAGCGCTGCTTGAACAGCATCTGCAGCCGCTAGAAGCGTAAGGAGGGCGACATGACGGAAACCGGATATGTGCACCGGCTGCATGCCGGCGCACCTGGCAAACCAATTCTGATCGTGTTGCATGGCACCGGCGGCGACGAAAACCAGCTGTTTGATTTCGGCCGACAGCTGCTGCCGGAAGCGACGGTTCTTGCTCCGCGCGGCGATGTTTCCGAATATGGTGCTGCGCGGTTCTTCCGGCGCAGCGGTGAAGGGGTCTACGACATGGCCGACCTTTCACGGGCGACGGAGAAGATGGCCGCCTATGTCAAAGCATTCGCTGACGGGTACCAGGCTTCCCGTATTTTCGGCTTGGGCTTTTCGAACGGCGCCAATATTCTTGCCAATGTGCTGATCGAGAAGGGTATCTTCGACCTGGCGGTGCTGATGCACCCGCTCATTCCGTTTCAACCGGAAGCCCATTCGACGCTTGCGGGAAGAAAGGTGCTGGTGACGGCCGGACGGCGGGATCCGATCGCCCCGATGGCCGTGACCGAAGCATTGTCGCAACACCTGAAAGGCCGCGGCGCCGAGGTCGACACAGTCTGGCATCCCGGTGGCCATGAGATCGGGTCGCTCGAAATCGATGCAGTTCGCGATTTCTTCAGCGGCTATTGATCGATTGCGCCAACCGGCGACGGCCGAATTGCGGGGCCGGTGAAAACCGGTCCCGCATCTTGGTTCATACGACGACTTGGCATCGCCAACAGAGATGCCACCAAAAGTGCTCTAACTCTTTCATTGAGAACAGGATTCAGATGTTAGGCCAACGGGCCTGAAATCATCCTGTTCTAGGGACGAGGAGGATATTTGCCCCTGATTGCCTTCATATAAAAATCCCCGGGTGACTCCGCCATCGTCAAGCCGACGACGACGCCTTTGGGAACCCCTTCATATTCTCGCCTCTGACCGTTGGTCAGATAGACCCGCAGATGCCGGCTGTCTTCGTCGTAGGCAATCGCCTCGATAAGTTTCGAATCAACCGCAGTTTCCACTTTGCACCCCGCAGTTTTGGATCTGAGATTCTTGATCAAGAATGGCATTCGCGCTCGCAACGCACCATCTTTATGCGGTGCCGCAAGGTCGTCAAGCGCGATCTGCTTTAACGTTCATTTTTTCTTGGCGTCTCTCGTTTTAGTTGATTAATACAGCTTTTTCGAAGGTCCGGCCTGTGGAAAATTGGCAGTCTCCGGTTCTTTCAGGTACGGATATATTGAACGATGCAGCTGAGTTTTGAAGAATCTGGTAAAAACGCAAGCTTAACCATCCGTTAACAAGAGTATATTAAGAGACGTGGAAATATTAATCGAAACATCTTTTCGATTATGTATTAATACGACGTGCCCTTGTTCGTGGGAGCCGTTTTGCTATGCCCGCGGAGCGGCGTGAGGTGCCCTGACCACGTGCCGCCGACAACCGACCGGCAGGCGAGATTCCTCGCATTTTCGTCGATCCATTGCGACGCGAAAATCGTTCAAGCGCTTGGCGCCCAGATGGTGACCGCGCAGGAGACTCTTGCGCTTTCCATCGGGCGCGACGAGGATGGGCGATCGTCATTGCCCGATGTGCTGGACGCGCAGCATTCGGCCTCAATAAGTCAGGCGAGCTGGCGCGGGCGGTTCAGCGAAATGGCGATGGGTCCGTCGTTTTGAATGTGGCAATAGGTTCCGGCTACAATGTCGACGCGGTCGCGATCAGGCCAACTTCTTATGATCACTAAACTTCGTGCCGTTGCGGCGATGGGTGAGAAATGGATCAGTTCCGACAGCCCGCCACCCGGCCGGGTTTCATAAATGGGTTACATGTTTAACTATCTCGTCCCGTGGCGACAACAGATACCGATACTGACTGGCAGCCATAGAAAGCGCGCTCGGTTGACATTTGCCGAAGGCGATTTCGCCGCGGTCTATGCGATGAGCGATGTCCACGGATGTTATAGCGAACTCGTCGAGGCGCATTGCCGCATCGAAGCGGATGCCGAGCGCATTCCGGGGCCGAAACTCATTCTCCTGCTCGGCGATTATGTCGATCGCGGGCCGGATTCGAGCGCGGTGCTGGAATTCCTGAGCAAGCCGCCGCCGCCGGGATTTCAGCGTCTCGCCCTGTGCGGCAATCACGATGCGGAGCTGGTGAAGCTCTATCGCAAACCGACACGCCTTCTTGAATGGCTTGGTTTTGCCGGGACGGAGACGCTGAATTCATACGGCATCGACATCGAGCATCTACTGCAATCGGCGGCTGGAAACGAAATGATCGCCCGCGTCATTCACAACATGATACCGGAGCGGCATATCCAATTCCTGGAATCGCTGCCGATCATGCTGCAGATGGGAAGGGTCGTCTTTGTCCACGCGGGCATCAGACCTGGCATCGATCTCAAGAGACAAAAGGACAGCGACCTTATGTGGATCCGCCAGCCCTTTCTGAACGAAGGGCCGCAGCTTCCTTTCCTCGTGATCCATGGACACACCCCGGCGCGAATCCCGACCTTCGGTCCGCAACGCATCGGGATCGACACCGCGGTTTCGGCGACGGGCCGCCTGACCGTGCTGACGATCAAAGGGACGCGGGTCGGACTCCTGTAGAACAGTAGGGCCGGTGTCGTGCGACAATCGCTTGCGGTGTTCGACGACGCGCTTTTGCTGGTTTTTCATCCATGCCGTTGCCCCTGGGCCACTGCAGGCTTCGGCACGCCATGCATAAAAAACGCCGCGGAATTTATATTCCGCGGCGTCAGGATGTTTGATCTCGGTATCAGGAGTTGGTCGTTTCCTGGAAGAGATTGGTCCCGATGCCGGTATAGGTGAAGCCGTGTTTGCGGATCTCGTCGCTGCGGTAGATATTGCGCAGGTCGACCAGGACCGGAGCCCGCATCGACTGCTTCAGGCGATTGAAATCGAGCGCACGGAACTGGTTCCATTCGGTGACGATGACCAGCGCGTCCGCGCCAGCGGCTGCTTCATAGGGGCCGCTCGCATACTCGATATTTTCGATGACCTTGCGGGCGTTATCCATGCCTTCGGGATCGTAGCCGATCACCTGGGCTCCATTGTCCTGCAGGGTCTGGATGATGGCGATTGCCGGGCTGTCGCGCATGTCGTCGGTGTTCGGCTTGAAGGTCAGGCCGAGGATCGCGATCTTCTTGCCGCGAATGTCGCCGCCGACCGCAGAAATCACCTTGCGTCCCATCGCCCGCTTGCGGTTGTCGTTGATGGAGATCGTCGTCTCGATGAGACGAACCGGCGCGTCGAAATCCTGCGCGGTCTTGGCAAGGGCCAGCGTATCCTTGGGGAAGCAGGAGCCGCCGTAACCCGGGCCGGCGTGCAGGAACTTGGCGCCGATACGGCCGTCGAGACCGATGCCGCGCGAAACGTCCTGGACATTTGCATCAACCCGTTCGCAGAGATCGGCGATCTCGTTGATGAAGGTGATCTTCATTGCGAGGAAGGCGTTGGCAGCATATTTGATCAGTTCGGAGGTACGGCGGGAAGTGAAGACCAGCGGCGCCTGGTTGAGATAAAGCGGACGATAGACCTCGGTCATGGCTTCGCGCGCCCGGTCGTCGTTCAGACCGACGACGATGCGGTCGGGGCGCTTGAAATCTTCGATCGCTGCGCCCTCGCGGAGGAACTCGGGATTGGAAACGACAGCGACATCGGCTGTCGGATTGGTTTCGCGGATGATGCGCTCAACCTCATCCCCGGTCCCAACCGGTACGGTCGACTTGGTGACGACGACGGTGAAGCCTTCTACGTAGGTCGCGATCTCGCGCGCCGCCGCATAGACGTAGGAGAGATCCGCATGGCCGTCGCCGCGCCGGGAGGGCGTGCCGACCGCGATGAACACGACGTCGGCGCCACGAACGCTTTCGCCGACATCCGTCGAAAAGGACAGGCGGCCGGTGCTGGTGTTTTCGGCGACCAGTTGATCGAGACCTGGCTCGTAAATCGGAATGCGGCCTTCGCGAAGGGCCTCGATCTTACTCAGATCCTTGTCGACGCAGATGACGTCGTGGCCGAAATCCGCAAAGCAAACGCCTGAAACGAGGCCGACATAGCCTGATCCAATCATCGTGATGCGCATATTTCCCTCAAATCATTAGAGTAGAACGTCATGCTGCGTCGCAGCATGGACCCCGTCATACTTAATCTGGGCGAAAAGACAACATCGAAGATCGCCTTGTGGCCCAAGTCGGAATTCCAACTCAGGGCGCTGCGACCCGCGCCAGCTGCCCTGTCGACAGCAAAAACATAGTTTTGTGTGGGCGATATGACAAGTCGAACCGCGCATCGGAGCCGGCTCGACTTCAACCCGGAACGGGCGGATGTAATTAGTTAGATGTGGGCATTGCGGAGGCTAAGGCACTTCACGGCTTTGCCGGAATTGCCCCAGCCGCGCCCGTTTTTACAGGCGATACCAGACGTAAGGGTCGGTATCCGATTGAATCTTGTCCCAGCGCAGATCGGTATCGCGCCAGTTCTTGATGCTGCTTTTCCTGTTGTCGAGCACCAGGTCGCCCTTGTCGGTTCTGACCACAAGGACGGCGTGTCCTTCGCCGGAGGGCGTGTACGCCGTCGCAATTCGCAAAGCGCGTGACGACCAGCCCATTGCCATCAACCGGCTGCGCTTGGTCAGCGCAAAATCCTCACAGTCGCCGCTGCGGACGTTCACTTTCCAGACATCGCCGTTCAGTTCATTGCGGGGATCGTTCCTGCCGATCATCGTACGATTGACGGAGTTGTTCACATCCTTCAGCTGCAGCATTTCCTTGTCTGTCAGCGCCACGACCGACAAACCATGGTTGTCGCGGCATTCGGCAGGGTTCTGGGCGCAGAACAGCACCTGGGCGAAGGGCGGAATGATCGTTCCTTTTTCAGAGATATAGCTCACTCCTGAACCGCTGGTCAGGCCGCGGGCGAAACCGGCGGGGCCGGCGGCAAATGCAGAGCAGGCATTCGCTGCTGTAAAAGCCAGTGCCAGAAGTGTAACGAACGTCTTCTTCATCTCTTCATCCCCGTTCAGGGCAACCGATTGAGATCAGGCTTGCCTTTTTTCTCAGTCAATGGCATGGCGGATTAGTGATCTGCCAAGTATCGGGCACAGAACGTCTTTCCCGTTTCTGCCGCTTGAAGGAGCATAATCGGGGCCGGTCTCGATTGGCTTAAGCCTTTCGGGACAATTTTAAACGATGTGGAATTCTGTTGCACTTTAACACGCAAGCGTTTGATATGCAACTTATGTTGGTACGAGTATATTAACCGTATTGGTTGTATCTCTCTCGTTGCTGCTACTGATGAGCGAATCAAATGTTATCCAACCTCATCAACGGGCAGGTCTTGCGGGAGACAATCCTCTTTGCCTTCATTGGCCTGGTAATATTGACGCTCATTCCGTTCGGAAGCGTCACGCCCTTTCCCTTCGCCTTCGCTGCGATCGGGATGTTTGCTCTGGCCATTATGGCTGGGCTGCTGCTTGGCGAGCCGAGTCAGGCCGGATGGGTGTTCAACATCGCCTTGTTTCTGCTGGTCGTGCTGACGGGGTGGACGTTCGTCCAGACAATCGAACTGCCAGCCAATTGGCTGGCAAACCCTGCCTGGAGCGCTGCGCGTGACTTGGCGGGCGTTCAATACGCGGCGATCTCCGTCGAGCCGGCCGATACGCTCGCCTCGATTCTCTGGCTGGCTCTGCCTTTCGTGACCTTCCTGACCGGCCTGGTCTTGTGCGATACCGATCAACGGGCGCGGAAAGTGCTGGCCAGCCTCGGGCTGACGGCGGGCGGTATCGCGGTTTTCAGTCTGATACAATTTTCGATGTTTCCCAACATTCTGATCGTCATCGAAAAACACGCCTACCTCGACAGCCTGACGGCCGTGTTCGTCAACCGCAATACCGCCGCGACCTTCCTCGGGCTGGGAACGCTGCTCATGCTGACCCTGGTCAGGGATATTGCCCGTTCCTATTCAAACCATCCGCCCGGCGAGCCGGGCCGAAACGTTCTTCTCCTGAGGGTGTGGATCTACATTCTGCTCTTGAGCGCATGTTTCACCGCGCTGATGCTGAGCCGATCACGCGCTGGGATATTCGCGACCTTTGTTGCCGCTCTCATCTACTTTCCCTGGCTTGTCATCTCATGGAACAACTCCAGGCGCCATATGAGACCGACGCCAGGGTGGCGGTCGATATTAAAGCTTCTTTCGGCGATGATCTTCGTTGTCCTGTTGCAGAGCATGTTTGCCGGCCAGGCGATTTTGCGTGCGCAACAGCGGCGTCTCGAGGACGATGATCGTTTTTGCATCCTGCCGGGCATCTGGCGTGCCATTTCGGATCATTGGGTGACGGGGACGGGTCTCGGCACCTTCCGCACCGTGTTTTCCGCCTATCGCGATCCGGCCTGCGGCATTTTCGGAATCTTTGATCGCGCTCATAATTTCTACCTCGAAGGATTTCTGGGCCTCGGAATTTTATTTCCGATCGCGGCGCTCATCGCCTTTTCGGTGCTCGCAAGTGTGTTTTGGCGGGGGCTCGTTCAACGGCGCCGCTTGAGACATTACGTTCTTCTTGGTCTGGCGGCGACGGTTTTGGTCGCCCTTCATGCTGCGGTTGATTTTTCGCTGCAAATACCGGGCTTTGCGGTATTTTTCGCCGCCTTCCTCAGTGCCGTGGTCGCGATCAGTCTTGGACGCAATAATGGAGACGCGAAACGACTATATGAGGGGGCTGCTCAACAGCGGACGGTTTGAGCAAATGGGTTCGTGAAGGTTTTTCGAAAATGCCGATTGCGCGGCAACGCGCTGTTGACTCTGAAACGCAACAGATTTTATAGCGGTGCAGCCTTTAGATCGTTGCCGGCCCCAGACAAGACGGGTTGGATCGTATTCGCCTTCGTGAAGGCTTGGCGTTGCCAGCCTGCCACAGTTAGAGGAATGTTAATCCGCCTACAGTCATTATTGATCGGGGATTGTCTTGTATTTCGTAAAATTGCGGGGCAGTACCTCCAGGGGCGTCAACACAGGTTATTCTATGGGTTGTTTTCCTATCGGTAGTACACGCGTCGCCATTGTTGTAGCGCTAACGAGTATATTGGCAAGCTGCACGTCGTTGCCAAGGTCCGGTCCCGATCACACAGATGTTGATCGAGGTGCGGCTGTGAAAGTAACAACGAAGGAGCGTCGCGTCGGCATCGACTACGCCCTGATTGATCTTAGCAAAAACGTCCTGTCATTTTTCACATCTCCGCAGCCGACCTCCTTCAAGGGGTTTGGCGGCGGTCGGGGCAAGGCGCCTGAGATTCCGCTTGGTTATGGCGACGTAGTTCAGGTTGCTATCTTCGAAGCTCAGTCCGGTGGACTGTTCATTCCCTCGGACGCCGGCAGCCGACCCGGCAATTACATCTCGCTGCCGGAGCAGACCATCGATAGAAACGGAACGATCACGATTCCCTATGCTGGTCGCGTTCCGGCTGCAGGCCGTCTCAAGGAGACCGTGGAGCAGGACGTCGAAGATCGGTTGGCCAGCCGCGCGATCGAACCGCAGGTGGTTATTACGACAACGACCAGCCGCTCCAGCCAGGTGGCCGTGCTTGGTGACGTCAACAATCCTCAGCGCATCACGATCAGCCCGGCCGGTGAGCGCGTCCTCGATGTCATTTCTGCCGCGGGCGGTTTGACGACCAACAATATTGAAACGAATGTGACGCTGCAGCGCCGCGGCAGAACCGCAACCGTCGCCTACAACACGCTGTTGAAGAACCCGGCGGAGAATATCTATGTCGCGCCGGACGATACGATCTCGGTTGACCATGAGCGCCGCACCTATCTTGCGCTCGGCGCGGCCGGCGTTAGCGGCCGTTTCGATTTCGAAGAGTCCGACCTGACCCTTGGAGAGGCAATCGCCAAGGCGGGCGGGCTCCGCGACGATCGTGCGGATCCAGCTCAGGTCCTGCTCTATCGCCTTGTCCCGAAGACGACAGTTGCCGCGATGCACGTGGATACGACGCGGTTTGCGGGTGATACGGTTCCGGTGATCGTTCGCGCCAACCTTCGCGATCCGGCGACCTTGTTTGCTGCTCAGCAATTCAAGATGGAAGACAAGGACATTATCTATATCTCCAATTCGGACTCGGTCGAATTGGTCAAGTTCCTTGACATCGTAAATTCGGTATCGTCCACTGTCGCCGGCGTGACCGATGACGCGCGTGATACGCGTAGCGCGGTACGAGAGCTCGGGCGTTGATGAATAAGTGGCGCCGATCGCAAACGATCGGCGCTCGCGGCCTACGTCTGTAGCGGATTTCATGAAGGAAATTGTGGGTATGGCAAGGTCAGCTGTTTATCGTAGACTTGCTTATAGCGGAATTATCGTCGCGGCCTTTGCCGGCATGACGTCCAGTGCTTTTGCGGCTGCTTGCCTGGGGCCGGCAAATCTGACACCCGTCGACATCAGCGGATTTACGGCCAGTCCCGCCGTTCTGCTCGACATGTCCGATCCCTTGGTTTTGTCGTCGCGTGTACGCGCATTGGTCGGAAGCAGCAACGACGCCCTGTCGCCAGTGGTCGAGCAGGCCAAGAAGGCCAATGCCACCCAGATGGCGGCGATCGGCGCCGGTCTTGGGCGGGCGGCCAACAGCTGCCAGGTCTCGGATCCGCAATTCAAGCTCGCGATCGAAAAAGCTGTCGCCGAGGCGGCCAGTGCCGATCCCAACCTTGCGCCGTTGCTGGCAGCCTTTGCAAAAGTTCTCGCCGAAGGCGGCACCGCGGCGCTCGGTCCGGGCACGAGCGCGGCTGCCGCAGCATCCGGTATCGGCAACAGCGGATCGATCGGGCAGACCGGACCTGGTTCCGACGATGGCACGCCTTATGAAGGCGCCGCAACGACTGCCGGAACGCTCAGGGTTTCGAGAGGCCAGTCGTCCTCCGATACGTCGGAGTCGACGAGTCAGAGTGTTCCCGTCACACAATAGCTGGAATTGCCTGTAGATCTTAGCGCTTGACGCCTTTGTTGGAGATCGAAATTGCTGTCGCCAGATAAACTTACGCCGCGTATCGACACCTCCCGCGATACGGGAAACGAAGCTGATTTCATCGATTTCGACAAGCTCATCGCCATTGCTCGTCGGCAGTGGCGGATCGTTGCAGCTTGTGCTTTCGCTTTTGCCATTCTCGGCGTCGTCTATGTCCTGACATCCGTGCCGGTTTACACCGCCGACACGAGCGTGTTGATCGACCGCAGCGACAATCAGGTCATCAACCAGCTGGCCGCTTTCGGCCAGTTGGACGACGACGAAGGCACCGTTCTCAGCCAGGTCGAGCTGTTGAAGTCGGACACGATCGCCTATGCGGTCGTCGACAAGCTGAAACTGGTCGACGACCCGGTGTTCACGGCGCCGAAGAATTCGCTTTTTTCTGTCGCAACGCTGAAATCGCTGGTGGATTTTCGATCCTGGTTTGCCGATGACGTGGCTGTTGCACCCGATCCAGCAATGAAGCGGCGAAATGCCGCTGAAACGGTCGCGGGCAATATCGATGTCGAACGGGTTGGCAAATCCTACGTTCTCGATGTCAGCTATACCTCGCAGTCGCCGGATCTGGCGCGCGAAATCGCAGCCGCCATCGCCGACGTTTACATGGTCGATAAGCTCAATTCCAAATATGAGGCGACACGGCGGGCCGGCGAGTGGCTGCAGGAGCGTATCGAAGAGCTTCGGCAGCAGGCGCTGGATACCGATCTCGCGGTGCAGAAATTCCGCAGCGAGCATGGGCTTGTCGAGTCAGGATCCGGCACGCTGCTCAGCGAACAGCAGCTCTCCGAGCTCAACAGCCAGTTGATCACCGCTCAGGCCGCGACGGCCCAGGCGGAGGCAAAATACGCCCGCATCAAGTCGATCATCCAGGCCAAGCAGACCGATGCGATCGTGACCGATGTGCTCGACAGCTCGATTTCGAACGATCTTCGCAAGAAATATCTGGAAGCGTCGAAGCTCGAGGCCGAAATCGAGGCACGGCTGGGTCCGGACCACGTCCAGGCTGTCCGGCTTCGCGCTGAAATGGCCGAATATGAACGGCTGATGTTCGACGAACTCAATCGTATCGCCGAGAGCTACCAGAGCGAGCTGCAGGTTGCGCAGTCCCGCGAGAAATCGCTGCGCGACAGCGTTGACCAGGCAACGGGCGTGGCTGCAACGGCGGGCGAGACGCAGGTTCAGCTTCGTGAGCTTGAGCGGACGCGCGATACCTATAAGAATCTCTATCAGAACTTCCTGACGCGCTACCAGGAGGCGATCCAGCAGCAGAGCTTCCCAATTACCGCCGCACGTATCATCACAATCGCGGAGACGCCGACGAAGCCGAGCGCGCCGAAGAGAAGCCTCGTTGTCGCTTTTGCCATGTTCCTGGGATGTGCATTCGGTAGCGGCATCGGCGCTTTCCGCGAATTCCGCGATCGCTTCTTCCGTACAGGTGACGACGTCAGGGACATGCTCGACGTCGAATCTCTCGGCGTCATGCCGCTGATTGAGAACAACGTCGAGGATCCGACCCTCGTCGATCCGGGTAATCCGCGCAGCATCGCCAGGGGCGGCAAGACGACGACCTATGTCGAGGAGCATCCGCTATCGGCATTCGCCGAGACGCTTCGGAGCGCGAAGATCGCCATCGATATCAGTGCGGCGGATCAACGCTGCAAGGTCATCGGCGTCGTGTCGAGCCTGCCGGGCGAGGGCAAGTCGACGACCGCCATCAACTTTGCCAAGCTTTTGGCAATGCAGGGCGCGCGTTGCCTGCTGATCGACGGCGATATGCGAAATCCCGGAGCGACCCGGGCGATCGGCCGCCATGCCGAAGCCGGCTTGCTTGAAGCAATCGTCGACAATCGCCCACTCAAGGATCTCATCCTTCTCGATCCCAAAACGAAGCTTGCATTCTTGCCGACGGTGGCGCGATACCGCGTTCCGCACTCTTCGGAGCTGCTGGCCTCGCGCGGCATGGATCAACTGCTTGAAATGGCGCGCCAGAGCTTCGACTACATTATCGTCGACTTGCCGCCACTTGCTCCTGTGGTCGACGCGCGCGCCATTAACCCGAAGCTCGATGCCGTCGTATTCGTGATCGAGTGGGGCAAGACCTCGCGCAAAGTGGTGCAGTCGACACTGTTGTCCGAGCCGGATCTCTATACCAAATGTATCGGCGCGATATTGACCAAGGTCGATCCGTCGCAGATGAAGCTCTACCGGACATTCGGTTCCAGCGAATATTACTATAAGCGTTATTCGCGCTACTATACCGAGTGATGCTCGGCGGTTGGCCCGTTTCGCCTGCAAGGATCGTTTTCCTTGTCGTCACCACGGTTTTTACGGTGCTGGCCGGCCGAGAGCTGTATGCCTCGATAAGAACGGCCAGCATCTCGATCGTTGCCGAAAGGATCGAGCGCGGTGACACCATCTCGAATGACATCGCGGCCAGATATGCGGCGCGCGCCATCGCCGTGGTTGACGGACATTATTGCCGATCGGACATCGTCGCCGCCGGCGTCACGCTCGTTCTGGCGAAGCTCGATCGACAAAGCGTCAATGTCAATTACGATGCCTGGGCTGCGGCGGCCTCGAATGCCCGCCGCTATCTCCGGCACGCGCTCTCCTGCATGCCGACCACAGCAATTTCTGGCTTCGTCTCGCCGCTGTTCAGTCGACAATTGCAGAGGAACCGCTTGCGATTGCAGAAATGATGAAACGTTCGGTCGCTCTCGCGCCCTATGACGAGTCGATCGTTCTGACCCGGTTTTATTTCTGGAACGATTTCACCAATGCAACGCTTTCGGCGGCCAGCAGCGCCGTTGACGGCGATCTGACGACGATGTTGAAACTCGGCGACCGCTGTAGGGTCAATGCCACCATGAAAGCCATCAGCCCGCAGCTCCGTCCGGTCTTCGATCGGATCTGGGCGAGTGTCGGGGAAGGGGCGACGGCGCGGTTTCGACAGCGCTGCAGCCGGTGATTACGGCTGCAAAGCTTCGACGATTAAAGTCGGCGAAGGATCTGATGACACGGTATCAGCTTCCGTCGCCATCGACCTTCATACCACGATAACGCCCGCTGCTTGCCGCGGGCGTTGCTTCATGGTTGTCGATGATCAGACGTCGACGCCGCCGGAAAGGACGTCGGTGCCCGCAATGTTGAGCGTCAGAATGCCGGCATCGGTGTGGCCTTGTCCATCGGAGATCTTGTAGTACTGAACGGATTCGGTGACGTGATCGCCGGGCGCAATATCCTGCGTCAGTTCATAGGTGAAGTCGCCATTCGCCTTGACGTGGAACGTGCCATAGGTACCGAGAATGCCGGTAATGGCGCCGCTATTGCCGTTGACGTTCGTGCCATCGAACTGGCGGAGGAAGAGTTGACCATTATCACCCGGAATGTCGTTGACCAGCGCGTTGCCGCTGATCAGATCGCCTTCGTTAAAGCTGTAATGGTCGTCGACCGCGATCGGCTTGACCTGGGTTACGCCCTGAGGGTGAACAGGCCCATATCGGTATGGCCGGAGCCGTCGGAGATCTTGTAGGAAACCTTCTCCTGAATCAGCTCGCCGTTGGTGAAGCCAATCTTGGCGGTATCGCTCAGGACATAGGTATAGCTGCCGCCGGCCTTGACGTAGAAGGTGCCGTAATCCCCCTGGATCGTGGTGACCTGGCCGTGCTGTTGGCGCCGACGCTCTGTTGGTCGAAGGCGCGCAGGAAAAGGCTGCCGTCAGATGTGTCGTTGCTGCGCAGGTTTCCGGAAATAACGTCGGTTTCCAGAAAAGTTGCAGTATCGTCGGTTGCGTGAATAGCCACTTGCCTCTCTCCTTGAAATTGATCTTCGCCGGTCATTTTTGACTTGAGCGAGCCGCCAGATTGGCGACTGCGTCCGGCCAAGTAAGCCCGCTTGCCGCCGTGAGGTTGCAACCTTATCGCGACGAAGTATAATTAGTACACCAATCTATTTATATTGAAGGCGCAAGAATTATTGCGAGATATCACGCATTTTAGTGTTTCATTTTAGCAACGGGAGAGAGGTCGGCAGTTAGAAGATTTTCCATTACCTTGGGAGATCGCAGCATGACCGTCTATTACGTGAATTCAGTGACAGGATCCGACAATAACAACGGAACCGGTGAGAGTTCAGCCTTCGCGACATTGTCTGCTGTTGAAGCCTTGAAGCTAAATCCGGGCGATAGCGTGCTGTTTGCCGCCGGAAGCGTGTTTAACGAACAGTTCGACCTGAAATATTCCGGCAGTGTCAGCGCTCCGATCACAATCGGCAGCTACGGCATTGGTGACGCACCGGTCATTCGCAGCAGCAATGACGGGATCCACGGTTCCAAGGCGTCGAATATCGTCATCGAGAACATCAAGATCGCCGATACCTGCGCCAACGCGATCTATGCGGGCAATGTCTCGAACTGGACCGTGCGCAATGTCGAAGTGTCGAATACCGGCCTGTCTGGAAAGCCGGGGTCGGTCAGCTTCCAGAGCAGCCAGAACATCACGATCGAGAACAGCAGATTGACCGGTGTGCATTCCGACGGCATCTGGATGGACAAGGTCAAGGGCATCACGCTGGTCAATAATACGGTCACCAACAGCCAGGGCAGCGCGGCCGACGCCATTCAGCTCAACGACAGCAGCAATATCCTGGTCAAGGACAACCATCTGGAACAGACCGAAACCAACAGCGCCAAAGGTGTGCTGGTGCTGATCCGGGCGCAGAATGCCGTGGTCGAGGGCAATACGCTGGTGGGCGGCGGCTTCGGGCTGAGCGCGCAGGCAGGCACGAACATTGCCATCCACGACAATGACATCTCGGGATATGGCGGTTACAGCTGGTCCTACGGCATCGGCCTCGGCGATCAGGGCAACGCGACAAACTACGATATCAGCGGGAATTATCTGCACGGGGGCGTATACGGCGTGCTGATCAGCGCCATCGGCAATCCCGCTTATATCCGCGAGAATATCGTCATTCATGACAATGTTTTCGACGATCTGTCTTCCTCGGCGCTGAAGGTCGACAAGCCCGCATCGGGCTCCTTCTACGACAATATCATCGACAGCGCCGTGCCGACGCTGACGATGCCGGCCACAATCGCCGCCCAGAACACGTTCACCATCGGCGGAAGCAAGACGCTCGAGCAAGCGCAGGCCGAAATCGACAGCGCCGCCGGCAGCACGACCGGCGATACGCAGGTCAGCTCTCCTGCGCCTGCCGCGGAACCGCTGGTCGCCCCCCTGCCTGCCGGCACCCAAAAGATTGTCGCCGTCCATGACAGCCTGAAGATCACGGAAGATACCGGCAGCGCCTATCACGGCAACCTGCTTGAGAACGACAAGGCGAGCAACGGCACGATACTACTTCGCCGCTTCGGCGACAGCGCGGTCGACAAGCACGGGTTGACGCTGGCGGGGAAATACGGAGTTATTCACGTGGAACGCGATGGCGACTACAGTTACACGGTCGATGCCGCCAAGCTCGCCGGTCTCAGCGGCAAAGTCAGCGAATCCTTCCAATATAAAATCTCCGATGGCGCTTCCCATATTGACACCGACAGCTTGAGCGTTTCCATCAATGTCGACACATTCCACAGCAGCCACGCCTCGCACCTGCTTTCCTGACGTTGAAGCGGCTTCGGCATGTTTCCCCGTTCGATTTACGTTTCGATCTCGGACGAGCAGCGTCTGCCGGACCGAAATACGCCGGGTGAGCGGTGGCAAAATGTTCCGCCGGTGTCAGATTAATCGAACTATAGATTGCAATTATAGTTAACGCGGTAGTAGATGCCGAAGCTAACGTGCCACGGTTTCGCCGCTTTGGGCCGTTATTGGGCGACTTGCGCTTTTCACTTGCTTCCGACGGGATGATTATCGTACCGTTAAAGTTAGAGCCTCTGAAATTGTTCGTGATAAATTTGTATTTTCGGTCACGTTTCGGTGGGATTCATGTACTAGTGTAGGAGCGTGCCAACGGGTTCGGCGAGGGTGCCGGGTCCGAGGGTAGCCATGTCAATGATCGGGCCTGAGGGGCCTGCAACTGCAGTGCGGACCAGCGTATTCGCTGCGTGCGTAGTGCGGCAGGAGAGGATTGCTTCGTGTTTCAGAGTTCAACAGCTGACGTTAATGAACCGTCCAAAGCCTTGCGGAAATGCAAAAGCGGGCTCATTTTCATTGGCATAGCCAGCGCGCTTATCAATATCCTCTATCTCACAAGTTCATTTTTTATGCTTGAGGTGTATGACAGGGTTATTCCCAGCAAAAGCATACCGACCCTGGCTGCCTTGGCGATACTTGCATTAACTCTTTACGCCTTTCAGGGAGCCTTTGAGGTTCTCAGGAGCAGAATGCTCGTCCGCGTTGCTGGTGCGCTCGACGAGATGGTGAACGGGCGAGTGTTTCGGGCGCTCATCAAGGCGCCGCTGAAGGTCAAGATCGGCGGCGACGGGTTGCAGCCCCTGCGTGATTTCGATCAGATCAGAACCTTCCTGTCGGGCATGGGTCCGACGGCGATGTTCGATCTGCCCTGGCTTCCCTTCTATATCATCATCTGTTTCCTGTTCCATCCGGCGATCGGATACATCGCCATCGGCGGATCGCTGGTGCTCGCCATTCTGACGTTTCTAACCAACCAGGGCACCCGTACGCTGTCCAAACGGCAATCCGAAGCCGCCAATATGCGCAACGCTTTTGCGCAGAGCTCGATCCGCAACTCCGAGGTCATCCACGCCATGGGCATGGCGGGCACCATGGCCGACATCTGGGATCGCAAGAACAGCGAATACCGGCATATCACTCGGCAAGCATCCGATGTCGGCAACGGATATGCGACGATTTCGAAGATTTTTCGTATCGCCCTGCAATCGGGAACGCTGGCGACCGGCGCGATCCTCGTCATTCAGGGACAGGCCTCTTCGGGCATCATCATCGCCGGCTCCATCCTGACATCCCGCGCTCTGGCGCCTGTGGAAGCGGCGATCGGAAATTGGCGCGGTTTCGTATCCGCCCAGCAGAGCTGGGGGCGGCTTGCGAACCTGCTGAAGACAATTCCGGAGATGCCGGCTCCGCTCACGCTTGCGGCGCCCAGCAAGCAGGTCACGGTCGAGGGTGTGGCCAGCGGACCGCCGGCCGGCCAGCGGCTGGTCATTTCCGATGTCAGCTTCGGCCTGCGCGCAGGCAGCGCGCTCGGCGTCATCGGTTTTAGCGCCTCGGGCAAGTCGTCGCTGGCGCGGGCGATGATGGGCATCTGGCCGACAGTCAGGGGATCCATTCGCCTGGATGGCGCGGCGCTCGACCAATGGGACGGTGATGCCCTTGGCCGCCATATCGGTTACCTCCCGCAGGACGTGGAGCTTTTCTCGGGCACTGTCGCGCAGAATATCTGCCGCTTCGCCAAGGAGATGTCGCCGGAGGCCGTGGTTGCGGCGGCGAGGGCGGCGCGCGTTCATGACCTTATTCTGCGTCTGCCGAATGGTTACGAGACCGAAATCGGCGAGGGCGGCGCGGCGCTTTCGGCCGGTCAGAGACAGCGTATCGCCCTTGCGAGAGCGCTTTACGGTGAACCCTTCCTGGTCGTGCTCGACGAGCCGAATTCCAATCTCGATGAGGAAGGCGAGCGGGCGCTGAGCGCTGCGATCATGAGCGTGCGGGCACGCGGCGGCATTGTCGTCGTCATCGCGCATCGCTCTGGCGTTCTGGCCGTGTGCGACTTCGTGCTGATGATGCAGGAGGGCAGAATGATCGCATTCGGCCCGAAGGAAGAAGTTCTGGCGCGGGTCAGCCGGCCGGAAGCGACGCGTACTCCGATTGCCGAGCGCGTGGCTCAGCTCAAAGTCGTGGTCGATGGCAATGCGGCCGAATAGGCCGGAAGGACGATGATGAGCAAAGTTACTATTGAATCAAAACGATCCCTGAACCGTCACGTCGCCGTCGTCGGCGCGTTGTCCATCGCGCTGGTGTGCGGCATCGGCGGTTGGGCGGCGACGACCGAGCTTTCCAGCGCCGTCATCGGCGAAGGCGTCGTCATCGTCGACGGCGATGTCAAGAAGATCCAGCACCCGACCGGAGGCATCGTGTCGAAACTCCTGGTCGCCGAAAACGACCATGTCTCGGCTGGACAGGTGTTGATACGGCTCGATGGGACGACGACCAAAGCGCAGCTCTCGATCGTCGAAAGCACGCTGGCGCAGCTTTATGCGCGTCGTGCCCGTCTCAAGGCTGAGCGGATCGGCGCCGATTCGTTCGAGGTCGAGGAAAACATCAGCGATTTGATGACATCCAGTGCTGCCGCTTCCAACAAGGCGGCCTCCAGAAATGCCGCAAAGGACCTTCTCGACGGCGAACAGAAATTGTTTGACAGCCGAAAGTCGGCGCTCGTCGGAATGAAGAGCCAGTTGGCGTCGCGCAAGGATCAGCTGGCCGAACAGATCAAGGGTCTGGTCGTTCAAATCAACGCCACCAACGATTCCCTCGGCCTGATCGAACAGGAACTGGAAGGCGTCGATGCGCTCTACAAGAAGGGACTGGTCACACTTCAGCGCTTGAATGCGCTCAAGCGTGCACGCGCCGACCTTCAGGGCAGTAGCGGCCAGGAAATCGCCGCCAAGGCGGAGGCCGAGGGCAAGGCGATCGAAATCGACCGCCAGTCGATCCAGCTGGACGAGGATCGTCGTTCGGAAATTGCCAAGGAACTGACCGATGTCGAGGCGAAGATAGCCGAAAATGAAGAGCGCCGTGAAACCGCGCTCGATCAGCTCCGCCGCCTGGATATCACCGCGCCCTTGAGCGGCAGGGTCCACGAACTTGCCGTTCATACGGTCAACGGCGTCATTGAGCCGGGCCAGACGCTGATGCTCGTCGTTCCCGAGAACGACGATCTGACCGTCCAGGCGAAGGTCGCCACCCGCGATATCGACCAGCTCCATGTCGGGCAATCCGTCGATGTGCGTTTCAGTGCCTTTGATCAGCGCACGACACCCGACGTGCGGGCTACGATCACCTCGATTGCACCTGATATCGTCAAGGATGAGCGGACGGGGATCAGCTACTATCCGCTGCGCGTCAAGCCGGAAGCGCAAAGCATCGCGAAGCTGAAGTCGATCAAGCTCTATCCCGGCATGCCAGCCGAGGTCTTTATCAAGATTGGCGATCGTACCGTCATCTCCTATCTCACCAAGCCGCTGACCGATCAGATGCAGCACGTCTTTCGTGAGGAATGATCGGCGGCTTCGCCGCGCCGCTGCTACATATAGCAGCCTCTGAGGTCAGCTTTGCCCATCCGGCTGGGGGCAAAGCTTGCCTTGCGCCATGCTGGCGGGTGACGGATAGCGCCCGCCGCGATATGGTCCCTTCATGATATGTTTGCGGCTTTGGCGAGCGGTGCCGACGGAGAAGCGACTGGCATGGGCGCTGGTTCTCTTCTTGGCCTGCCTCATCATGTTTTCGACGACCGGGAAGAGTAATGCCGAGAACCTTCCGCCCGTGAAAATCGTGGCTTTCGGAACATCGCTGACAGCGCGCGGGGGATGGCAGGCCGGACTTGAGGCAAAGCTTGCCGCCTGCCTGCAGAGAACCGTCAGGGTCGAGAGCGTCGCCAAGAGCGGCGAGACATCGGCCTGGGCCTTGACTCAGCTGGACCGGGTCGTTGCCGAAGCGCCGGATATCATTCTGATCGAGCTCTATGCCAATGACGCAACCGTGCACCGGTTCGTGTCGCTGGCGCAAAGCCAAAGGAATATCGGCGAGATCCTCGATCAGCTGCATCGCCGCCTGCCGCGGGCGCGGATCATCCTCATGGCAATGAACCCGTTTTCGGGCGTGCGGGGACTGATCCGTCCGTTCGTCGGCAGCTATATTGCGGCTCATCAGGCGGAGGCACGGAAGCGCGGTCTGGAGTTCGTCGATCACCGGCCCCGCTGGGAGCGCCTCAGCCCGGACGATCTGGCTGCCGCAATTCCCGACGGCGCGCATCCGCGGCCCGAAGTTGCTGCCAGGATCATCGTGCCCACACTCGTCGGACATATCGCCGGCCGCGATTGCGGAGACTGAATCTCCGCAAGTGTCGGCGGCCGGTCGCGGGCTCAGCCTGCCGCGAGATAACCCTTCAAATAGTTGACCAGCGACGTCCGGCCGGCATCGGACGGATCGTCATGGGAGGGACTGCTGAGGTCCTGAAGGAGATAATCCTTGAGCTCGTCATCGTCATGCGCGACATAGATGCCCGGCCGGTCGATGAGCTGGCTTACCGTGGCAAGCTGGTGATCGTTCCGGTGCTCGCCAAGGGCTGCCTTGCGGGGAACGAGAATGATCGGTTTGCCGAAACGTTTCGCCGTGAGCACGGTGCCGATGCCCGCGTGAGAAACGATCACGCTCGCCTCGCGAAAGACCCTGTCGAAGTCGGCAGGTTCGATATTCTTGATCCATTTCATGTTTTCAGGCGTGTAGGTGCCCTTGCCGATCTGCGCCAGAACCGGCCGGGTCAATTCTTTGGCGAAGGCGTCGACCGCCTTGACAAGGCGATCGAACGGCAGCTGCGTTCCGACGGTGACCAGGATCAAAGGACAGCTCCTGCGTAATGCGGGCCGTCCGGCCGCGACAGATGCTGCCATTGCGTGAGCCAGAGCGTCGCGATATGGCCGGCCAGTTTTCCCGAAAGGGACAGCTTCTCGACATTGGCGACGCTATCGATCCAGATCGTGCGCTTGCCCGTCAATTTGCCGGCGAGCAGGCAAAAAAGCCCGGGCGCGGCACCCGTGGAGATAATGACGTCGGGCCTGTGCTTAATGACGATCGCGAAAGCGCTGAAAAAACACCGGATCGACATGATGATGGAGTCGCGGCTGCAATCGGGAAGGACCAGTCCATCCCGGATGTCGTATTTGGAAAGCAGCCCCGGGATCGTGGTTGCGAAAGTGATGTCGCATCCCTCGAAGGCGCTGCGCATGGTCATCAGCTGTTCCCAATGGCCGCCCCCCGACGACGCAGCGAGAACCCTCAATTTTTTCTCAGCCATAGACAGGCATCTCCTATATTTGACCGATGATTATAGGCAAGACCATTCCACCGAAGCCGTGGCTGTAGCACGGCAGTTTAATCGAATTCTAACATCATTGGCCGGCAGGTCGAGCGCAGGGATCGGGAAAATTCTCAATTGGGAGCAGCAGACTCACCTGACATACTTATAAACGGGTCCTGCCATAGGCACTGCCTGAAGCGCCATCTTGGCCAAGATCGGCAATAACGTCCCGGACATCATCAATATAACGATCATGAATGCAAACCATGGCCCTTGATATGGCAGGATCTTCACATAGGTACCCTTGGCTATTCCTATGAAGATCGTATTGAGCAGATAGATCACCATCGAATTCTGGCCGAACCAGAGAAGGATCTTGTCATTTTGGAAAATCGGCAATCTCACCAGAGCGTGCAGGAACGGAATCGACGCTGCCCCGCATAGAAGAAGCCAATAGGGGAAACTCCGGCCGATATAAAGTGCGGCTGCGAAAACGATTAGCCAGACGACAATATATTTGGAGAATAGGTTCAGCACATAGGCGGAGTATTTGCAGCTCACCATGCCGGCGGCGAAGAATACGAAATAGCTCAGAATTCGCGCGACATAAAACCTCTCCGAAGCGGGAATGAAGAAGATCGCCAGCGAGAACAGGAAAAGAATGCCGATCTGCCGGCCGCTCAGCCGCCACAGGATGGGTGTCAGCACCGAATAGACGAAAAGCACCAGAAGGTACCAGATCGAAATGGTCGGGTTGTTGGGGCTGTTCGAAATCACCGCCCATGGGCCCTGCCAGAAGCCGCTGACGCCATCGTCGACGTGAATGAACATCTCGGCGAGCTGCTTGCCGAAGACGTTGACCAGACACATCACGATAAACGGGATCAGCAGCCGGTCAAACCTCTTGGCAAAGAACGCGCTGAAGTTCCGGTCCAGCGCGTTATGCGCGCCGGTAAAAAAGAACACGAAGCCGCTGAGATACATGAAGAACGGCATATGGAACGTGTAGATCGCGGCTTTTGTCGCCTGGTACCATGCCTGTTCGCCAAGCGTGCCCTGCATGACGAGGTGGCCGTAGACGACCAAGAGGATGCCGAGGCCCTTGCCGCGTTCAATATCCAGCAATTTTTCGCGTTCAACGCTGACCGCGGCTGTTTTCGATTCCGGCACGGCCATTGGGGCGCGGGTCATTGCCTACTCTCCTGAAACGGGTTGTGAATGGTCGAAGCTCCGCCGCCCGGCCGATCTTCTCGAGAGAAGCCGCCGCCGACGCGGTGGGACGATGGGTTCCGTCGTCATGGGCAAGACGGAGACGAGGACCGGCCATAGACCGATCGGCGCGAGCATCATTCCCGCTTCGGTCATCGCGCCGATCATGACAAGCAGGATTAGGGCGACCTCTTTCGCCTGAACGGTCTGAAGCTGATGGCTCCTGTAGACTGCGGCGATCTTCTTGAAGATCCGCGTCAACAGGAAAGCGATCCAGCAGAGAAAACCCGGAATACCGATGTTGAGACAAATCTCGAGGTAGGTGTTGTGCAGGGAGTGGACGGTATGGCCGAGACGGACATATTCCTCGACAATGTCGGCCTGCCGGAACGTAGCAAAGCCATAGCCGAAGACCGGCCTGTCGTAAATCAGCGGGATCACCTGTTCCCAGATATCGGAGCGGCCCGACAGCGTCAGATCCTTGCCGAAAGCTTCCGCAACGGCCTGGGCGACGCCGATGTAGGCGATCGAGCCGGCGACGCCGATGAGCAGGCATAGGAAGAGGACGATGAAAGCGCGGGCCATACTATGCCTGACGTTCTCCATCATCTTGAGGCCGAAAATCGTGGCGAGGCCGATCGCCACCATGACGACGGCGGTCGACGACAAGGAGACCACGACAAGGAGCAGCGTCAGCAGGATGGCGAAGGTCCTCAGCAAACCGCTGTAGCGCAGCCTGGGGGAAGGCAGGCGATGGGAAATAAGCACGATAAAGCAGATCGCACAGAACTGTCCCATTGTATTCTTGTGATAAAACAGTCCCTTCACGGCTCCCGCCAGCGAGCCCCCCATAATTCCGAACCGCGGGAAGGCGGCCGTATAGAGGACATTGGCGAAGGCGGAGAAAACGGCAAAATTGGCCAGGAGACGCAAGGTTTCCTCGTTGCCGTAGCGCAGTCGAAAGAGCAGGGGGCCAAGCGCCAGCAGACCGACGGCCGCGGCGCCGCGAACAGAGGCGCCGAAGTCGAGCGAACCGGCGAAAGACGCCACGATGGCAAAGATCACGACGCATACGAGGGGCGAAATGCCGCGGAAAAAGGCGAGGAAGCGGTTCGGCTCAAGAAAAAAATAGAGGCCGATCAACGGCATCAGGGAATAAAGCATCAGCTTCTGAGGAAGCGGATCAACAGACACGCCGTCGTCGAAATTTGAAGGATAACCATACCACATGCCGGTGGCCCGGAACAGCGCAAGGTAATATATCCCAGTCAGGAGCAGACGGACGAGCGTCTCCTTTCTGATGCCGTGGCGCGGCCGTGCGCGAACGGCCGGCCGCAGGCCGATATCTCCGTCTCGAACATAGGTGGGGCCGAAACTCATCCGAGGACGCTCCTGCAAATAGCATCAGAGGGCGGCATTGGGCTTATATTCCTGGTATGCATGTCCGAGGATACCATTGACCATGCCGGCGCCGCGTAGCACGTGGGTCAGCGCCCGCATGCCCCAATAGGGTGAAATTACGATCGCAGGCAGCATAGCCAGCCCGAGTATCACTCTCGAGGCGCCATAGGCCGCGCGATAGAGCCGGCGCTTGAGATTGCCGTGCAGGACGTCGCTGACTGCGAAAGTATTGCCGAGCCGGTATTGCCGCTGCAATACCCACTTCCAGGTCATGCGGCTGGCGGGAACGATATCATGGACGAGCGCCTTGTCAGCCCAGAAAACCTGCATGCCGCGGCGAATGGCCTGATTGAAGAAGAGGTAATCGGTGCCGCCGGTGAAGCGCATCTTCTCTTCGAAGCGCAGATTCCACGAGCGGATCAACGGATAATCGAACATGACGTTGTTCGAGGCCGCATAGGAAATGCGTTGACCGTCCTTGTTTTTCTTGCGCTCGAAAACCTTCGCCTTGATGAAGTATTCCGGTGGGTTGTCGGGATAGACGGGCTGGACGGGGCCGTAGACGCAATCAGCGCGGTTTTTCCCGCGGGTCTCCAGCATCGCATCGAGCCAACCGTCGACAGGCCATTCGTCATCGTCGAGAAAACAGAAGAGGTCGGTGTCGGCAGGGGCTGAATCCATGGCCCGGTTACGCGCAAAGGGTATGCCCTGGTTCGGCTCGACGACATAAATCAGATTATAGGCGCCCGTCTGGCCAAAGCCTTCGACGGTGGCTCTTGCGCTGCCGGCCGCATCATTGTCGACGATTACCATGGTCAGATGATAGGGGCGAGCCGGATGCTGGGTCTGGCGCGTCATCACGTCAAGCAGCTTGGCGATTCCGTCCAGCCTTCGATACGTCAGCACGCCGACGGCAATGTTCAACGGCGCAGGGACTTGCCGGTCAGTCGAGGCAGGTGCACGCGGGAAGGTGTTTTGCTGGTTCATGACTGACCTCTCCGCAGCATATTTCCCAAACGCTTGCGCGCCGCCATCAATGCCACTTCGTTTACGGCATCATCACCGAATGGACCACCCACCACGGCGTTCCTAGCTTCGCTCCTCAGCTTTAAGAGCGAAGTCGTTTCGGCAATACCGCCGGCCACCAGGCTTTTGCCGAGCGAATGCAGCCCGTCGTAGCGACGCGCCAATTCCAAGCCCGTCGCGATCATAATGCGGGGGCGCAGTGTCTTTGCTCTGCTCGTGCCGGTATAGCGGTTCGAGGCATGAATGCGCTGAAACGTCAGAGGCGTTTCGACGATAGCGCCGCGTCCGAGATAGGCGGCTGCGAACTTGATGTAATTGTCGCTGAGGACGACATCCTTGGCGACAGACATCGGCAGGATCTGGGACAGCAGACTGCGGCGGAAGCTCAAACCGGAGGTCGGTACCGGAAGCGAGGGAAAGCCGCCCCTGCGCAACGTGTCTCGTTTGTCGGATAGCGTCACTTGCAGCTCTGCCGCAGGCTGGTCGCCTTCATTGGTCGTCACGCGGTCGAAACACCAGTCGATGTCGTTTCGGTCGTAGATCTCGGCGATATGCGCAAGTTTACCGGGTAGAAACGCATCGTCAGCGTCGAGGAGAAAGAGGATATCGCCGCTTGCGACCGCAAAGCCCGCGTTGAAGCTCGAGGCTTGGCCGCCGTTTTCCTTCAAGACGGCCATGATCTGCTCGCTGTAGGAAGCCAGAATCTCTCTGGAATCATCGGTCGAGCCGTCGTCGACCACGATCACTTCGAAGTCGGGATATGCTTGTGAGAGAACGCTGTCGATGCATGCGCGCAAATACTGGCTGTAATTGAAGTTATTGATGAGCACCGATAATTTCACCGCACGACCTCCCGCCCCAGCCCAATAGAATGATTTCCCGACGGTGCGTATCGGCGAATTCCGGCGCGGTAGCCACGCATATAGTAGTTCTTCCAGATGGCCCAGAACCGCTTCTTTGATCGTGGCAAAGGATAAAGAAGAGCTGCCCGAACCGCCCAGTTCGTGCTCTCTATCCAGGTTCTTAATGGCACTCCCGCGATCCTTAGACCTTTGGGAACGTCCTCAGCGAAGAGCGCTGGCATTCCATAGCCAAGACGTTCCCCACGTTTCTGTACCCAGGCCTCTGTCACGCTCGAGGCTGGAATCCAATGATGAACGATCGCCTCGGCACAGCGATATGTTTTCACGCCGTTTCTGGATAGGCGATTGACAATCTCCGTGTCCTCTCCCATGGCGAACAGACCTCCCGGAAGCGGGCCGATGTCTTCACGGAATCGTACGTTGTTGCCAAGCAGTTCGCGACGCACGGTCGTGTTCGGACCCCAAATTTTCGTCGGGTCGCATGGGCCACTCGATTCCTGGTCGGCTATGGCGAAGGTTGACCCCATAGGAATCCAGTCCAACAGCGGATCTCCATGAGGATAATGCTCCCAATTCGGAAGAATCCGGCCGCCGATAATGCCGTAATCGGGATTTGCCTCTGCGCATGCTGCAACCGAACTCAACCAGTTCACATCTGCCTCGACGTCATCGTCGGTGAAAACGATCAGCGCCCCTCGAGCTATCGCCAGAGCGGCGTTCATAGCTCCTGATTTTCCTGGGCGGGTATGATTGACAACAAGCATTGGAAGCTTCTTGGCATATTGATCGAGAAGCTGCTGTGTTTCGTCTTCACTGTTGTTATTGACGGCAATCAATTCCCATTGTTCGGCCGGAAGGTTTTGGCCCAGCATCGAATCCAGCATCTGCTGCAGCCGTCTGGTAGCGCCGTTGAAGGACGAAAATATGACACTAATTCTTAGATCCGTCGTCAAATCCACTCGCCTCCTGAGGTACGAAAATCCGGCCGCTGGCTCTGTAGCAAGAGCATTTTCCGTGGATGCCGCAGTTTAGGGCTGTCATTGTTTGGCACCAACATGGGAATAGATCGCTTTATTCATCGCAGATCGCTGCTTGAGAAATTGGCGCAGGATTCCCTGTCTCACCGACTGGGCCCAAAGCAACTTGAAACGCAGGCCACTCAGCGGCAATCTCTTCAAAAAGAAGCTCACCGGCGCCATTAGAAGCCAATTCAAGGCGCTACCTATCGGCAGACCACCAATTTTAGTTTTACTGTCGAACAGGCTCGGCCGGATGATAACCAAACCCATGCCGTAGCGCTCGCCGCGGCGTAAAACCCAGCCTTCTCTCACATAGCTTTTTCTTACAATGTGGCGAACCCTTGGGCGCCGGGAGTGGAAGGCGCTTGCCCCGTTTTTCTCCAGCCTGAGCGCGAAAGCGGTATCCTCACCCATCGGAAACTGAGCGACAGTAGCGTCAGGGCCGAGGCCATCGTGAACAATATAGTCAGGTCCTAAAATGGAACGACGGAAGGCCGAATTGGGTCCTGATATCAGTGCCGCGGAAATGGGTCCCTCGGGAAGGTCGTCGTTTAGCGCATAGAGGATTCCCAGGTGCCCGTGCTTCATCAACCACGGCTCAGGCTTTTCCTCCCATTCAGGCGTGATCAAGCCCCCGAATATACTGAACTGTGGTTGGTCATCGGCTAGTGCGAGAAATTCCTCGACCCAATTCGGCTCTGGAATGATGTCGTCATCTGTTAAGATGACCAGTTCGCCCTCCAGATAGCTGAATCCTAACGTCAATGCGTGTTGCTTGCCTTGTTTAGATTCAAAATAAACCTCCAGCGGAAGTCGCTGTTGATAGGATTTCAAGACTTCTGCAGTGTTGTCGCTACTGTTGTTGTTAACAGCAACGATCTTCCATTCGTCCTTTGGGAGGGTCGAAGCGCATAACGCATTGAGCATCGTTGGCAGAGTCTTCGCGCCGTTATAAGTCGAGAAGAGTATCGTTACTTTGACTTTGCTCATTTGAATGCTCCGAACGCCGTTCTATTCCACCAGCAGTCACGCTTTTAGAAAAAAAATTGCTTGGGCCTTGCCGAAGAATTCGCGCCTGTAGCCGCCCCCGGCTTACTCGGCTTGCGCTGCTGTAGGACGGTGATGGGAAGCCTGCCGCTATGGGATTTCAAAACATCAAACGTGTCGTCATTGCTGTTGTTGTCAACCGCAATCAGCTCCCATTGATCCCGAGGGAGCTCCTGACTCAACAAGCAATCCAAAGTGTGTCGCAGCCGGCGGCTGGCGCCGTTGTAGGATGAAAATAGTACGCTGACGAAGAGATCCGACATCATTTACCAATCCTTTTGGTGAGGTCGAAAGAGAAAAAGCCTCATGTTTTGCCCGCCGAAACGCTGCCGCTACATCAAAGCGGCAATCTTTGAGGTATTTTCCTATAGCGGTGGTATATTTTCGTAAGGACCTTGGCGATCTCGGCTTCAATGCCGATTTCTGAACGCCCCCCAATTACCCATAGAAGTGCGTGGACCCCGCAATAGACAATTCCACCAACAGAAATCATCCAGGCCAACGCATACGCCGCATCAACGTGACTGAAAATCGGCGCGGAGTTCGCGCTCAACCCCAGAACGACCGCCGCCATCGCAAGGCCACTGACCCAAGAACGCCAAGTGACGCTAAGTTGATCCCACAATGTCAATCCGGTGAGCTTTTTAACTACGTAGATATTGACGATGGAAACAACGACCCCACCCGATATTGCTCTGGATATGAGCAAGCCTGGCAGTCCATAGAAATATAAGCCGATAAACACAATTGGCACCCTAAAGATCAGGAGAAGAAGCGTCCTGTTGAAGAGCATCTTTGTCTCGCCAAGGGCGGAAGCGAGCGCATTTGCCGGGCCAAAGACGATTTGCCAACCCAAGATCGGTGCGATCACCTGAATCACGAGTACCGCTACGGGCCAATGAGGTCCCAGAGCAAGATACACGAACGGCTCGGCAACCAAAGCTTGGCCGGCGCCGACCGCCATACCGATCGCAAAAAGCGAAGACTGACTCCTTTGAAATGCGCTTTGAACGCGCTGCTTGTCATCCGATATCTTCGCGAAACTTGGGAATAGAACGCGCTGTAGGGGCAAAATAGCCGATTGGGTTATCAAGCCTGCCGTATTGTTTCCAACGTTATAGGCGCCAAAGGTCGCCATGCCGAGCCACCCGCCGGCCAGGAAGTTATCAAATCGATTGCCTACAGCTGAGACGGCTTGGTTCAGGGTCAGCCATATGGAAAAATGCAGAAGCTTTGATAGCGATCGGAAGGAAATTTTTGGGACGTAAGGGGACGCCATATACGTCATGGCCGTTCCGACAACGCTCGCTGCTACAGTCCCCGCAACGATTGCCCAGTAGCTGTCGGTCAGATAGGCCCATGCGACGGAAACGACGAATTGTATCGTGAAATTCAGCCCCTCTTGAAAGGCGACGGTCCCGAAGCTCAATTCTTTAGAGTATATGATATATTTCGGGCTTCCGAGGCCGGTTAGCAACGGTCGGACCGCCAAACCTGCGCATACACCGATTAGCCGCTCATCACCGTAAGCTTCCGCCATTATGTAGCCGCTCACCACCATAACAGCAGCAAGCAAGACGCCTCTGATCGCCCCTAAAGTAAAGGCTGTGTGGAAATCATCTTCCGTGATTTCCTTTTGATGGATAAGTGCGCTGCCGAGGGATAATTCGGTTATTGCAAGCAGAATTGTTAAAAGGCTCGTTCCCAATGCAACCAGCCCGAAGTCTTCCGGGGATAGAAGGCGAGCGAGGACGACGGTTGTTGCGAGGAAAATGGTGCGATTATAAATCACACCAAAGAGCAAGATCGCTGATGCATTTAGCGCCTTTGCACCGATTTTTTCGTTCTTCTGGCCAGCCAAGTTTGCATTCTCCAATTGAACAACGAGCCCTTGCTCAGGATACAAATTTTTCAACTGTCCTGATCGCTTCTTGCATCCTTAGAAGCTTCTCGTCGAACAAAGCCTGTGCACTTAGGTATTGAGGAGATTTCATAACCTCTCTCAACGCCCGTCTGGCGTTAGCCTTGCATAGCGGTTTGGTAATTCGAGCAAATTTTGAGGCGGCCTTTCGGGTGTACTGTATATTCTTCGTAATGTGATGTAGTTGTTCGTAGCTCGGCGAAAATCGACGGCTTAGGTAATCTAAGTACATTTTCCTATCTTGTTCCGGCCGAAGTGTATCTGTGCCGTGGATGCCGAACTTCTTCAGGTTCCTGCGAAGGCCTTGATAATAAATAAAATCATCTGCGCTTATGGACGGCAGCGATATCGGTCTGTAATCAAGGTCCATTGAGTACGTCCAGTCTTTCCATTTGAACTCATCAATGTGAGGATGAATCGTAACAGGAATCCACGGGATTCTCATCGTGTCTGCGACGATAGCGCCATGCATGGCTTCAGTTATGACCAGCTTTGCCTCGCCGAACTTCCTCAAAATTTCGAGTGTATCTGTTTGAGGGCTGACATATTCCAAGCCCAATTCCGTCGCGATCGGTTCCCACGAACCTCTTTGAACTGACGATCTATGTGGCATGAATATGATTTTTTCAGGCTTCTCCTGTTTTGTGTAAAGATTCTGAGTCAGGGCCAACAGGATTGCCCCGTCAGTAACCGAGAGATGCGGCTGACCCAAGACCGCAGCTGATAAGGGTCCTCTAACCGCCGCCAAGCACCAGGCCGACATATCGGACGGGGGCGTTCCGTAAGATACCCCGGTGCCTAAAACCGCTATTTTCCTGTCGCCGCCGACAAACTTCTCAAGGCGCTCTGAGGTGAGAATACTCCCAATGCCAACAAGGGTTAGATCCGGCGATTCCAAGACTTTTTTCGGCAAAACCTCTTTCCAGATATATGCATTCAGATCGTCTCCAAAATTGAATTTCGGATCTTTGAAATAGAATACGTCCATGGATGGGTTCCTATGCCTTCTTGAATTTGCTTGCGATTTTCTTAGTGATCGAGCGGGTTAGAATTCTCAGGGGAATATCCGCGTTCGAAAAATCGCCAAATATAGCGCGAACTAAAGTGAGATGGTTTCCTGATATCATATGGTGGTGACATGCCCGCTCTGTGGATAAGCGGAGGAGTGCCTTTTTCCGCGTTGAAAGAAGATGCCTTGCCGATTTGTCGGTTGCGACCCTTCGGTCCTTCATCAGGCGGGCTGTCGCTTCAACCTGATCCTGATAGTCGACCACTGTGCGGCTCCATCCTGAGGATCTTGTCGTGTAGATATAGCCAGGTTCCCTTAAAAGCAGCATGCGGCCCGTGTGCAGAAGAATGTTGACGTAAATAAGAAAATCTTCTCCGTGCCGCCGCTCTGTTGGGTAAGCTATATCGTGTTCGATGAGGAATGAACGCCGATAGAGTGGTTTCAAAAGCCCATAGTCAGCTTCTGTTGCGTAGGGGCGGGCTTGACGTAGGAAAGCATGAAGATCGACCAGTTCCTCTTTTGGAGTCGTGGACAGGGCGGGCTTCCCCATCTCTTCAGATTGGGCATCAAAATAAAGGAAGTTGTCGGCTGCGAAGTCCACAGAGTGTCTTTCGGCAGCTTCAACCAGTCGATTTATCCGTCCAGGCGCATAAGCATCATCGGCGTCAAGGACCGCTATCCATTTCCCGCTAGCAGCTCGAATAGCTTCGTTGCGGGCGGCCGAGGGGCCGCTGTTTTTTTGGAGACGAGTAATCCTAATGCGGTTGTCAGAAGCCATCATTTGCCGAACGACGTCGACTGTATCATCGGTGGAACAATCGTCCACAACAATGACTTCAAGCGCGGGGTGATCCTGAGTTAAAACTGACATAATCGCGCGCCGGATAAAGCTGGCGCAATTGAAGGCAGCTATGATGACAGAAACCTCTACACAATCATCCGACGTCGTCATTCTTGCACCGACGGTCGGTCCAAGGAACGAGACCCCGGATGCTCAGTGATGCGTTTGAATGATAGAAGAAGTGCGCGTGTCTGCTTTTCCTCGTTGAACTGCTCTTCGACAATTTGACGTCCCTGAAATCCCATTGTCTGGATAAGGGGAGCATTCATGATCAATCGCTCCATTGCGTCCGATAGAGCATCCGTGTCGCGTTCTGGTACGAGCAGACCTGACTCCTTATGGCTGACGAGTTCTGGAATGCCGCTGTGATGGGTACTGATAACCACAATTCCCATTGCCATAGCTTCCATGATTGACACGGGTATGCCTTCCATATCTCCGTCCGCGGCCTTAACGCTTGGCAGCACAAAGATATGTGCTTGGCTCAAAAGGCGTCTGATTTCTTGGTGAGCCATGCCGCCGTGAAAATGGATCCGGTCTGCACACCCTAAATCCTGAGCGAGGTTGCGTATGTCCTCGAGCAGCGGTCCATTGCCGATGATGTCGAGCGACAGATCCAGATCTGGCCGACGGGAAGCAAGCTGAGAAAAGGCCTCGATAGTAAATCGATGTCCTTTCTTCTCTGTCATTCGCCCGATTGTTATGAAGCGTATTTTCTCACCAGGAGTAACGCTTCTGACTTTGAAGTCGAACGCCTCGCAATCGATCCCGAGCCGGATCGTTGTCACTTTCTCGGGAGGGGCACCAAGGTCGATCAAGCGGCTGCGCCAGAGGTCGCTGATAGGTATTAAGAGGTCGGCCTGTTCAAAGAGCTCGCGATAGACCTGAGGGGATCGGCCATCCATATATTGTGTGAGGTCATACCCATGGAAAACGGTCGTTATCGGGGCGTCAATAAGCCCTAATCTCTTCAGATGTGCGACAACGCGCCCAGCCGGGCCGAAGTGGCAATGAATGACTTTTGCAGTTGCGTCGCCTGATCGAAGTTTGGCCGCGATGCTTAATTTCAATGAGATCGGCATTTTGATCTCATCGTCACGAGAAGTGAGAAGGCGCCAGAGTGCGCGTATGTTGCCGCGTGAAAGAAGCTGGGCCGCGCCCTTCGCCATGACTGCCATCCGAGCGAAGCGCCTCTTATCCGCTGTCACATATCGAATGCGGTCGCCAAACCCGTAATCTTCCGGCAAATTCGACACATTGTCCGTGGGTCGACTCAAAGCGACAACATCTATGTCGGTGCCAAGATTCCCGAGACCTTTCATCTCGTTAAAGACGAAGGTTTGCGTAAGCTCAGGAAATGACAAAGAGAAGTACGTAACTTTCAAATCATTCCTCGTCTGTGATATCGATTCTGTGTCTTGGGTCTGCAGCCATGCCGTTCAGCCTGATTTCCGTCTCATGGTCGGCGTTGATCGGTTTGTATTCAGGCAACAGTCTTTTGGAGCGTTCAATATGCTTACCCGCCGGCGTGAATCCTCTGCCCAGATGTACGGCCGCGAGCACCACGCTGCTTTAGAAATTGATGCAAGATTCCCCGTCGCAGAGACTGCTTCCAAAGCAATCTGAAACGCGTTTCCCCGGGAGGCAGCCTGCGAAAAAGCAAACAGATAGGTTCCAATGCGAGCCAGAGTAGGGCAGTGCTTGCCGGAAGACCGGCGATTTTTCGCTTTCTATCAAAGAGCGTCGGACGGAGTACAACCATTCCCATTCCATATCGCTCGGCGCGCGCTATCGCCCAATCTTCCTCGACGTAGGCTGACTTGACGATGTGCCGGACCTTCGGGCCCCGGGAATGATAGGCTTTTGCGCCTGCGCTCTCCAACCGCATTGCGAACGCGGTATCCTGCCCCATTGGATATTGTTTGACCGAGGCATTTGGTCCCAGATTATCGTGCACCACATACCCTGATTTGATGACGGCGCGACGAAACGCCGAATTTGGCCCAAATATGTATCCGGCCAAGGTGGGGCCTTCTTCAAGACTCTCATTCAGGGCATATAGGATGGCTGCTCGGTTGTCTTTGAGAAGCCAGGGAAATCTCGGTGGGCGTTCCCATTCGGGCAAAATAAGTCCCCCGAATATGCTGAATTCCGGCTGTTCTTCAGAGAGGCGGATGAATTGGTCGAGCCAATCTGGATCCGGAATGACGTCGTCGTCCGTTAAAACGACGAGTTCCCCCTCCAGGTGGCGAAACCCCAGCGCCAACGCGTTTTCCTTCCCCTGCTTCGGCTCGAAATACACCTCAAGCGGGAGACGGTCCTTATAAGAGTCCAGAATCTTGGCCGTATCGTCCGTGCTGTTGTTGTCGACGGCGACGATCTTCCAATGACCTGGCGGAAGTGTACAGGCGCACAGTGCATCCAGCATGCGCGGAAGCGTCCTTGCACCATTGTAGGTAGAAAACAACACGGTGATTTTAATACCTGTCATATCATTCCTCGGAGACGCTGCGGCTAACCTGGAAACCTGCCATTATTCGCCTGCTGCCTTAAATGCATCCGATGCCTCATTCGTCGCCATGCGGCCATAACGCGAAATGATTTTGATGTCGCTGCGGATTATTTTTGCCGGATTGCCGGCGACGAGGGAGCGCGGCGGCACGCTCTTGGTTACCACCGATCCCGAGCCGATGACGCATTCGTCGCCGATTTCGATGCCGGGCAGAATGATGCTGCGGGCGCCGATGAAGCAGCGTTTGCCGATCCTCGTGTGCAGATAGAGGCCGCGCGTGAGGTCGTGGGTCAGGATCGCGGCTTCGAAGGCGACATAGGTCTCCGCGCCGATGTGCAGGCCTTTCGGGTTGGTCTTATCGAACCGCACGCTTAAGGAAAAGCTTGCCGTCGGATCGATGTCCATTCCCCAGAATTTCGTATAGTAGAGCCACTTGGCCCTGACGATTCCGTTCCGCAGCGGCCGAAATACGTTCAGTCCCCACTTCGGCTTCTTTCCTGTCTGCACCATCAAGTCCGACCCCGGCTGGAAAATTCGTCTAGCACGGAACTGTAATAGTCCTCGAGCATCCCCGTTTGGCGACGTATGTCGAAGCGCTCGGCCACCAGAAGCGGTGCCCGCGCGCTGAAGGCTGTCCACAGGGCCTGGTCGTTGAGCAGCCGTCCGACCGCTTCCGCCATTCCCGCGACATCCCGCTCCTCCACGAGATAGCCAGTTTTCCCCTCCTCGATCGCTTCGCCCACGCCTCCCGAGCGAAAGGCGACGACCGGAGTGCCGACGGCCTCGGCCTCGAGATTGGCGAGGCCGAACGCTTCTGCGTGACCATTGTCGAGGGTCACGCTGCCGTGGAGATAAAGCTCTGCACTGGCCAGCAGGTCCCTTATCTCAGTCTGCGACAGATTTTCATGGATCGTGACGCTTGGCAAGGAACGACGCGCCAGCGCCTCGATTTCCTCTTTCAGCGGTCCCTGACCCACCATGACGAATTCGACCGGCGTGCCGGTCGCCGCCACGCGCGACAGCGCGTCGATCATGAAGCGGTGGCCCTTATAGTCGACGAAACGGGCGATGGAAACCACCAGCCCCTTTTTTCGGGGACGAGGCTCCATTTTGAAGAGATCGAGATCGATGCCGATGTGGTGGCGATAGACACGGTCGGCACGGAAGCCGAGCGCCAGCAGCCGGTCGCGGATGAAATCGGAAACGGCGATGTTCCAGCTGTTCCAGTCGGCCATTTCGCTGCGGCCCTTGGCGAAGAAGCGCACCTGGTTGAAGCCGCCCGGTTTTTTCGGATCGCCGCGATAGGTGGCGTCGAAGCCGTGAAACGTCGTCACGAGCGGTTTGCCGGCGGCCCGCGCTAAGGGACCGATGACATAGCCGTTCTTGCCGAAATGCGCGTGAACGAGGTCGGCCTGGCCAATCGCGGGAAAGAGGAAAGGCAGGCCGATCTGTGGAATTTTCAGCAGAAGTTCGCCGGCCCGCGCGATCGGCGACCGGCGGATGTCGTGAACCGGAACAGTGGATTTTCTGGTGTGGGCCGAGGAAATTCGCGTGCCGGCAAGAATTTCAGCCTCGAACGAACGAAACGCTACCGCCTGATTGAGAACAAATGCCTGGCTGGCAGGCAGAAATTTTTCCACATAAATAACTGCCTTTTTCATGAATCTGCCGATGTCTCCGTTGTCTTGCGCATCACATCGCCTCTATTGCCTGCCTGATGCCATCAGCTGAACTGCGCGGCGCGTTGTTTTCATCATAGAGATTAATGCGCTTTGTGCAGGCTCCATCGGCATCGGTCCCCGTTTCATCAGGCTCGCCGTATTTTTCCGACATGCCCCATACGGTGACGCCTTGCAAGTCGCCGCGTTCGGCCGCCACGGTGATCACGTCGCGGAAAATATCGGCGTAGGTGGCCTGCGTGAAGCCTTGGTCGTGCTTCAGGAAGTGGCAGGATGCATCGAGTTCTGTGATATAGACACCAATGCCCATATCCTTCAGAGCCGCGCAGAATCGCCCCATTCCTTCCGGATCTATCCGATCGAGGCCCGGGCGGAAATGCGCCTGCAGCCCGACCGCGTTGATCGGGGTCTGCCTGGCGACGAGATCCTCGACGATCTTGAGAATGTGCCCGCGCTTTTGTTCGAAGGTGGCGGATTTTTTCTCAAGATGCGTTTCGTTGAGAATCAGCGTCGCACCCGGATTGGTCTCGTGCGCCATATCGAAACTCATGCGAATATAATCGTCGCCAAGAAGGCGTCGGAAAACACAATTCCGCAGGTCGGGCGCATCATACTCCAACGGCTCGTTCACCACATCCCAGGCATCGATCGACCCCTTATAGCGAGCGACAACCTGTTTTATATGACGGTCCATGACCGTCCGAAGGGCCCGCGCGTCGGTGATCTCTGAAACCCAATTCGGAACGCGATACCAGATCAGTGTATGCCCATAAACCCTCATGTTGTTTTTTCGCGCGAATGCAACCATCCTGTCGGCGCCCCCGAAGGAAAAAACGCCGGGACTCTTTTCCGTCGCTTTCCACTTCAATTCATTGCGCGGCGTTATCGAATTGACATTGTCGACATAGAGCTCGCAGGCGGCCGGGTCGCTGATATTCTGCAGGTCGATTGCCGATCCGAACCGGAACGATTTGCTGTCGGCAAGGGCGCGCAGCCCTGGTTGCGCCGGAACCCTGGCCAGCACCGCGCCCGCGTGGAGACACGACAGCGCGAGCGGAACCGAAGCGAGGAAACGTCTTCTGTTCATGCTATTCCTCGCTGTGGGCTTTTCTCATCTCCACGACGGAACTTGCTGCAGCCGGGTCGGTTTGCGGCGGTTCCGTTCCGATCTGCGTTTACTTTGGTGGAGCAGTGCAACCTCAAACATACTTTCCCAGGAGCGAATACTGTATCCGCTAGACTTTTCAGTCTGTGCCAAGAGATAGATCTTCCCGGAGGGCGCTCGTGAAGGAAGATTGGTTCAGCTACGAGTGATGAGCTTTTTTCATATGGCATTTCAAAATGCCGTTTTTTTATGGCGCCCCTTCGAAACGCGCTCTCTCGTCTCGATGACCTGCAGCTCGCAGCCGTGGTTTTCAGCGTCTTCGGCGTGTTCCCTATCCTCCTTGCAGCTCTTGTGGGAATGTCACGGCGGCTGCGCCCGCGCGGCGGATGCCATTCGCCTGTTGAACGACGACCTTGCCCAGGGCGCGGAGGATTTGAATGTCGAGCGGCATCACGACGATGCAGGTCGCATGGCCTGACAGACCGGTCACGCGTGCGCCCTCGACCAGCGTCCGCAGCTACTTCTTCCCGTCTTATGGCCCTGATGCCGGCGCCGGTTGCGCGGGGTCGGTTTCAGCCGTCGGCTCCGGCGATGGAAGCCAGGTTCTGTCGGAAAAATAATCTCTCGTTCTCTTTTGAGGTCCGGACGCCGCATCCAGCGAGAGCGTAAAATTGTAACGGTCCGGATTGAGCACCTCGCGGCTGAAGGTGATGCTGGCGCCGAAGCCATCTTCCTTGATGTCCCTCAGATTCTTGATTGCGCTCAGCGCCTCATGAAAATCCAGCCATTGCGGTTGGCTCAGCATGACCTCGAAAATCCGCAGGATGTTCGGGTCGAGCTGGCCATATTGGTCAGTCTCTGGATTGACGATCTTCACGCGCATGTTGTTGATCGTGCCGGCGGCGTTACCGCGAACGATGACGAAGATGGAGCTGGAAAGCTGATCCTTTTCACGTTTGCCGCTGTGTTCGAAAAAGCATTCGAAGGTATCGGCGTTGAAACTCGCTGCCGCCCATTCGCTGGTTTGGATGCCGGCGTTGCGCAGGGCCGCGCACATTTCCGCTCCTGAGATGCGCCACGTCCGGAGAAAGGTTGATGCGGTCTGCGCCATAGGCGGTTCGATGGCATGTAGGGGAAACCTGACGGCGGCCGGTGGTGCCGGGCGGGGAAGCGCCTTCGGTGGCGGCGGCTTGACCTCGTATGAAAAGAGATCGAGGCCGAAATAGCGATCGATCGTCCTCAAGTGCTTCATGTCGTTGGAAAGAAGCACGGTTCCGATGATGAGCGACAGGGAAATCGTCAGCAGCAACCAGAAGACCACGGGAATCCGTGGTTTTCCCACTGGCTGTTTCGCATATGCGGGCGACGGATTCTCGGGCAAGCTTATCTTCTCCGAGTACGCGAGAAGGGTTTCGATTGGGCTGTCTAGATCCAGCAGTATACATCCATCCGTTAAATATCTTTGGCTTGCTGTTCGGCATTCTGCCGCGTCGGGCGTGTTATCGGCAAGAAGCGCGCGCTTCACATCTGCCGGAAGCGGCTGGAGTCCCCGATCTTGATCCTTTCCAATGCACCCGCCGCTATGGCCGCGGCGAAGATCGCGGATGATCCGCGGCCGTGACAGGCAAACCGGGTCACCGCAGTCTCCTATGCTTCTCGGCCCCTTCCGGTTTTCTTGCTGATGTTCATGACATTTAGAGAGACGGGATCCGGTCCAATCTCAGTGCGTGCAGCCATCATTGATGCTGCCATCTTTGTTTTATCTTCGCGCAACGGTTAAACTTTTTATTGCAAAACTACAGGTTATATTATTGGTCTACATCCTGTTTTGCCGGGTATTACCCAATTTTCGACGTATTCTCCTATAGGGTCTGCCGCGAACTTGCAGAAGGAGAAGGATATGTCCGTCAAATTGGACGCGACCACCTATATCCACGCCAAACCGACCACCGCGCATTCCTACATTCTGCCGGCTGTGCTTGGGGTGCTGGAGGGCCATTTTGCCGGCTGGGCGAAGGCCGATGTCTTCGATCTGGGATGCGGCACGGGCGGGGCGGCCGCAGTTCTTGCGAAAGAGGGATATTGCGTCGTCGGCGTCGATCCTTCAAGCGACGGCATCGCCAAAGCCAATGTCAAATACCCCGGGCTGCCGCTGAATGTCGGTTCGGCTTATGACGAGCTTTCCGGGGAATACGGCACCTTCGACGCTGTGATCAGCCTGGAGGTCGTCGAGCATGTCTATGATCCCAAGGCCTTCACCTCGACGATGTATGATCTGGTCAAGCCTGGCGGCATCGCCGTGGTATCGACTCCCTATCACGGCTATCTGAAGAACGTCGCCCTGGCGGCGCTTGGGAAAATGGATGATCACTTCATGCCGCTGAAGGATCATGGACATATCAAGTTCTGGTCGAGAAACACTCTCAGCACGCTGCTGCATGATGTCGGTTTCCGCAGTATTCGTTTTGAATATGTCGGAAGGATACCTGCTTTTGCCAAGTCGATGATCGCCGTGGCTGAAAAGCCTCTCTAGACGACAGGGCCGGGGGGCCGATTTCGACAATCCGCCCCGCTCCGACTTTCTCCATAAGCTACTCCTCATATATATGTCATGACACGCGCCTGCAGTAATCCACAGGTGCTTCTACTGTGCGCGGCGCTGAAAAAAATCCTTACAAAATATTTACTTTTAGTTGCATTCTTGCTCAAATTCTCCATTATACAGCGGGCGTGCTGATAAAGCGGGAGACTTATTCACATGAAGGCCAAATCGCCGAATTCCATCGACGTCTATGTTGGCAACCGCGTGAGAGTTCGGCGAAAGACGCTCGGGATGACCCAGCATGGTTTGGCTCAACTTCTGGGCATTACCTTTCAACAGATTCAGAAATACGAAAAGGGGACGAATCGCATCGGCGCCAGCCGTCTTCAGCGCATTTCCGAGATTCTTCGCGTGCCCGTCGGCTTTTTCTTCGAGAACGGCGGTTCCGGGCCGATCGAAGCGCAGACGAGCGAGTTGAACAAATTCCTGTCGTCGAAGGAAGGACTGGCGCTCAACAAGGCGTTTATCGCCATTGAGGATCCGAATATCAGGCAAAAACTGGTGGCGCTGGCCAAAAGCCTGGCGGTTGAGGGCTTGCCCGACATCGACAGCGAGCTGCAGGATCCGGTCGTGCACAATTGAGGATAGATCGTGCTTCATCTGCAGACATTTGGCGATCTGCGGTTGACCGAGACGAATGGCGAGTTGGTTCGCTATCCGATCAAAGGTCTGTTGATGATGGCCCATATCTATGTCGGCGCGAGCCACGAGCTCAGCCGCTATGAACTGGCACAGTTTCTATGGAGCGACGTCGAGCCGGAACTGGCGCGGCTCAATCTACGCAAAATGCTGTCTCGCATCCGCGAGATGGACGGCGGACGCGCCGAGATAGCCTTCGATTTCACCGCCACGACGGTTCGCCTCAACACGCAGGCGCTTTCCAGCGATCTGGATGTCTTTCGGGCCGGCGGTGCGCCGCTGGATCGGCTGCAGGCGATCGCCGAATTGACCCAGCGCGGTTTCATAGGAAATATCAAGCCGGCGACAAAGCCGATAGACGCGTGGATCAGGGCGCAGCGGGACGCCCAGGCGTTGCAATTGCGTCAGGCATTGCTGGAGGCGCTGCCCGAGGTGCAGAAGCCCGACGCAGCGCGCATCATTTCGAGCGCCGCCCTGCAAATCCTCGAGCGGGATCCGAATGACGAGCAGGTGAGGGCGCTGCTGCACCAGATATCCCGCGGCTCGCCGTTTTCCGAGAGATTGGCAAATGGCGACGGCCATCCAAGGGTGGAGGTGAAGCGTTCGGAGCCCGGCAGCCAGTCGACCGACATCGAACGCATATCGGCGGCGCCGCTGATCCTGCCGCGCCTGGCGTTGCTTCCCCCGACAGCCAAGCACGCCGATGCCGGACTTGCCCTTGCAAACGCTCTGATCGAAGACGTCACAATAGAATTGTGCGCACTTCGAAACGTTTCCATCGTCGCGCCGCATACAGCCGGCCAGATCCGCCGCGACTCCGAGAAGGCGGCCGTGGTCGCCAGGCACTCGATCACCTATCTTCTGGACACCCGACTTTCCGAAGAGGGGTTGTTCGCGCAGCTGATCTATTTTCCCACGGACGAGATCATCTGGGCCAACCGCTTTGCGATGACGCGCGCTACATTGCCGCGCCACAGGCGGGTGATCGCCCAGCAGTTGACCGAGTCGGTGGCCCGCGAGCTGGCCGAAAACGAGGAGGAGCGGTTACGTTTCGAGGCCGATCCCGGGGCCTACCACGCTTACCTCGTCGGTTCGAGCCTGATGAGCAAGCTGACATTGCCGCACATCCGCCGGGCAAGGAAGGCGTTCAAGCAGTCGCTGTCGTACAAGTCGGATTTCTCCGCCTCGTTTACCGGGCTGGCAAGAACCTTCACCAGCGAGTGGCTCGTGAGAGCGCAGGGAAATGACGAGCTGCTGCATCTGGCGGAACAGCATGCGCTTCGTGCAATCGAGCGGGATCCGGAATCGGCGGCAGGCCATCGTGAGCTTGGCGTCACCAAGCTTTATCTCGGCGATGTCGATGCCAGCGTCGCAGCCCTTCACCTGGCGGAACAGCTCAGCCCGCATTTTGCCGATGTCATCTACAGCCATGCCGACACGCTCGTGCATGCATCCAGGCCCGGTGACGCGCTCGCCAAGATCAGAAAAGCGATGTCGCTCAATCCGATCGCGCCTGACGCCTATCTGTGGTGTGCCGCCGGAGCCAGTTTCTTCCTGGAACAGTATGAGGAGGCCATCGCCTACGTCGAGGCGATGAAAGACAAAGCGCCGGCCCATCGTATCGCCGCGGCCAGTTGCGCAATGATCGGCGATCGAAAACGGGCACTCTTCCATCGGCAACGCGCCGAAAGCATCAACCCGGTGTTCGACGTCGAGAAGTGGCTCGCCATCGTTCCCTTCAAGGAGCATTGGCAAAAAGAGCTATATCGGGAGGGCCTGTTGAAGGCCGGGTTTTAACAATAGGTGAGGGGCGTTACATGGTGAAAGCTGTCATCATAGGAATACCGGACGAGGCGGGTCTTTGGCTCGCCGATCTCGACGCGGGCACGGTCAAGCCGCTCAATCCGACGGGGGAATTGGCAACTGCGAGCAGTCTGCGCAAAGCCGGCGGAATATTCGTGAAGGGCGTCGATCTGGCTGTCGCCGTTTCGTCGGCGCAGGTCGCTCTTTCCGGCCACGTCGACGGCTGAGCCGACATCTGACGGACCAGTCGACATATTCCGACAGGATCATATCGCCGCGGGAAACTCTTTCCCGCGTCGAGCCCTTGTTGGCCAGATTCGGGGTGACCAGGGTGGCGCGACATACCGGGCTCGACGATATCGGGATTCCCGTCTGGTGCGCCTATACCCCGAATTCGCGATCCATCGTGATCGCTCAGGGGAAGGGCC
The DNA here is from genome assembly GCF_029194105.1 of Rhizobium mulingense. NCBI lineage: Bacteria > Pseudomonadati > Pseudomonadota > Alphaproteobacteria > Hyphomicrobiales > Rhizobiaceae > Rhizobium > Rhizobium mulingense. The sequence goes on along the minus strand of NZ_JARFVE010000016.1, from coordinate 26,433 downwards.
TGACCGATGTCGATGCCAAAGTGTCCACCATCATGGAAGCCCTGGAACGGGCCGTTGCCGGCGAACCTTTCGTCGATCGGCTCCGCAGCAGCGCGTCGGGCCTGCGGGCGATGGGGCACAAGATCGACACGCTGGACTGCCTGATCGCCATCCATAAACCCGACCTCGGGCCGGACGAGGAGACGGATTGGGTGGCCGGCATCGATATTCTTACTGGCGGGACGATTTATATCCCCTTTGAGGCGGTGGTGCTCGACCGTACGCGAGATGCCCGATACTGGATGTCATCGGACGGCCTGGCCTCGGGAAACAACCTCGAGGAGGCGATTTTTCACGGTGTGCTCGAGCGGATCGAGCGGGACGCGCATGTGCTGTGGCAGGTCAGCACGGAAGCGGATCGTTATGCCGGCTGCGTCGATCCCCGCGGTTTCCTGGACGGCGCCTTGGACGGGTTGATCGACAAAATCGAAGCGTCGGGATTGGCGCTCAGGCTCTTCGATATCACCAGCGACATCACCATCCCCTGTTTCACCGCTATGCTAGGCCCAGGGGACTGCGTTCCGGACCCACGGGATCGCCACGGCGGCAGGGACATCCGCCTTGTCGAGGTGACCGGCGGCACCGGCGCCCATCCCTCTCCCGTGCGCGCGGCCATTCGGGCGATAACGGAAGCCGTGCAGTCGCGGCTTACCTATATCAGCGGAGCCCGGGACGATATTTCCCCGGCCACCTTCTCTAGATCCTTGCCGCCGCTGATGCGGCGAGCCTTCGACGCAGTTCCCGGATCGCCGGGCCCAGCGCCGCAACATCGGCCACGGAATCTCACGCAGATGCTGCAGCATGTGCTGGAGGCTTTGCGAACAAAAGAGATCGGTTCGGTCATTGCCATACGCCTCAGCGAGGGCACGCTTCCCTTCAGCGTCGTCAAGGTCGTTATTCCCGCGCTCGAAAATCCGGAAGGGGAGCGCGCTCGGCGGTTGGGAACAAGGGCGCTGGCGAGAGCGATCGGCTTTTGAAGATCATTTTCGCAGGTCCCAGTCTTCCCGACGCAGCCGCACTTGCCGGCGAGGCGATACGCGTCCTGCCGCCTGCGACACAGGGAGATGTTCTGGCTGCGGCGGAACAGGGTGCTAATGTCATCGGCCTGGTCGACGGCGGCTTCGAATATGCCGCGCCGGTCTGGCATAAGGAAATTCTCCGCGCTCTCTCGCTTGGTGTGATGGTGCTGGGGGCGGCAAGCATGGGCGCGCTGCGGGCTGCAGAATGCCAGCCGTTCGGCATGATCGGGATCGGCCGCATTTTCGAAGACTATCGCTCGGGCCGGCTGGTCGATGATGCCGCCGTCGCGCTCGTGCACGCGCCGAGCGCGCTGGGCAGCAAGCCGTTGACAATCCCGCTCGTCAATGTCAGCGCCACGCTCGATGCCATGGAAAGCAATGAATTGCTCCCAGGAGGGGTGCGCCGGGAGCTTGAAAATGCTGCGAGCGCAGTCTTCTTCAAGAGGCGGACGTGGCGGGCGATCGTCGAGCAGTGCGCCAGCATAGCCGCGCCGGATCGCCCGAGATTATTGAGAGCGCTTGTCGCGCATTCCGTCGATCAAAAGCGCATCGATGTGCTGGAGTTATTGAAAGCAGTGCAGGCAGCCGCGGATATCCGCGTGAATGCCGATTTGTCCTGGAAATTGCACGAGACTGCATTTCCTACACGGCCCGCATTGTGAATTGAATGCAGCAATCGTCACCGGGAGTTGTGTCACGCTTTTTTCACGGGCTTGGCCACGCCAGCCCGCGTATTGTTCCTTCAATTCGTTGGAGAAATGGGCATGGGCGTGACATCGGCCGCTAACATAAATGCAGACCTCAGGGCGGAAGAGGGTCTGGACGAACTGCTCGCTTTGGCGCGGATGATCGCCTATGCGCGACAGGTCGCTCAGGATGCCAAACTGCAATTCGCGACGAATTGCCTCGATCTTGCCCTTGAGGCGGTGAAGCAGGAAGTCGGGGAGGAACTGACCAGGGATCTGGCTGAATTGAGCTCCCCGGTTCCGCAGGTGAGCGTAAAGAGACATTAGTCTGGCCTCCCAGGAACAGCTGCGGCCTCTCTCCTGCCTCATGCCGAGGTTCCGTAGGCGCCTCGAAGGACGAGGTCGACGACCAACCAACGCGACTTCCGCGCTCCGTAGGGGATTGACTCATCTCCGAGCAAGGCTACGGTCTTCTCTTCCGGGTAGAGGGGGCCTGCGTGAAATTCAGCTGCTTTGCGCGTGGCGGGAAAAACATGTCACGGTCTTTTCCTGCGATCGCCGCTCTTCTCGCTCTGATCCCGGCCGCCGGCCATGCCAGCGAGGCGCGGGGAAAATCGACGCCTCCTGCTGCGAAGGGCTGTGTGGAAGTCAGTGGAACGGCGTTGACCGGAATGGCCGGAGGCCCAGCCTATTCGGCGGCCGAGGTCAAATGCGGCACAAAGCTCTCGCTGGTGCTGCAGCGCCAGACCGGCAGAAATGGGAACCTTCCCGCCTGGAGCACGATCGATGAGGTGGCGATTGTCAAGCCCAGCCCTCGTCACGAACTTCTGCAACCGAGCTATTGCTCGTCGAGCCTGTTTCCTCAGGACATGGTCTTTGCGCTCGGCAGGATGGTGGAACAGCCGGATGGCTCCTATCGATCGGAGAGCGTCGTCAAAGCCTGGAGGGTCGATATCAAACGCGAAAGGCTGGCCGCGATTCCCGTCGATGGTCTGCTTTGCGCGCTGGATCCGGCCGATTGATGGGGGCGACCACACACTTGGCGAAAAACACCGCCCCTACTCTCCGCCCACGTCCTGAGGCGCCCTGCATGGCTTCGAGGGTTGAGGCCGGCCACTGGTGTTTCTGCGGCAATGGATGAGTGCTGCCGGGATAGGAGCTGCGCAATCGACCTATTCGGAATCGATTCGATTATAGCTTGGGAAAAATCCGGAGTGGGTCTTGGGCTGCCGCTCATTCGGGGCTGTATTCGAACCCGGGCACAATAAACACTCAAAACGAACGGTAAGCGGCTTCGTTGACGTTGTCTCCGGGCGGGGAGACGGCGCGAGTTGGGTCTCGGTGGTCGTCTAGTGATCGGCCGGGCCGATCGCTCATTCAGTGGGTCAAATTGCGCTTCTGGGCCAGCAGTAAAATGTAATCATCGGCAATGTCCGCGATGGCCATTGCGACTTCCGCCGGATCGCACCCCTCGACCTTCGTGTTTGCAATGAACTGATAAACTGCCTTCTCAATCTGTTTCCGGCAGATCATCACGCGTTCATCATAACCAAATTCCGGAATCTGCGATGCTAAATCACTCATCAGGGCGGCTCCTCACTACTTACAGTGACCATGACACAAATTATAAGTTGAGCAAGCAAATGCTTTATCAAAGGTTAATTCAGCGACGAGGTGCGGCCATTTCGACACACATTTGGTCAGTCGAAAGCCATTTCGGTGTGTTGCATTGAGTGAAGTCTTTCGCGCAGGCGGATTGACTGTTCATGCCGGGAGTCGCTCGACGAGAGTGGGTGTCTCTGAGCCTGCGGCTCGTTGGTCTCGGACTGCCTGACGGATTTGAAGTGACCGGTCGAAGCTTGCCAATGCCGGTCTATCCGCAGCGCGATGACCTGCCATAATCCTTTGATTTGTCAAGATGTTAAACCTCTCTTCGCCTTCACGATCGTCATTCTCCGAAGTTGAATTGTGTTGCGCATTGTCGATGCCGGCTCATGCCGGGATTATCGGATTTGGTCCTGGCTGCTACTTCTTAAGTGTTGCCTTGCCGCGCCGTTGCGACGAAGGAAAGGAAGGAAAGAATGTGAGGATCTCTTATGTTTTTCCGACAAGAATGTAAGGCGGCGCCGTTAAGCGGCATCTGCGACAACTTCGAATAATAAATGAGATAAAGCTAAAATTTTATCAAAAGGTAAAAATATCTATTTCAGATATTGGTTGTATTTAAAATTGGGTTTTGTGATGACTGAACTGTTTATAGTTAATATCCGCAAGATGTGCTTATTTCAATAATAAAGATGACCTCGTCTATCACTTTATAATAAAGACATTATCTCTATAGGGGCGCATTTGCTCCGGTAATTTCGTTGCGAAGCGGAAGCATTTGCCGTTGAGCGTGAGACAGGTCATTGCTTTCGGATATACTGGTTTTGGCCAAGACCATCGCAACAGGAAATATCGCTGTCGAAGCAGCATTTCTCTATCCGATGCAGCGATCAAAACGGTGCCCCGCGGCAACTTGTTCCCGCAAAGTTGAGGACCCGCCGGGGTGGTGACGGGTCCTCTGGTAGGATTTCTTGCACAGTGCGTAGCTATGATTGCGCTTAAACTTGATATTGTCACAGCCCATAATCGGAAGGTTATAGTTTCCCACAGTTTTGTCATGGTCGAGACTACAAATATTTTACGTCGTGCTCGATTTGTACTGAATAATTGAGAAATAGTTGACAACGGAGTGGAGGTACCGTCCTTCAGGACCGGAAATGCTCTATCTCTTCGAGGTCGCAGTGCAATCTCCGTCGCGACGGTCGATCTTCGACAAGCGCCGGAACAAGGCTTTCGTTCGGAAACGAGACCATCCGCCAACCAGTGGGATAACAGGGTCTATTTCTTCGAATTTTTTGAATTTCTGCTGCTTCTGCCGCCAGAGCGGCCGGGCTTTCGACAACGCCCTGTTTGCGGCTCTGGCGGCTTTTGAAAAGATCAGCTTGATGATGACGCTGGCAGCAAGCAATGGACTATGACGATAGACGTGCTTGAGCGAGGCTGCGGCGCTGCGCCAATCTTTCAAAGCCGCAAATTTCGAGAATGCATAGAGGTGGGCCGAGGCGCGGGCGCAACTGACGACGAAATCAGGAAGCTGCGGATTGCGGGCGACGCATCGCTCATAGACGGCCAGAAGCGATCGCGCCATTCGGGATCTGTCGGCAGACATGGCCGCGGCGTGAACTCGATAGCCCACCAGGCCGAATGGCACCGCCTCGATCTTGAAATGCTCGGCGGTGCGGAGTTCGAAATCGAAGTCTTCGCATCCTCCGATTCCCTGCTTGGCATAGCTCGGATCGTAGCCGCCGATCTTGTCTATGACGGCACGGCGCACCATGAAACCGCTGCCATTGCCGACGAAGCGGAAGACGAGATGGCGGATGAGAATGGATTCCCGGGCGCTAAGCGACGAGCCGGACCGCGTGCAATATCCCTGGGAATCGACCAAACGATGAAGTGCATAGACCGCACCCCAGTCGTCGGGCAGGGGATGGAGCGCCGACAGCATTCTTTCGACATATGTCGGATGCCAGAGGTCGTCCGCATCCAGGAAAGCGAGATAGCCGGCCTTCGATGCTGCGATCCCGGTATTGCGCGCCGCGGCGACGCCGCGGTTTTCCGTCGACAGAAACTGGATCCTCGGATCGGCGGCGGCGAAGTGGCGGCAGATGGAGGCGGTCTCGTCGGTCGAGCCGTCGTCGACGACAATGATCTCCAGCGCCCTATGGGTCTGATCGATGACGGACTGAAGCGTCTCTGCGATATAGTCTCTGGCATTGTAGGCGGGGATCACGACCGCTACCAAAATTTCCGACGTGGTCGACATCTCCATCGCCGTCACCCGAGTTTGGATGCGAGTGTTGGTGGGCGTAGATCGATCTGGTTCTTCATCATCCTGGCGACCGCAGGGCGATGGCTGACGACGATCAGCGTTCGGCCGGCATCTTGCTTGATTGCCGAAAACACCCGCATTTCGGTATTTTCATCGAGCGCGCTCGTGGCTTCGTCCAGGAGCAGGATCTGCGGCCGGCCGGCCAGCGCGCGGGCCAGACCGATGCGCTGGCGCTGTCCGCCTGAAAGCCGCACTGCCTCGTCGCCCAGCCATTCGTCGAAGCCTTCCGGCAGATTTTCGATGAATTCCGTGGCGCAGGCGACATCGGCGGCCCACCTGACGTCCTCATCGGAGATATCGCGACGGAAGCGGATGTTGTCGAAAACCGTGCCCTCCATCAGTTCGACATCCTGGCCCGAGACCGAGAGCAGGTGCAGCCAGCTCGCGCGGTCGACATCGGCAAGGTCCCTGCCGTCGATCGTGATCAGGCCTCGCGTCGGCCGGGTGAGATCAAGGATCATGTTCAGGATTGTCGTTTTGCCGGAGCCGCTTGGTCCGGTCAGAGCCGTCGTTTCGCCTGCCTTGATCGAAAAATTGAGGTTTTCGACGGCCGGGGCGGTCGACTGCTCATAGGTGAAAGAGACGTCGTGGAAGACGATGGCTTCCGCCAGGCGGGGGACCGGCACCCCTTGCGCGGCCTGCTTGGCGTCGTCCTTTTCGGCAAGCAGCGCCAGGACGTTCTGCAGCGACGCTTCCATCTCGTAAAGGCGCAGGATCTGAGAGTCGAATCCCTTGATGTGCGGCTGTAGCCTGTAAAGAAGGATGGTGGCCGAAAGCGCGGCCTTGAAATCCACCGGCAGGAATTCCGAAGACAGGATGATCGTCAGGATGACCCCGAAGGTCAGGATTTCGCTCAACAGAGAGGTCGCCGCCCCCATCCAGTCCGAGTGGCGCCAGGTCCGGCCGACTTCGCTGGATAGTGTTACGAAGATCTGCTGGTGGCGCTGCTCGAGGCCGAAGCTTTTGACCGCCTTCAAGGTCTGCAGCGTGGTCCAGCTCAGCTGCGTCAAGGCTTCGACGGCGGCCAGCGCCGAAGCGCCGAGACGCCGATAGGCGCCGGCAAAGAACCCCAAGGCGAAGTTATGGATAAAGCCGAAGACAAGCCCGAGCAAGGCGATCGGCCAGGCCATGACAAGCATGCCGATGCCGAAGATGACGATCGTGCCGAAATTGACACCGAGACGCACCAGGCTCGCATGGGCCGAGGATACCGCATAGGCTTCAGTGGCGATCACATTGATCAGATCGCTGCGCTCATAGTGCTGAAAGCGCTGGAACGGGATGGTCAGGATCTTGGCGTAGAGACGGTCGCGCATGCGATCGCTGATCTTGTGGTTGATCGCGCTTGTGATCAGCGAGTTGACGAATCCGAGGAGAATGCGCAGCAGGATGGAGGCGATGAGGATGCCGATCAGCACCGGTTTGGAAAGACTGAGGTCGACGCCGCCGAAAATCGCCGGAAGCCCGGCAACGGCGGAGCCGGAACCTGTGTCCTGCTGGCCGAGGATAAAGACCAGGCTCACCAGAAAGGTGATGCCGACCATCTCCGAAAAACCGGTGAGAATGCCGAGGACGATCATCACCGTCATCTTCAGCCGCAGCGCCGGCACGAGCTGCAGAAGCTCGCGGTAGCGGGCCGCGATAACCATATTGTAAGCGCTGGCCGGCCGGGAGGCGGATGTGCGAAACCTATTCATTGTCGACCATCCGCGACGATGTCGGGCTGAGCACGCCGCCAAGCGGCACGAAACGATCGCTGAACGGCGTGCCGGCTTGCGGAATGGCCGCACCGGCAACGCGGGTCTTCGATCGGGCCGAAGGCTTTCGCAGAATCTGTCTTGCAATGCGCACGCCATGGCGTTTTGCCAGACGAAAGCTCTGCCGCAGGCTATGGACGATCAACTGCGGGCCATATTGTCCCGCCATCATCGGCGCCAGGTTCCTGAGCTGGGCGTAATCGCGGTTTGCAAGGGCCTTGTTGAAATACCAGTGCGTCGTATTGAATTTTGCGGTCTCGATATCGCGCCGCAGATGCGGGTAGCGGTCGATGATCGGCGCCATCACCAGGGCGTGGGATTTCAGCATCCGAAGGGCGTTGCTCGACATGTTTCCCCGGGTGAAGCGATAACCGGTGAGGAAATCAGGAACCAGCGCGAAGGGAAGGGTCTCGGCCAAGGCGAGATAGAGCTTCAGATCCTCGCAGCCCTCGGCGCCGCTGTCGCGCAGCCCGGCGTCGTAACCGCCGCAGCGCAGAACCTCTGCGCGCGGCATCAGCGGCGTGCTGCCATTGCCGATGAAGTTTTCTCGCAGCAATGGTTCGAAGATATTGCCTTCATGAAGGACCGGGCGTGAATTGCCGAAAATGACGCCGTTTTCGTCGATCGCCGCATACCAGTTGTAGGCGACGCCATGGCTGCCGGGAAATTTTCGCAGCGACTGCAGCTGGCGCTCGATCTTCTCGGGATGCCACACGTCGTCGGCATCGATAGGCGCCACATAGGCGCCCCGCGCCTCGCCGATGCCGTGGTTGCGGGCACGGGCAACGCCGCCGTTGGCCTGCCGGAGAACCCGGACACGGCGATCGATGAGGCTATAGTCGCTCGCAAGCGCGAAGGTGCCGTCCCGCGATCCGTCGTCGACCACAAGGATTTCGAGCTTGTCGTAGGTTTGCTTCGAGACGCTGTGCAAGGTTTCGAGAAGCGTCTTTTCGGCGTTGTAGGCCGGGATGACGACGGTGATCAGAGGGGGCGCTGCGGTGGTGATGATTGTCATCCGATAAAGGCTCCCGGCAGGCCCATCAGTGCGGGGAAGGCTTCAAGCGGCCGGTCGCCGCGGACTTCGAGGCGCGGCAGGCCGAAGACATTGTCGGAAAAAGCGGCTGTTGCGGCGCGTGTGGTGAAGCCGATCGTGTAACCGGCAACGGAAAGAATGCCCGGCACCCTGAAGTCGGTGGCGCCGTAGGGCAGTGCGATCGAAACCACGGAGCCGCCGAGTCGGCTTTCCAGCGCATGGCGCGACCGCAGGGCTTCGGCGAGCAAGACATCGTTCTCCATCGCACTCGCCGGCGTATGGGAGGCGAGATGGGAACCGAAGCTGATGCCTTTCTGCTGCAGTTCCAGAATATCCGGCCACGCCATCAGCGCCGCCGGCTCGCCATAGGCACAATCCCAATCCGAGCGGCCGCCGACCTTGTCGGTGACGACGAAGACATCGGCGCTGAAATCATTCTCGGCCAGGATCGGGAAGGCGTTGGCGCGGAAATCCAGATAGGCGTCGTCGAAGGTCAGCATGACCGGCCGGCCCTGGATCGGCTTGCCGCTGCGCAAATGATTGGCGAGCGACGGCGCCGTCACGGCGTAGTAGCCATGCCGGCGCAGGAATTGCATTTGCTTGCGGAACATCTCCGGCGGCGTGCGGAAGCGCCGCAGCGCGGCGGGGCCATCCTCGGCGATCCGATGATACATCAGGATGGGGACCGAGGTCGTCACCTCGGTTGCCCATGCCACCTCGCGCGCGACGCCCGCCGGTCCCGAGATGATGTGCTTTGCCACATCGACGTCCATCGGTGTTCCATGTGTCTCGACCCGCAGGACGGGATCGACCACGGTGGCTTTGCGGAAGCGGTGGATGGCGTAAAGCGCCGTGTCGATCGTCTCTTCGAGGGCAAGCCCCGCCTGTTCGGCCAGAACCCGTCTGATCGTCCCGACCCCGAAAGGATGGCCCCAATCGAAACCGGTTCGCCCGGGCTCGTCCTGGCGCAGATGCGCGTGGGCGGTGATCAGACAGCCCCCCGGCTTCAGCGCCGCCGCCATCTTGCGGCAGACACTGGCAAGCATCTCCTCATCCTTCATGTAGTAAAGCACTTCCGAGCAGAGGATGAGATCCTGATCGGGTGGAAGCTCTTGTCCGACGAAGTCGAGAACCCGAAGCTCGACATTGGAGAGATCGAGACAGCGCTTTGCCGCCCTATCGATCGCCCGCTGCGAAATATCGGTGGCCGTCACCCGGCCGACTGCGCGTGCAAGCTTCTCGGTGAAGATCCCCTCGGCGCAGGCAAGTTCCAGGGCCGTTTCGGTCCCTTGCGGGATCAGGCTCAATGTCTGCGCATATTTGACCTGCTCGTAGACCGACAGGTAATTCCACGGATCCGGGCGTTCGAAAATGTGCTCCCAATAGTCTTCTGCCGACTGAGCCCGGGGGGCCTGCATTTCCTTCGCCGGCGCTGCGGCGGCTGTACGTCGCACCGGCGGCAGGCCGCCTTCGAGATCGCGCAGGATGTCGGACAGGCGGGCGTCATTATCCTGTCCGTCGCCTGGCGCCCGGGCCAGGACGGCATTGCGGCCGGTCCGCGCCAGAAGCCTTTCGAGCCGTCCGCGCCGCCGGCCGCTGCGGATGATGAGGCCGCCGAAGGCTCGGTAGCCGCGGAGCGCCTCCCTTGTCCAGGCAGCCGCATAAGCGAGGGTGGGCTGCCGCTCAAGATGTTCTCCCGCCTGCATCTCCTGCAGGATCAGTCGGATCTGCGCCCGGATCGACAGATCACCCCAGAGCGGCCCGACGAAGGTGCCGACATGTTCGTCGCCGGAAAAGCCGTGCATGATCAGCGTATCGGCCTGCTTGGCCCGGGCGATCCTGGAAAGGGCGCCGAGCTCGACGCTCACTACCTGGGTAGCGCCGAGGCTGAAGGATCGCCGAAGGTTGCCGGCGGAGAGCTGCCAGGCGGCGGCTTCGAGGATCTTGCGGCCGGTGCCGGGCAGCGAATGCCGCTGGATCAGCTCGACGAGCAGACGGAAAGTCGGCCACCATCGCTCGGGCGCATCGATGAGATCGTCGGCCCGGTCGGGCAGGAGGCCGGTCTGCAAGCCGTGAAGGATCACGCCGGCAAAAAAGCTCTCATAGCCTGCGGCATCCGGGATGTCCGGCAGCAGTGCGGCGAGGGCTGCTATATCCAGGCTCGGATCGTGCTTGGCCGCGATGACCCAGACGAGCATGCGCAATCGGCTGATGGCGGGCGTGATCCAGCCGCTCTCCCGACCTTCGGCCGGCAAGCCGTGCTGCTTGCGCAGCGCCTCGGCCTTCGTCGTCACGCAAATGGCGTCACGCACCAGTTTCGTCGGATCGCCGGAAAGCGAGCCCGGCTTCATGCGATAGAAAGCCAGGCAGGCGTCGACACGGCGAAATTCCGCACCTGCAAAGGCCATGCGCAACCAGAGATCCCACTCCTCGCAGGTCTGCAGGCTCTCATCCATGCCGCCGACCCGCTCGAAAAGGCTTTTGGGAAAGACCACCGTATGAATGGCGAGCGCACAGAAGGACGAGAATTCGCGCCTGGCGGCATCGCCGGCAAGCACCGGCGCCTGTTCCACCGGCATCAGCCGGCCGTCCGGGGCGACCCGGCGGTAGGAGCAATAGGCAATGCCGGGCGGCGATCTATCCTCCGCGATCGGCAGCATGGTTTCGATGAAGGTCGGATCCAGCCAGTCGTCGGCATCGAGCATGCAGAGCAGGGGGGCGGCGGCCAGCCGGGCGGCATGGTTTCTTGACGCCGCAGCGCCGGCATTGGCCTGGCGGGCGGCGACAATGCGGCTGTCCGCTGCGGCAATCGCTTCAAGCCGTTCCCAGGTGCGGTCGCTCGAACCGTCGTCGACCACAACCGCCTGCCAGTTCGGCCGCGTCTGCCGCTGCAGGCTGGCAAGCGCTTCGGCAAGCGTGTCCTCGGCGTTATAAGCAGGAATGAGGAAGGAAATGGCCGGCGCCACAGCTGTCACCATGCGCGCATCTTCCAGCGGCGCAGAACGTAGAGCGCGCCGCTGACGCTGCCGAGCATCTCCTGCTTCAGGAAGAAGTCATGCGAAGTGGCGCCCTTGCGCAGGCGTTTGCGCAACCTATTGGCGAAATATTTCGGGAAGGAGATGAGGATGCGCCGAAGGTTGCCGCCGTTGCCGGTGTTCTGATACTGCACCAGCAGTGCAGCGATATGGCCGCTCATATATTGCTGGATCTGCCTGGCGAGCCCCTGCATATCCTTGCGATGAAAGTGCCAGGAAACCGCTGTCGGCTCGTAGCGGCAGACATGGCCGTGATGCAGCAGCCGGTTCCAATATTCGGAGTCGCCCGAACAGCCGGCCGCACCCATATCGAGGCGGACGTCGAACAGCCCGATCTCGTCGAACACCGAGCGGCGGAAGGCCTGGCTTGCGCCGGCGCCGATCGTCCAGACCGGCGCGCCGTAGCGCCTGTGACTGTCGTAGAAATCCCGGCCGAAATCCTGTCTGATGTAACCGCGGCCGAAACCCCAGTGCTTTTCGAAGATGAACTGCGCCGGCGTTGCGAGCTCTCCGGGTAGGATCAGCCCGGTGACGCAGCCGATCTCCGGCCGGTCGAATGCCTTCATTAGGTTCTCCAACCATCGCTGGTGGAGAACGACGTCGTCATCGGTAAAGGCGACGAATTCGGTTTTCGCCGCGCGGATGGCGGCGTTGCGGGCAAAATCCAGCCCGACCCGGTCTTCGCGCACATAGGTGGCGCCCGCTTCTTCGACCACCCGGCGGGTCGCATTGCCAGAAGAGGCATTGTCGACCACGATGATCTCGGCCGGCTTCACCGACTGTTCGGGGATCGAGGCGAGGCACCGGCGCAGCTCTTCCGGCCGGTCCTTGGAGCAGATCAGAATGCTGACCTCGCGATTTTGAAGAGCTGTCTGCGCGACCTGACGCGCATGCGCGAGCGTATCCGGCTGCACGACACGTCCGGCAAGCTCGGCCGCGGCCTCGGGCCTGTCGACGTAGGCCTGTCCGACCGGGAGGCCGTCGGCGAGAAAGACTACGAGCCCGGCCGATATCGGCGCCGCGTCGGCATCCAGCTGATGCGATGCGAGATCGAGATAGTGAATCGGTACGGGAAAATTGACAGTCGCCAGATCGGACGGAATGATTTCCTGCATCGTTACTCTCTCAACGCATCACGAGCACAGGCCGGCGCAAAGCCGCGCCCGGAATGCGGGAAGGGGCTTGAAATCCGGGTGGCTATTACGCCGCCCCCACTTTTATCTTTTCTCTGAACCAATCGAGCGTCATCGCCACGCCCTGTTCGTAGCTGACCTTGCACGACCACTCGGGCATGACGGCGTAGGCTCTCGTCAGGTCCGGCCGCCTGTTGGTGGGATCCTGCGGCGGCGATGGCTCGAAGACGATCGGCACGCCGCCGACCAGCTTGGAAACATATTTCGCGACTTCGAGAACGGTGATCTCGCGGTCGTTGCCGATATTCAGCGGCCCCTTGTAGTCGGTTTCATTGATCCAGAAATAGCGGGCGAAACCGTCGACGATGTCATCGACATAGCCCCAGCTGCGCGACTGCTTGCCGTCGCCGAACACGGTAATCGGGCGGCCCGAAAGCGCCTGGGTGACGAAGTTGGAGACGGCGCGGCCGTCGTCGGGCCGGGTGCGGGGTCCATAAATATTGAAGGGGCGGATGACCTTGACGTTCAGCCCCTTGGTGCGCTGCATTTCGAACAGCAGCGCCTCCGTGCATCTCTTGCTCTCGTCATAGGACGAGCGCGGCCCGGTACAGTCGACCTGGCCCTTGTAGGTTTCCGGCTGCGGCGACACCAGTGGGTCTCCATAGATTTCCGAGGAGGAGGTGTAACCGAAACGCCCGCCCTTCTTCAGTAGGTCGAGAAGCCGGAAGGCGCCGAGCAGGTTCGCCGAAATCGTTCTCTTCGGTTCCTTCATGTACCAGGGCGGTGATGCCGGCGAGGCGAGATGGTAGATCTCGTCGAATTTTTCCGAGGTCTGCAGGGTCTCGACGTCCGATTTCACGAAGTGAAAACGGGGATCCCTGATATGCGAAATATTCTCGAAAAGTCCTGTCCAGAGATTATCAACAACGACGAGCTTCTGAACGTCATTTCGAAGCAAAAGCCGATCGCAGAGATGAGAACCGATGAACCCTGCTCCGCCAGATATCAACACGCTTTTCACTGGATTGTGCCTCTTGACTTAAGAAAAGGTGAGTATTCATTAGCATCACCTGCAAGAACTGGCAATTACCTCGAATAATTCTAAAAAATGCTCGCCTATTAATCTTAATTGTTAATTCACATTACCCCAGGTAGTATTGCCCCTATTGAGGGATAGGGCTGCGACCCAGAGTATGTACCTGCTGCGGCCCGGCTCGATTTTCCTGGTGCATTTGGCAATATTGTGGCCCTGTTGCACCGCAACATATTCCTCGCCGGCCAATTCTCTACCACACGGGTGAAGGCGCGCATCGGGCTAAAGTCCGACTCTCAAGGATAGCGCATCGGTTCGGACGGACGCAGGACCCGGCCGCCAGCCTGCTCCCGCGTCCGTGACGCTGTTTTCGATCAATCGGCCTCAAGCGCCGTCAATACTCGGTAGGCCGCGGCAACCCGGTCCTCGTTGGGATAGTTTTTGTTGGCCAGGATGACCATGCCGAGGCGCTTGCTGGGGATGAAGGCGACATAGGCGCCGAAGCCGTTGGTCGAGCCGGTCTTGTTGATCCAGGCATCGCCACGCGGCTTCATCGGCGGCTGCAGCGCAGCGACAGGAATGGTCTTCAGCATCGCCGCCGAATTGCCCTCGACCAGGCTCTGCAGGGGGGCGGGATAGGCATATTGCTCCCAGATCAGATCCTGGGTCATCGCCCCGACGCTGAAATAGCCGGTGTGGGTCTTGTCGATCGTCTGCTGCAGTTTCCCGTCGAGCTTGACCAGGCCCATATTGGCGCCGACGAAGCGGATCATGTCGCCGGCGGTGGATCTGACGCCGTAGGCCTCGGCGGACAGCAGGCCAGGCGTCAGCCGGGCCGGCTCGCCGCTGCGCTTATAGCCTTGGGCGTAATCGCTCTGCCGCGACTTCGGCACGTTGATGAAGGTGCTGCTCAAGCCGAGCGCGGGAAACAGCCTGCCTTCCATCAACTCCGCGAAATCGCCGCGCATGGCTTTCGCCGTGATGAAGCCGAGCATGCCGATGCTCGGATTGGCATAGCTGCGTTGGGTTCCGGCCGCGTAGGAGGGGTGCCAGGCCGCAAGATATTCCATCAGCTGGCCTTCGCTTTTGATCTCGTCGGGCACCTGCAGCGGAAAACCGCCTGCCGTATGGGTGCCGAGATCGATCAGCGCGACATCGCCGAACGGCCTTCCCTTCATCGCGGGAAGATGTTTGGCCACCGGGTCGGACAAAGAGAGGTCTCCCGTCGCTTCGGCATAGGAGGCAAGCGTCGCGGTGAAGGTTTTGCTGATCGAGCCCAGTTCGAAGAGCGTGGCCGGCGCCACCGGTCTGTCGGTCTCCTTCGATTCGACGCCATAGGTGAAGATGTGATCCCGGCCGTCGACGGTGATGCCGACGGCCACCCCCGGAATGGCGTATTTTTCCATGATCGGCTTGATCGCCGCATCCGCGATTGCTCTCACTTCAACCTCGTCGGCGGCAAAGGCGCTTGCGCAAGCGCATGCCGTGATCAACGCGGCCGATAAAAATTTTATGCCAAGGTTTTTCACAATCATCCTCCAAATCGCCAGGGCGGTCGCCATGAGCGCAAATGCGCGCGCGGGGAGGCGTTTAGCGGCTCTGTTTTCTGGGGACAAACGATGATATCTCGCAGCAGCTGCAAGAATTTCTAGGGCTTAGATGGTTCGTCAATTCCTCCCGCTGAACGGCCTCAGAGCCTTCGAAGCCTCGGCACGGCATCTGAGCTTCACCCGCGCCGCAATCGAGCTCTGCGTCACCCAGGCGGCCGTCAGCCAGCAGGTCAAGGGGCTGGAAAAGCGTCTGGGGGTCACACTGTTCCAGCGTCTGCCGCGCGGCTTGAAAATCACCGCGGAAGGCGAGGCGCTGCTGCCGACGGTGAGCGCCTCCTTCGACCAGATGGCGACGACGCTCGACAGGATCGAGGCCGGGCAGGTGCGCGAATTGCTGTTCCTCGGCGTCGTCGGCACTTTCGCCGTCGGTTGGCTCCTGCCGCGCCTTGCGGATTTCCAGCGCCGGCATCCCTTCATCGACGTACGGGTTTCTACCAACAACAACCGCGTCGATCCCGCCGCCGAGGGGCTCGACTTAGCCATCCGCTTCGGCAGCGGCTCATGGCACGGGACGGAGGCGCAGCGCCTGTCGGAAGCGCCGCTCTCGGCTCTCTGCATTCCCAAACTGGCGGAGGATCTGCGGTCGCCGGCTGATCTCGCCGGCGCAACGCTGCTGCGCAGTTACCGCACGGATGAATGGAGCACGTGGTTTGCGGCCGCCGGCGTTCCGCCGGCCGACCAGGTGAATGCCGGCATCGTCTTCGATTCCTCCGTCGCCATGATGGAGGCCGCCCTCCAGGGGCTCGGCGTGGCGCTGGCGCCGCCCTCGATGTTCGCCAGGCATCTCTCGTCAGGTGCGGTCGTTCAGCCCTTTGCCACCACCATATCGCTCGGAAGCTACTGGCTGACGCGTCTGCAGTCACGGCCGGTCACCCCGGCCATGCGCGCTTTTTCCGATTGGATCGTTGCGCAGGCGTGATGTCCGGAGCGCCCGCTCGGGCGGACGCTCCCAGTCGCATCACTTCTGAATGCAGGTGTCCACCGTATCCTTGGTGCACTCGTCAAGCCCGGTGAAGACAGGATCGTCGACCTTCTTGCCCGATATCAGATCCATCATCACGGTCGGCGCCTTGTAGCCCATTTCGAACGGCCGCTGGCCGACCAGCGCGGTCACCAGGCCTTCCTTGGCGATCGCCACTTCGTCGCCGATCGTGTCGGCGGCGCCGATGACGAAGTCGTTCTTGGCAATCTTGTCTGCCATCGGCTTGAACAGATCGCGATAGGGCTGCGGGGCGCCGAAGAGCGGCCATCCGCCCATAATGCCGAAGGCGTCGAGATCGGGATTGGCGGCGAGGATATCGGTCATCGCCTGAACGCCCTTGGCGCCGTCGTCATTGGTAAAGACCGGGCACCCGGCCACTTCCGTCCAGCCGCCTTCGCCCTTCAGGGCGTCGAGCCCCTTCTTGCCGCTCAGCGTATCGCGCATGCCCTGGGCGCGGCGCAGGATGTTGTCAGCGCCGGGATTGCCTTCGATGGTGCAGATCTTGCCGCCGTTCGGCTTGGCCTTCTTGATGTATTCGCCGATCTTGGCGCCCATCAGATAATTGTCGGTGCCGAGATAGGTCTTGCGCAAGGCCGAATCCTCGGCCGCCAGATCGGCATCGAGCGTCATCACGGGCACGCTCGGATTGGCCGTCTTCAGCGTCTGGGCGATCAGCTTGGCGTTCGAGGGCGAGATGGCGATTGCCGCCGTATCGGCCTTACCAAGCATATCCTGGACGATCTGCGCCTCGCCGGCCTCATCCGAGGTCGATGCCGGGCCGGTATAGAAGCACTCATATTCGGCCGAGGCGTTTTCCTTGTTCCACTTCTGGCAACCCTGATTGATGGCCTCGAAGAACGGGTTGTCGAGGCCCTTGACGACGATGACCAGCTGCTTCTTGGCGGCCATGGCCTCGCCGGCGGTAAACGCCAGCACTGCCGCAGCTGTCAGCAATAATGCCTTCCTCATAGCTTCCTCCCATGGAAAGACGGGCCTGATTGCCCGCCCTCTAGTCAACCGGGATACCAGACGATGCGAGGCTCCTCCCTTGACCGCTGGTATTCCCAGGCTGAATCGACAAGTTTTTCGAGATCGTAGACCGGGCGCCAGTCCAGCAGGTATTTCGCCTTGCTGTTGTCCATCCAGTTGGAATGAAACTGGCTTGCGATATCGACGCAGCCGAGCCCGCGCGTGCGGGCGAGGTAAGCGGTGACTTCCTCATAATCGACGGGACGATCCATCGATATGTTGAAGAGCTCTCCCTTGGCGCGCGGATTGTCGATCGCCGCCAGTATCGCCGAGACAAGATCGTCGACATGCACGAAATTGCGCTTCAGCGGCCGCCCGTCGGCATCGCGCAGCAGCGGCACCGTGCCCTCGCGGGCGTAGCGCTCGGCCTCGGGCGGCGGAACGAACGTCTTCCAGTCCGGCCCGCCGAAGACATCGTCGCCGAAGGACAGCGTGAACTTGAAATCGTCCTTCTCCATGATCCAGGGCGCGCGCAGGCAGCAGGTATTGATGCCGTATTGGATGGCGAACTGCTCGAGCATCACCTCTTCCAGCACCTTGGAAAGCGCGTAGCAGCCGGGATAGGCGCGATGCGGCGTCTTTTCGGTCACCGGCCCGTCATGGCGATAGAAGAAATGGCCAATGCCGGCATCGCCGCCGATCAGGATGAACTGCCGGGCGCTCGTGCTCGTGCGGAAGGCCTCGAGCAGCCAGAACAGCCCTTTGACGGTGACATCCATGACGTCATCTGGCGTTTCCTTGCAGGTGGCGAGATGCAGCACATGGGTCACACCCTCCACCGCCGCCGCAACGACATTGGCGTCGGCGATCGAACCCCTGACGACCTCGATGCGGTCGGTTTCTTCGAGCGCGCGATTGTGACAAAGCGCGCGAATGCGGGCATTGGAAAATCTCGGCTCGTCAAGCAGCCCAGTTATGAAGCGCCGCCCGACCTTGCCCGTAGCCCCGGTGACAAGGATCAGCATGGTCTCTCTCCCAGCAACAGCTAATATCCCAGCGTTTGCGGCGTCAATCTGTATTTTCGCGGTGAAGTAGATTTTTGCCTACGTAGGGTGTTTGCGCGGACAATTGATTGACGATTCTTCAGGCTTTTGCGTAAATGCAAATAATCGCTTTTCCGGGAGGAGCTTGGCAAAGCGAGATCGCAGACGCCTGGCGGCCAGCTGGCAGCGACTGTAGGTCTGCGACATCAAGGGAGGGTGGTCGGCTGGGAGCGGTTCTCGAACTTACCAATATTTCCAAGCACTTCGGCGCCATCCAGGCGGTGAACGACGTATCGTTTACTCTCGAAGCCGGCCAAGTCGTCGGGCTGATGGGTGATAACGGCGCCGGAAAGAGCACGCTGGTCAAGATGATCGCCGGAAACTTCCGGCCGAGCGAGGGTACCATGCGCCTCGACGGCAAGGAAATCGTCATGCACCGGCCGATCGAGGCGCGCCAGCACGGCATTGAAATCGTCCATCAGGATCTGGCGCTCTGCAACAATCTGACGGCCGCCGCCAACGTCTTCCTCGGCCGTGAGCTGCGCCGAGGCATCGGTCCCTTCCGCATCCTCGATTACAAGACGATGTACCGGCGCGCCGGCGAGATCTTCAAGGAGCTGAAATCGGAGACGCGTCCGCGCGACCTCGTCAAGCAGATGTCGGGCGGCCAGCGGCAGGCGGTGGCGATTGCCCGCACCATGCTATCGGAGGCGAAGATCGTGCTGATGGACGAGCCGACGGCTGCCATTTCGGTCCGCCAGGTGGCTGAGGTCTTGAACCTGATCCGCGAGCTGCGCGATCGCGGCATCGCGGTCGTGCTGATCAGCCACCGCATGCCCGACGTTTTCACCGTCGCCGACCGGGTCATCGTCATGCGCCGCGGCCGGAAAGTCGCCGACAAACCAATTGCGGCGAGTTCGCCAGAGGAAGTGACGGGTCTCATCACAGGCGCTATCGAACAGGTTTGAGCGGCGCGGCACGGGGCAGAAAGAAGGTCAGCAATGGCAGTTACCCTCGATCAGACGATTGCGCAGAGAGAGCGAAGCCGGATTTCCGAGTTCGTCGGCAGTCAGACTTTCTGGGTGCTGATCGCCGTCATTCTCGCCTGCCTCTTCCTGTCCGTCGCCACCGATTCCTTCGCAACGGCGAAGAACCTCTACAACATCACCCGCAACGTCACCTTCGTCGCCATCATCGCGCTCGGCATGACGCTGGTCATCATCACCGGCGGCATCGACCTCTCCGTAGGCTCGGTGCTCTGCCTCTGCAGCATGGTGCTGGCGGTCACCATGCATGCCGGCTACGGCATCGAAACCGGCATAGCGGCCGCGATCGGCACGGCGCTTGTCGTGGGCGCCTTCAATGGCGTGATGATCGCCTATCTCGATTTTCCCCCCTTTGTGGTCACCCTCGGCATGCTGTCGGTCGCCCGCAGCCTGGCCATGGTCGCCTCCAACAACACCGTCGTTTTCCAGTTCGGACCCGATCACGACAAGCTGTTGGCGCTCGGCGGCGGCGCCTGGTTCCTCGGCATCGCCAATCCTGTTCTCTACATGGTCATCCTGGCGCTCTTGACCGGCTTCGTGCTGCGTTGGACGCGTTTCGGCCGCTATATCTTCGCGATCGGCGGCAATGAACATGCCGCCACGCTCACCGGCGTTCCCGTGCGCCGCATCAAGGTCGCCGTTTACATGATCTCGGCGCTCTCGGCCGGCATTGCCGGCATCGTCCAGACCGGCTGGCTTGGCGCCGTCACCACCAATATAGGTGCCGGCATGGAACTGCAGGTCATCGCCGCCGCCGTCATCGGTGGCGCCAATCTGGCCGGCGGCATCGGCACCGCCTTCGGCGCGCTGGTGGGCGCTGCGCTAATCGAGGTGATCCGCAACAGCCTCGGCCTGCTTGGCATCAACGCCTTCTGGCAGGGGACGTTTATCGGCGGCGCGATCGTGCTGGCGGTACTGTTCGACCGGATACGGAATTTCAGGCAGAGCGAGTAGGCGGCGACGCCCCGATCAGGCGGCTGCGTTACAGAAAGCGAAACCGGCTGTCGGTGAGTGCGCGCGCCTACGCTCCCGGCGGGCGATACCGGATCGACTTCGCCTTTTCCAAGGCTCGGATCGTGTCCTCGACGTCGAGGAGAACGGTGGTCTCAACAGAGCTGAGCGCGCCTCCCGCGCCGATCGCAAGTGCGACAGCCGCCATCGACACATTGTCGGGCGCCTCCCACAAACTCCACCCGTCATGCTCGCCGAAGGCGTACCAGAATCCATGCAGCTTTCCGCCGACGGATTCGATGTAGCTCCGGGCTGCCTTCCGGCGATCCTCGGGATTTTCGATCATGCGCGCCCAGGTCTCGGGCGTGTAGCTGAAACGCGTTAGATACATGGCCATGGTTTGCCCCCTCCGCGGGTCGATCCAGTAAACGCTCAAGCCGAACGGAACGCCAGTCATTCGATGGGGGTAGGACTAGCCAAACGTCTATGGACTGCAATCGAGACAAGGCTTGATAATCTCCGCCGGGGCCAGGCCGGTGCATCAAGCCGGTATTTAAGATCAACCTGAGATAGCTATGTTGCGCCGTATAGTCACGACAATAGGGCCTGTTCGAATGTTGCGCAGCGTCATTTCACTTGTCTCAATGCTGTTGCTCTCCATTCCCTCCATTTCCGCCGAACGCGCGCTCGCGCAAGACAATCCAAACGTCCAGCTGATTGCGTTCGGCGATCCGGCCATGGCCAAAGCCCATGAGAAATCGATAGGGAGTTGGACGGCTTTCTCGAGAAACTTCGCAACCCACCGGCGGGAACCGAAACCTACAGCCTCAAGCTTGGTTTCAAGGACAAGGATAAAGGGCGTGGAGCTGACCACCGATCAGATGGCGCCCGACGTGGAATTCATTTGGGTCTACCAGATCGAGGCATCGAGTGACCATTTCCCCGCTCTCTTGGCGATAGGCCGGAATACATCCACAACACCAAGCAAGGGGATCGCGTCGCGTTCGGGAAGGCGGATATTTTCGACTGGCTCTATGTCGAGAAAGGGAAAGTGAAGGGAACTATACCGCTTGCCCGCTGCTGTTGGCCGTCCCGAAAAAACACTTGGACCAATATCGCGAAATCTACGGCATTGTCGGTACTGACCGCACGCCGGCTGGACGCGGCAAAAGAAAGCCCCGCCGAAGCGGGGCAATCAGGGGAAAGGACGGGATCGCGCAGGAAGGAAGAGCGGACGGACCCAAAAAATGGGGCCACCTTTGCGATCCCACGGCTATAACGATGAGCGATCTGCCGGGTTCCTGTACGCTATCAGACGAAGCGAGGGGCATTCAGCGACGGCCACGACCTCACCCGAACAAAACTGGCCGCCCGCGGCCACCTTTTCGAAAGCCTTCTGTCCGCGGCTGGCGAGGGAGAAATTCAAACGTTTTTTGTCAAGGGCGCAGCGCATCAACCTGAATGCGGTCAACCCTCCGGGGGCAATGTAAACCGGCCGGCATCGAACGGGCGTCTGGCTGCGACCGGGGTAAAATCCTCAGCTGACGTCGCGACATGAGCCTCACGATGAACCGTGCGGGGTGAGACACGAGGCGTACTTAATCCCATCGCCTCGCCGGGAGAATGCAGCGCCCATTTCATCAGCGCCGCCTCGGATGTCGATCCGAGGAAATTGGCTTCTTCCCAGGAAGCGGTCATGGGCAGAAAGGCGATCATAGCAGGGCCCGTCCTGGCGGTTTCCGCTGCAACAAGGCGGGGATGGAAGCGGGCGTGGGCCGGCAATGCCGTCTGTCTCTCCGGAAGTGCGGCAATCGGGCCGATCGAGGCAGTCTTGAGTTCGTCGTCCGCGCCCGGATCATGCGCAAGGGCAGGCGGGCGCATCGCCGGTATCGGAATCGGCAAGGATGAAACATCCGGAACCGCGCCTTCCTCATCCCGCTCGCCCGCGCCGATCTGCAGCGCAAGCGCATTCAAGGCCCGGCTTTTCGGCGTCGGCAGAAGCGCCGTCACGAGCTTGCCGTTGGTGGCGTCGCCGCCCGGCGTGGTCGATGCTCCAGCGTCTTCGTCGTCCCCAGCGGTGCTGGCGATCTCTATCGAGGTGGAACTTACGCGTTTTCTGTAGTTCGCAACCGCCTGATTATATCCCGGCAGCGGCCGGCCATCGGCCGGAAGATGCATCGTCTGCCCGTTCGGGAATATCCGGGCGAGTTCCTGCCGCGACATGCGCGGCCAGGCCCTGACATTGCCGACGTCGAGATGCACGAAAGGCGATCCGGAGGTTGGATAATATCCGACACCGCCGACCTGCATCTGCATGGCAATCGCACGCAGCGTCGCAAGTTTGACGCCCGGAACGTAGAAATCCAGCGCCTTACCCAGCATGTGCTGGCTCTTCTTGGCGACACCCGTGCTGCGCGAGCGGTTGCGGAGCATGTTGTTGGTGGCAGGGGAGCGATAGGCGGAAACGACGTGGATGTAATCCTTACCGCCGCTGCGCTTATACACCTCCCAGACCAGGTCGAGCAGCCGGGGATCCATCCGGGTAGGCTCGTTCCTTCGCCAGTCGCGCAGAAACCGATTGATCTGCGTAAGGCCTTTAGGATCGAACTTTCCATCCCCCTTATAGGTAATCGTCGCCTTCTCGCCTGTATGGGTAAAGAACAGCTTCAGGGCGCGATCTTCCGCTGAGGCCAATGATGCGGAACCGACAAGCGCGGGCAGCGCAAACAGAGCCGGCAGAATGGTCTGCGTTGCAACGCGTTTTGCACGCGACAGAAGCACGGCAATTCCGCCCGACAATCCTTGCACTGAATACGTCAACACCACCAACCGTCCTACACCAAACCCTCGACGACGGGCGGGAACGCCGCAGCCATCGGGATTAGTAAAGCCAGTTTATGGTCAACAAATTGCTAACATGTGGATGTGGACGTTCGGTCAACGTCAATGTTGGATGCCGGGCGCCCGATCAAGAAAATTGACGCAGCCGGCAGGACGAAACTGACAACTCCTATGTTATCGTCACGATCTTGGCGTTGGAAGATCGTGCCGGTGGCTGAAGCATCGAGCCTGCGTTCTCCCTGCGCGGCCAAAGCGCCAGACGCGAAGAGGCTTCGGTGGAGACGACCATCGTTCCCTCGCGCTCAGTCGCGGAAAGATTGCGGGGTTATCCAATGCCGCTTGCCTACAGGCCTGCCCGGCCGGAAGACTTAGCCGCCAGCGATGCGCTGGTGGTCGCCAGCATCAACGAGCTGACTGTCCGGCATGGCTTCGGGCCGATGGCGATGCCAAGCCCCCCAAACTTTCAGCTGTTTTCGCTCAAGGATGATCCGGGCGGCCTGTGGCTCGCCGAAGAAGGCCGTGAAATTGTCGGCTTTGCCTGGAGCTGGGTTTGCGGCGATGTCTGGTTCCTCGCTCAGTTGTTCGTCGATCCCGCGCGGCAAGGGCAGGGTATTGGCAATGCGCTGTTGGAACGAACCCTCGAGCACGCCCGAAAATCGGGCGCCGCGCATAAGGCGCTCATCACCTTCACCTTCAATCGCGTCTCGCAGGGGCTGTATATCAGGCACGGGCTCTTTCCGAAGATGCCGGTCTATTTCTTCAATGGCGAGCGCGAGCGACTAAGACGGACATTGCCTCAAGCGCCGTTCCGCGCCATCGCCATCGATAACAGTGCTGCGACCATGGCCAGCATTGGCGCGATCGATGGCCGTGCCATCGGCGTCTCGCGCGAGAAACATCACCGCTATTTGTTCGATGACCCGGCGATAACAGGGCGCTTGCTCTATGCCGACAATGATCTGGTCGGTTACTGCTACGTGGGCGTTAATGGGCATATCGGTCCGCTCGCCGTGAAGCGAGCCGACGTTCTTCACAATGCCTTTGCGACGGCCTTGACGCTGGCGGCGGATGGCCCTACCGAGAAGATTTCGGCGTTCCTGCCGGGGACATGCGACAGCGCCCTGAGCCTTGCCGTCGATCAAGGCATGCGGATCAGCTTTCCGATGCTGTTGATGGCATCACCCGGCTATGGCGACTGGACGCATTATCTGCCGCGAAATCCGGGTTTCATGTGATCAGAACGGATCTCATCATCGCTCCGAATACACCACTGTCTTCGTCTCGGGACGACCACAGCAACCCGCGAAAATCAACCGCGAATGATGAAATCGAAATTCCACGAACAACTAGCTCCTTGGTGTCTGGAATGCCCAAAGGAGACCCCGCGGTTACGACGTCGGGTTGATGCGGCTGGCTGAGGTGGATGCCAAGCTGAATTCAACTCTCCCGCTCAGAGCGAACGGTACCTAATGCGGACGAAGGTTGAATGATAGGAAAATCGCGGGCCTTGGAAGCAGGCCCGCGATGCTTCCAACTTATTTGATGACTTCAATCACCGCGCGGGTCTTCGGATTGACGAGCACACGTTTTTTGTTGACGAATACATAACCGTAATCAGGTTGATCGGGAATTGTGTGGATCTCGACCGTGTCAGGAAGCGCCGTACCGACTGCGACGTCACCTTCAAAGGTGACGGATGGCGTGTCCTGTTTTTCGACATAGGTCCTGACCTCGCCAGGAACGACGACCGTCGTCGTCTGCGCGACCGCCGCTCCTCCGAGTGACAGAGAGAGCCATGCCGCAGAGATGACCAGTGTTTTCATGTTATCCTCCCAGGATCTTGAACGTGCTGGTAAACTCCACCGACAAGATATGGTTCCTCGCTACACGGAATGCCTGCGGGCAGGCTTAATAGGCGACGTTAGCGTTCTCTCTCGTGCATGCCGCATGGGCAGGAATCCTCAGCCTGAAAATGGGACGGCTTTCAGATAGTCATGCCGAGGCGGCAGGCTTTTCCGCGCCATGGGCACGCTCTCTTGCGGATCCCCGTGCCAACGTCTGGGTGGAACCGCAGGGGAGGGAGCCAATGGGCAACGACGATAGTACCTACGGTTCACCTTCACATGGCTTCACCGGTTCCTCCCACAACATGCGGCCGCATCTGCTACAAGCGAAAGAAGATCAATCTCAGCCTCGTCTTTGCCGGCCGGGCCGACGGCATCAAACAGCTCGAAGACCATATCTGGCTCGCCAGCTTCATGGATTACGATCTCGGATACTTCGATGACCAGACATGCAGGCTCGAATCGCTGCCGAACCCTTTCAGCGCGAAAGTGTTACCTATGTCTCAGGAATAAACAGTAACCCATGTGTCCACAATGGACCCCACGAAGGAGTGGCGCACCCGACGCGATACGAACCTGTGACCTTTGGAATCGGAATCCAACACTGTATCCAGCTGAGCTGCGCGTGTATGCCTTTGCCGGCCTCACAATCGGCGGCATTGTCCCATATATGAGTGACGGGGCGGTGACTTGGGTGCGCACTCGCCAAAGATCAACTGAACCGTGTCGTGCGCTTTGGATAAAAAAAGCCCCGCCAAGACGGGGCAATTAGTTGAGGATGAAACCGCGCGTCGGAAGTCAGAGGCCCGCGAGCGCAGGCATCTTGCGCGGTCTCAATGCAATAACGTTTGGCGGCCATCCTAGTTCCTGTGCGATTTAGGACAGATAATTTCCTCTCGAAGCAACGAGTTCCGTCCGCACAGAAACCCCGCAAGAGCGGGGATCAAGGAATGGGGGTGTTTGTGAGCACAACGCATTGGGGCGCCGCAACGACTACTTTGCACAAGCTGGAGATTTTTTCAATAATATTACTTTTAACAGTTCGGCGTCCACAAATGTATTTTTCAACTAATGGATCTATTTTTGGATTTCGCACGAAAACACAAATTGACTTCTACTTGCAGTAATAATTCGTATCATTGGGGAGGGCTGCTCAGCGATCACTTGCTCACCCCAAGCATTGTATCTCCTGTACGTTGGGCGGCCACTCTCGCTCTCACAGTCAGCCACACCAATCGTTGCGCTGCTCAGGGCTCCAGCTGCGAGCGAAGCCTTCAAACCGGCGGGGCCGACAGCTTCCACTGAATGCTACTCGACAGCACGACGACCGCGGCCGGCGCAGTTATCCTGCGCTATGAGCCGGTCAAGGCGCAAACTCCACCGGCCGCGGCAATGCCGCAGTCATCAGGCTTTGATTATTCCTTCGGCGGCCCGCCCCGCCGCTCCAGCGCCGTCTTGCGGATGGTCTCCGCGAT
>NZ_JARFVE010000015.1:0-172958 GCF_029194105.1 Rhizobium mulingense | reverse complement strand
TAACCTGAAGGCCGCAGGTTCAAATCCTGCCCCCGCAACCATATACAAAAATAGCCCGCCAATCCGGCGGGCTTTTTGATTCCTAGAGACGTCAATGCTAGCAGTCAGCGATGAGCGATGAGCTGATTTTTCGAATCCAGAATGCCTCAGGCGATCATGTAGCCCCCGTCCACCGGCATCGATATGCCGTTTACCATGGCAGCCTCGTCAGAGAGGAGAAAAAGGACAACCTCGGCAATGTCCGCTGGCTCAGCGAAGCGACCGACAGGAATTCGCTTCATCATCCCCGCGGCCTTCTCGGGGTCGCTCCAAGCCTTTACCGCCATTGGCGTCATCGTGACCGTTGGGTGGACGCCGTTCGCGCGTATACCGTGAGGCGCAAGCTCCTTTGCCATGACCCGGGTCAAGCCATCCAATCCTCCCTTTGAGGCACAATAGGCCGCGTGATCGGGGATGCCGATGAAGGAGGCGACCGACGAGACATTGACGATGGCGCCTTGACGACTGTCCTTGATCAGCGAACGGGCGTATTCCTGGCCGACGATCATCGGAGCACGCGTGTTGACCGCGACAAGACGGTCAAATGCTTCGACTGTTGTCTCCAGGAACGGCTGGAGCTCGGTCGTGCCGGCGCAGTTGACCAGGAAATCGGCCGGAAGGGCGGCGATCGCCGCCTCTCTCGTCGCATCGGCGTCCGCGAGATCGACCTGTATGGCCCGGCAGCCGGATTCCCCACGCAGTGCTTCGACATCGGCGGCACTCCGGGTCAGGGCGACGACATGCGCGCCCCTTTCGACCAGCATTTTCGCGATTTCTCGTCCAATGCCTTTTCCGGCGCCGGTCACAATGACCGTCTTTCCTTTGAACTCCATTGGTCGTCTCCCTTACAGCCTCTGGCCTGTTTCCCGATCGAAGATATGCGCACGCCGGGGATCGATGTGGAAATACATCGTCCGTCCGGGATCGATCTCGATGCGTTCGCGGATGAGGGCGTCGATGGGTACGCCTCCGGTGCGGCCGAAGATCAATGTCTCCGAACCCGTGGGCTCGAACACCGAGACTTCGACCGGAACGCCATCCTCGCCGATCGTGATATGCTCCGGCCGGATGCCGTAAGTAACGGCTCGTCCTTCGTCCGCATTTGTATTTCCCAGCGGAAGGGCGATACCCTGGTCGGTGACGACGACCTTTCTGCCGTCGCGGGTCGTGATGCGGCCCTGCAGGAAGTTCATCGACGGGCTGCCGATGAAGCCGGCGACGAAGAGGTTGACCGGGAAGTCGTAGAGATCGAGAGGCTTTCCGATCTGCTCGACCCTGCCGTCGCGCATCACCACGATCTTGTTGGCCATCGTCATGGCCTCGATCTGATCGTGCGTGACGTAGACGGTGGTGGTCTTCAACCGCTGGTGAAGCTCCTTGATCTCGACGCGCATAGTGACGCGAAGCTTGGCGTCGAGGTTCGACAACGGCTCGTCGAACAGGAAGACCTTCGGATCGCGGACGATCGCGCGGCCCATCGCCACGCGCTGACGCTGCCCACCCGACAGTTGCTTCGGATAACGGTCGAGATAGGGCGTCAGGTCGAGAATCTCGGCTGCCCTGCCGACCTTCTCGTCGATCTCCGCCTTGGGACGCTTGGCCATCTTCAGCGGAAAGCCCATGTTCTCGGCGACCGTCTTGTGCGGATAGAGCGCGTAGCTCTGGAACACCATCGCGATGTCGCGCTCCTTCGGAGGAGCGTTGGTGACGACACGGCCGCCGATCCGGATGTCGCCGCCGCTGACGGTCTCGAGACCAGCGATCATGCGCAGCAGCGTGGACTTGCCGCATCCGGATGGACCGACCAGCACGACGAATTCGCCGTCCTCGATGTCGACGCTGACGCCGTGCATGACCTGAAGCGCGCCATATTTCTTGGTGACGTCGCTCACCTGTACGTTTGCCAATGTCGTGCCTCCCTAAAGCAGCAATTTGAAGCGCCACAGCGTCCTTTGCGCGTCTTGGAAGACGCGGTACGCTGTCGTGTCGTGATGGTGTTGACGGAATTCATCGGCTCATCCCTTCCAGACGAGATAGGCGCCGAGGGCCGCCGAGATTGCTGCCGCAAACCATACCGAAAGCCCGAACGGCTCGATGAACCGCATCCAGAACAGCGAGAGCGCGACCCAGATCACCACCGAGATGAAGAGCCGGTCGAACCAGTTCGTTTCGATCGGCAGAAACCCCGGCTTGCGTTCGTCATTTCCTGATGGAGACGTCATGGCTTCATCCTTTCACGGCACCGAAAGTCAGGCCGGCAACGATGTGACGCTGCACCACCGAAAAGACGATGAGCGCCGGAACCAGTGTCAGCATTG
Source organism: Rhizobium mulingense (assembly GCF_029194105.1). NCBI lineage: Bacteria > Pseudomonadati > Pseudomonadota > Alphaproteobacteria > Hyphomicrobiales > Rhizobiaceae > Rhizobium > Rhizobium mulingense. The sequence goes on along the minus strand of NZ_JARFVE010000015.1, from coordinate 170,601 downwards.
AGATTGCCGCCATGATGCCCCAGGCCGTCCCCGTCGTGGTCACGTATTCCGACAGGCCGGTGGTCAGCGTCCGCGCATTGAAGTTGGTCAGCGTCGCCGCAAGCAGGTATTCGTTCCAAGCAAACACCCAGGTCAGGATCAGCGTCACCGCAAGTCCTGGCCGCGCCAAGGGAAAGACGATGTCGTAGAGAACGACCCATGGGCTGGCGCCGTCCATATAGGCGGCCTCATCCAACTCCTTCGGAATGCCTTCCACCGTCGGGCGCAGCGTCCAGATGGCGAAGGGAAGATTGAAGGAGCAGTAGACCAGGATCATGCCCAGCCGGGAATCTGCGAGCGAGAAGTCGCCGATCTTGTAGACCTGCGTCAGCAGCAGGAAGAGTGGCAGGAGGAAGACCGCCGGCGGCGCCATGCGGTTGGTGATCGTCCAGAAGAAGATGCTTTCCTTGCCGGCGAGGTCGAAGCGCGTCAGGGCGTAGCAGGCAAAAAAACCGAGCGTCGTCACGAGGAGCGCGTTGCCCGACGAAATGATCATCGAGTTGAGCATGTACCCGCGCAAGGTCGGATTGGTCAGCACATCCTGGTAATTCTTCCAGAAGAAGCTCCGGAGAATGACATCGGGCGTCGAGAACAGGTCGAAGGGCTGTTTCACCGATATGACGAACAACCAGTAGATCGGGAAAAGGGTCACAAAGCTTATCAGGGTCCACAGGACGGCCGGAAGCCAGGGGATCTGCTTCTTCATCGCTTCAACCTCTCTTCACGCGGGGCGCAATCAGGCCGACGTAGAGCAGCCAGCAGACGACGATAGTGAGGTAGAGGACGGTGACGGAGATTGCCGAACCATAGCCGTAATTCGTCTTGGGGAAGACTTCCCGGAAGATATGGACGCCAATGTAGCGGGTCGATGAACCCGGGCCGCCTCCGGTCAGCATCAGGACTTCGTCGACGGTACGGAGTGCATCCATCAGCCGGATGAACACCGTGGCGAGCAGAGCCGGGCGGATCAGAGGGAGCGTAATGTGCCAGAAGATCTGGCTCTTGCCCGCGCCGTCGATCTGCGCCTGTTCGAAGGGGTCTGACGGAAGCGAGACGAGGGCGGCGATCAGCGACAGGGTGACGAGCGGCGTCCAGTGCCAGATGTCCATGATCACCGTCACGGTGAAGGCCGCGACAGCACTCTGGCCGATATTCAGATCGTACCCGAACCAGCTCCTCAAAAGATAGGGAATGATGCCGATCGACGGTGTGGTCATCAGCTTCCAGACGGAGCCGACGATGATTGGCGCCATGATCAGCGGTAGGGTATGGATCGTGCGAAACACTGCTTTTCCGGGAAAGTCCTTGAGCAGCGCCTGGGCGAGGATGTAGCCGAGAACCAGCTCCGACACGACGGCGAACAAGACGAATGCCAGGGTTATGCCGAGCGATGCCAGGAACTGCGGGTCGAAGACGAGCCGCCGATAGTTTTCAGCCCAGTTGAAGATCATGCCCGGATTGGCCGCGAACGGGTTCCATGAATGGAAAGAGACCCAGAGGACATAGATGAACGGAAAGATCCCGAACAATCCGAGGATCACTATGGTCGGTGACAGCAACAGCCACCCGAGCTTCTGCGAATGCATCGCCTATCCCCCATTGAACGTTATGTGGACGTCCGCTCCATTCCGGAGCGCAAGATGACGGGTCGTCGGAACGACCCGTCAGTTGGGGAGGATGTTTTATTTGCGATAGCCGAGCGAGGTGAGCTCCTCTTCAGCCTTGGCCGCCATCTGGTCGAGGCCTTCATCGGGACCGATCTTGCCCGTCAGGATGTCGTAGAAGATCGGAGCGGTCGCTTCACGCACCTGAGCATGGAAGGGGTAGGGAGGAGCACCGGCGAAGAGCTTGCCCTGGTCCTTCAGCATCGTGTAGAAGCCGCCGAGCTTGACGTCCATCTCCTTCACCTTTGGATCGTCGAACGTCGCCGTGTTCGTGATGCGCGGTGCGGCGATGGCCCAGTCGGGCTGCACTTCGTTCTGACCGATGAATTCGAGGAAGAGCAGCGATGCTTCCTTGTTCTTGGACGTGACCGGCACGCCGAAGGCGCCGCCATCGTAGTAGCCGATATAGCCTTTTCCGGCTTTCGCATCTTCCAGCACGCCCGGCTCGAGCGGCGGCAGAGCAAACCCGACCTGGCCGACTACCTTCGACTGCGCTGGATCGCTGGCGATCCACGCGGCGTTCTCACCGTAGATCAATCCCTGGGCGACGCGGCCCGCGGCGAACGTCGTTGCTGTTTCCGTCCAGGTTGACTGCGTCGATTCCGGCGGGGCGATGTCGCGCAGGTGCAGCCAATATTTCAACGCGGCCTTCGCCTTGTCGCCGTTCATCGCGCCGCCATGTTCGACCGTTGCCGCATAATTGTTCTTGGCGTCGATGCCCCAATTATAGACGCCGAAGGTTGGCACGATGGACTCGAAGAATTCATACCACGACGCCGCATGGCCTGTATGTGCCTGAGCAGTCGTGCCCCAGAGTTCCATGCCATTGTCCTTGCCGTATTTCGTGAAGAATTCGGCGATCTGGGTGTATTCCTCGTGGGTGGTAGCCGGCTTCAGGTCCTTGCCAGTTTCCTTCTTGAAGGCTTCCTTGATCTTCGGATCGTCGAAGAGGTCCTTGCGATAGAGATAGGTCTTCAGGAAGGCTTCCATCGGAACGCCGAAGAGATCGCCGCTCGTGTCCTTGAAGTAGTCGGCAAAGCTGGTGAAGTTCGCATCGTCGTAGGTGGGGGCTTTCAGATCCGGCTGGTCTTTCAGCGTCTTCGTGATGTCGATGAGGAAATTCCTGGCGAGATAGGAGTAGATGATGTCCTGTTCGATGTAGACCATGTCATAGATGCCGGTCTTGGATTCCATATCCTTGATGGCCTTGTCGTACATCTGATCCCAGGACGTCGTCTCGATGTCGACCTTGATGCCGGTCTTCTTTTCGAATTCCGGAGCAAGCACGTTCTTGATGTAGTTCGACGGCGGGGTGCTTTCGGTGACGCCGTGTAGGGTGACGCCCTTGAATTTAGCACCGGCGTCGGACCAGAAGTCGACCCAGGCCGGTGAAGCAGCGGCGGCGAGGCTGAGCGTCAGCGCGAGTGCGCTAGCCTTCAAAGCATAGTTCATTTCCAATCCTCCCTGAGTGCAGCGAGATCATTTCGCCGGTGCTTTGTGTAGGCCAAAAAAACCGGCAGCGCAACATTTGTTGTCAAGACATGCAAATGCTCTGTCTATCCTATTGATTTTCGCGGAAACTAAATCTTTACGGGAAGCCCCAGTATTCTCGGTCCGAGATAAAATGTTGCGATGCAAGCAATTTTTGCAAAGCAGCAAAAAACATGCCACGAAAATTATTTGTTGCCTAGCCAAACTAAATGCCCTAGCACTGTCCGTAATCAAAGGCATTTCGTGGAGGAAAAGACCATGCGTCGATTGGGTATCCACTCATTTGTATGGACAGGCGGCCAAACGCAGGAAGGGCTGGAGATGGCCCTCAACAAAACGGCTGAACACGGATATCGCACGATCGAATTTGCCTATCTGCGCCCTGAGAAATTCAACCTCGATCGATTGGCCAAGCTTGCCCAGTCCCTTGACGTCGAGATTGGCGTAACGATGGGTCTTCCACTCGACAAAGATGTATCGAGCGAGGACATATCCGTTGTCTCCGCTGGCAAGCAGACGTTGGCCGACGCCATTCGCGCGGTGCGCGATATCGGCGGCAACAAGCTCGGCGGGATTCTGTATTCCGCGCACACCAAGTACAATCGCCAGCCGACGAAGAAGGGCTGGGACAACAGCGTCGCTGCGATCGCTGCGACCGGGGAAATCGCCACACAGGCAAACGTCGACCTCGTCCTTGAGATAGTGAACCGGTTCGAGACGAACCTGCTGAATACGACGGCGCAGGGACTCAAGTTCATCGCCGAGACGGGATCGGAGCATGTCCGTCTCCATCTCGACACCTTCCACATGAACATCGAGGAAGCCAACCCGGCCGCCGCGATCCGTCTCGCCGGCGACAAGATCGGCTACTTTCACATCGGCGAGAGCAATCGCGGTTACCTCGGCGACGGCGTGATCAACTTCGATCTGATCTTCGACGCGCTGCTCGACATCGACTACAAGCGCGACATCGTGTTCGAAAGCTTCTCGACGACGGTTGTCGACGAAGGCCTGTCGCTCGCCTGCGCGATCTGGCGCGATACCTGGGAGGATAATGATCCGCTCGCGGCGCACGCGAAGCGCTACATCGAGCTTAAATATGACGAGGCCAAGCGCCGCCGCGCCACAAACGCGCGGCCCTGATTATCCTTCTGACAGCCTGTTCCAATCGTGTAAGGGTTGGGCGACTGAAGGGAATTGCAAGATGAACGACACCGTCTCCATTGGAAGTTCGCCGCGCAGGATCCGGCAGAACAATATCGTCGCCGCCTTGCAGACGATCTACGCCCACGGGAGCCTCAGCCGGGCGGATCTCGCCCGCAAGCTCGGCATGAATCGCTCATCCTCGGGAGAGATCGTCGCTGAACTGACGGAAGGCGGGTTCGTTCAGGAGTCGGACGAGGGTGCAAAGCAGCGGCTGGAGCATTCCCGTGCTGGGCGCCCGGGCATCATGCTCGAACTGGTTCCCGATGCCGCATTCTTCGTGGGGATCGAGATTGGCGTCGAGCATATATCAGCGGTCGTTATCGATCTTTCCGCCGAAGTCCGGGCATGTCGGAAAATGGCCTTCGATACGCCGTCCTCCACGGTGGAGGAAGCCATGGCGCAGGGTGTCGAGCTTATTGTCAGTGCGATGGCAAAGAGGATGATCGGAAAGTGCAAAGGTCTCGGCATATCGACGCCGGCCCATATCCGGCCGGATGGATTTGTCACCCTCGCACCCATCATTGGCTGGCGAGACGTACCGTTGAAGGAGATTGGCCAATCCGCCTTCTTGGCCGCCTTCCCAGCCGCCGTGCCCATCGCGGTCGAAAACGACGCCAACGCCTTTGCGATCGGTGACAGCTATCGTCATGGCGCCGCAGGTGTGACCCTGTTTCTGCTCATGGAAACGGGCGTCGGCGGCGGCATCATGATCGACGGCAAGCTGTTCCGCGGCGGCCACGGTCTGGCGGGAGAAATCGGCCACACCCTGGTGCCGGGAAGCGGCGGCCAGAAGTTTGAACAGCTGATCGGTCGCGAGGTGCTCATCAGACAGTATCGCGAGGCTGTCGGACGCCAGGAAGCGGATCTGCAGGAATTCCTCGGCGACGTTCGTGACCGTGTCCCGGCTGCCGTCAATATCGCCGAAAGCTGGTCGCGGCATCTCGCATACGCATTGCTGCAAGCCTGTCGTCTGCTCGATCCGGACAGGATCGTACTGGGCGGCTCCGTGGCGTCGCTCTACCCAATGGTGGCCGCACGGGTGGCGGTCCACATGTCGGAGGGCCAGAACATCCCTTTCCCCACGCCTGAGATCGTCGTGGACGATGAGGCGGAGTTCGGTTCCGCCTTCGGGGCGGCATGCATGCTGCACCAGCGCTTTCTGTCATTGGAGAGCGAGGAGTTCGGCAGCGAGGATGGTGCGCCGGCCCAATCGGCGCCGGGTTGATGACAAGAACTTTCGAAAGCAGGATTGCACATGGCTTCAGCATTGGCCCCGGATGCGCTTGGTCCTACGGTCTGCGTGGGCGAGATCCTTGTGGAGATCGTCGCCACGACCGTCGGAGACGGGTTTCTCGAAGCCCAGCCGCTTGTCGGTCCGTTCGCGAGCGGGGCGCCGGCGATCTTCATCTCGCAATGCGGTCGCCTGGGCGGCAAGGCGGCCATGGTCGGCGCCGTCGGCGATGACGATTTCGGCCGTGTCAATACGGACCGCCTGAAGCGCGACGGCGTCGATGTTTCGGCGATTTCGATCGATGCGGACTATCCTACGGGAAGCGCGTTTGTTCGCTATCGCGCGGATGGCTCCAGAAATTTCGTATACAACATCGCCACATCCGCGGCGGCCCGCTTCGGCTGGTCTCAAACGGTCGGCGATCTCATCGATCGAAGTGGACATCTTCACGTGATGGGCTCGGCTCTGTCGGTCCCCAGTGCGCGCGAAGTGATCGACAAGGCGGTCGACATCGTAAAGGCGCGCGGGGGAACGCTCTCGGTGGATCCGAACATTCGCAAGGAATTGAAGCTGGACGAGGACACCGAGCGCCGGTTTTCCAAGCTTGTGGCCGCCGCCGATCTCGTTCTGCCGACCGGAGAGGAGCTCGAGCGTGCCGCAGGTGTCGAAGGCGAGGCAGAAGCGATCCGTCGCTTGTTCGAGATGGGCGTCAAGGAGATCGTGCTGAAGCGCGGCGTCGACGGGGCGACCTATTTCGGCAGGCAAGGAGACCGCATCGACGCTCCGGCATTTGTCGTTCAGGAGGTCGACCCCACCGGCGCCGGCGACTGCTTCGGCGGAGCCTATCTCACTTGCCGGCGGCTCGGAATGTCTCAGAAGCAAGCGTTGACCTATGCCTCGGCCGCCGGCGCCCGCAACGTGACGGTCCTAGGTCCGATGGAAGGTGCCGGCACTCGGCAGGAACTGGACGCGTTCATCGCTTCAACGGAAAGGCGGCGGTGATGCAGGTGCATCTCAACGAACTGGCCAGGCTGCGGATCGAAGGCCGTCCGACAGGCGTGACCTCCGTATGCTCCGCCCATCCGATCGTGCTCCGCGCCGCGCTCCGGCACGGGCGGCAACAGGGAAGCACCGTCCTCATCGAGGCTACCTGCAACCAGGTCAACCACCTTGGCGGCTACACAGGAATGACGCCAAACGATTTCGCGTCCCTCGTCGTGAAGGTGGCCGCCGAAGAAGGGTGCCCCGAAAAACTCATCCTTCTCGGCGGTGACCATCTCGGCCCCAATCCCTGGCGCGACCGCCCGGCGGAAGAGGCCATGGTCGAGGCTGAGAAGATGATTGCCGCCTATGTCGCGGCCGGTTTCCGAAAGATTCACCTCGACGCCTCGATGGGCTGCAAGGGCGAGCCGGTGGGGCTTGATGATGAAACCACGGCCCGTCGCGCCGCCCGGCTGGCAGCAGTCGCCGAAGCTGCAGCGAAGAAGGTCGGCGGCGCAATGCCGGTTTACGTCATCGGAACCGAAGTGCCGCCGCCGGGCGGGGCTGATCATGCCCTGACAACAATCGAACCGACGGCTGCGGCAGCGGCACTGAAGACGATCGATGTCCATCGTCGGATCTTTGCGGAGGCAGGACTCGGGCAAGCGTTTGGACGCGCCATCGGGCTGGTCGTTCAGCCGGGCGTCGAGTTCGGCAATCACAACGTGATCCTGTATGAGCGCAACGAGATAGACACGCTGAAATCAGTGCTCATCACGGAGCCGCAATTCGTGTTCGAGGCTCACTCGACGGATTATCAGGGAAGCCGACCGTTGTCCGCGCTGGTGGAGGACGGGTTTTCCATCCTGAAGGTGGGTCCCGAGCTGACCTTCGTCCTGCGCGAGGCGCTCTATGCGCTGGATGCGATCGCGTCGGACCTCTTGCCCGATTACGGCCAGCGTCCGCTCTATGCGGCGATGGAAGCGCTGATGCTCGAGCAGCCAGGCAATTGGAGCCGCCACTACCACGGGACAAATGCCGAGATGCGCTGGCTACGCCACTACTCGCTGTCAGACCGCATCCGCTATTACTGGGCGTCTGCTGAAGCGCAAGATGCCGTCGGTCGCCTGTGCGAGGCGCTTCGAGGGCAATCCGTACCGCTGCCGTTGTTCTGGCAGCATATGCCGGCCGCAGAAGATTTCGCGGATGCGCCGCTCGATCCGGAACAGGTTTTGATTTGGAGAGTGACGAAAAGTCTTTCGGACTATCACGCAGCCTGCGGCATCGAGAAAAATTAGCAGTCAGGATCAAGACAGGAGGAAAAAGCGATGAACGAATTGAATGGGAAAATCGCGGCGGTCACGGGTGCAGCGTCAGGCATAGGATTGGCCTCGACCGAGGCGATGCTCGCCGCCGGTGCGACCGTCGTGCTGGTGGACCGGGATGAGAAGGCCCTTGAGACGATTTGCGCCCGGCTTGGCGAGCGCGCTATTCCGCTGGTCATCAACTTGCTGGATCCGGATCAGTGTGCGGGACTGCTCGAAGGCGTCCTGTCGAAGACCGGCAAACTCGACATCCTGCATGCCAATGCGGGCACCTATATCGGCGGCGACCTCATGGAAACCGACCTCGATGCCATCGATCGGATGCTCAATCTCAACGTGAACGTCGTCATGAAGAACGTTCGAAATGTCATTCCTCACATGATCGAACGTGGCACTGGCGACATCGTCGTCACCAGCTCGGTCGCGGGACATTCTGCGGTTCCGTGGGAACCGGTCTATTCGTCATCGAAGTGGGCGATGACGTGCTTCGTCCAGACGATGCGACGCCAACTTCTGAAAAATGGCATTCGTGTGGGGTCGGTTTCTCCAGGGCCGGTGATCAGCGCTTTGCTCGCAGATTGGCCGGAGGAAAACCTTCGCAAGGCCAAGGAAGCTGGGGCTTTGATCGAGCCCAAGGAAGTCGCCGATGCGATCATCTTCATGCTGACCCGGCCGCGCAACGTCACCATCCGCGATATCGTGGTGCTTCCCAGCGCATTCGATATCTGAAGGAGCCGAACATGAGCTACCAGGAGAAATTTCGCCTCGACGGCGAACGTGCGGTGGTCACAGGCGGAGGGCGTGCGATCGGCCTTTGCTGCACCGAGGCGCTGGCGGAGGCGGGTGCCGCCGTCGTCGTTATCGAACGCGGCGAGGCCGACGCCCAGCAAGCGCTTGCGCTGCGCGACAAGGGCTACGACGTCGAAGTCCAGGTGGGCGACGTCACCGATGCGGCCCGCATGGATGCGATTGCGACCGAACTTGCCGACCAAGGTCGGCCGGCGACGATCCTCGTCAACAATGCTGGAATTGGCCAGAGTGGCATCCCGGCGGAGGAGCTCACCGATGCAGACTGGCTGCGCATGATGGAGGTCAATCTCAACGGCGTCTTCTGGTGCTCGCGCGCCTTCGGTCGTCCCATGATTTCGCTGAAACGCGGCGCCATCGTCAACCTCGGCTCGATGTCGGGACATATCTGCAACCGGCCTCAACCCCAGACGGCCTATAATGTCTCCAAGGCGGCGGTCCATCATCTCACGCGTTCGTTGGCCGCCGAGTGGGCGCATCACGGCATCAGGGTAAACGCCGTCGCGCCCACCTATATCGAGACACCGATGGTGGTGGCCGTCGAAGCCAATCGCGAGCGGATTCCGCTCTGGCTCGCCGACACGCCGATGGGAAGGATGGGAATGCCGGAGGAGGTTGCAAGCGCGGTCCTCTTCCTCGCATCCGGCGCCGCCAGCCTGATGACCGGCGCAATAGTCAACGTCGATGCAGGATTCACCTGCTGGTAACTCCAGTCTTCTCAGCCAGTTCTGCAAATCTCTGTGCGATCATGCCCCCGCAACCAAATACACAAAAGCCCGCCTCGTGCGGGCTTTTTTGATTCCAGAACACATCAGAGCAAATCGCTGGCACGAAGACTTCATCTTCTCGCGGAAGGCCAGATAGATGCCCGCAATGGCCAGCTTCAGCTGGTTCACAAACAATCACCGTTTTGTCCTGAAGCAGCGCAATACAGAGACGTGCGCATCGAACCAGTCGTCTCGAACGTCCTGAACCCGCAAACATCATCGCCAGCGACGGCATAACTGTAATGGCATTGTAAGAGGTGCGTCACCGTTATACCATGTAGCCTGACAAAGTGCACAAGTGCTCAGTGTATAGCCGGAGCCGAAGTCCGGTTGAGCGTTTCAACCCGATGAATAAGTAGTCGCGGATCATGGAACTTATCGTCGCCCTTGGCCTGATCGTCTTCAAGGTCGCGTTTCTGATTGCGCTCTTGCTGCTGCTGCCCTTGCCGCTGACCTGGCTGGAACGCAAGATCGCAGGGCACATTCAGCAGCGGATGGGACCGATGCGCGTGGGGTGGCACGGGCTTCTGCAGCCGGTGGCGGACGGAATCAAGCTCTTAACCAAAGAGGACCACATCCCGGCCGAGGCCGATCGCTTCCTGTTCAAACTGGCGCCAATATTGGCGCTCGCCCCGCCCTTTGTGGTGTTCGTCGCGATCCCCTTCGGCGAAAGCATCTCGGTCCTCGGCGCCGAGATCACGCTCTACGTCTCCAACATGAATGTGGCATTACTCTTCGTCTTTGCGGTGATCGGGATCGAGGTCTATGGCGTCATCTTCGGTGGTTGGGCCGCGAACAGCAAATACGCGGTCCTCGGCAGCCTCAGGACCTGTGCGCAGATGATCAGCTACGAGATTCCGATGGGGTTCGCGGTGATCGGGGTGGTTATGTTGGCGCAATCCATGAGCCTGCTCGACATCGTGCGGGCCCAAACCGATGTCTGGAATATCGTCTACCAACCGGTCGGCTTCTTCGTGTTCTTCGTCGCCGGATTGGCCGAGGCGCAGCGTATACCTTTCGACCTTTCGGAAGCGGAAGGCGATCTGGGCGCCGGCTTCCATACAGAATACAGCGGTATCCGCTTTGCATTTTTCATGGTCAGCGAATATGCCATCGTGTTGCTGGTGTCGGTTCTGGTGGTGATCCTGTTTTTCGGCGGCTGGAACGGCATCCTCATCCCCTTGCCACCACTGCTCTGGTTTGTGCTCAAGGTCGCATTCTTCGTCTATGTGTTCATCTGGTTCCGCTTCACTTTCCCCCGCTACCGCTACGACCAACTGATGGCGATCGGATGGAAAGTCTTGCTTCCTCTGTCGATGGCGAACATAATTATAACCGGCGTACTTTTAGGGGCCATGGCGGCTCCGTAGCGAGGCGGCGATGTCGCGCGCGCAGGACAAAGTTGGAACATGGATTGGTTGGGCGTTCTTCGCCGATCTGGCGAATGCGTTGGTTCTGACCTTCGGCTACCTATTCTCCAGAACCGTAACCATGCAATATCCGGACAAGGAAAAATGGCTCCCGTATTCACGCTATCGCGGGCATCACTTCCTTACGCGTGATGAAGAGGGCGAGATCAAGTGCGTGGCCTGCGAACTCTGCGCGCGGATCTGTCCCTGCGACTGTATCGAAGTCGTCCCCTACGAGGACGAGAAGGGCAACCGGCACCCGGCCAAATTCGAGATCGACACGGCTCGCTGCCTGTTCTGCGGGCTGTGCGAGGACGCCTGTCCAGCGGATGCAATCGCCCTTGGCCAGCAGTACGAATTTTCGAGTTTTTCCTCGCGTGACCTGGTGATCGGGCGCGACGACCTGCTCGCCAAGCCGGGCAAGGCGGCAACCGGCGGCGGCGTGGTTACCGCACGCCTGAATACCAAGAAGGACGTGCTCGTCGAGACGAAAGAGATGCAGGGCTATAACTGGTGGCGGAATATCCGGCGAACGTGAACGCGCGCCATCCGTCAAGCCGGAGCGCGCAGACAGGAGGCTCAGATGCTTGTCGGCGAAATCATGAAGAACAAGGGTGTCGGTGTCATCGCGGTCGCGCCCGATCAGACGATGTTGGAAGTCTTGAGGCTGTTTCGCGACAACAATATCGGCTTCGTCGTCGTCAGCCAATCGAACGACGAATACCTGGGTTCGCTATCGGAGCGGGATTGCTGCAATGCGGTGGCGGAATTCGGGGCCGAGGCGGCGATGATGCGGGTCGCGGATGTCATGAACCGGAATGTGGCTACCTGTTCGACACGGGATTTGCTCCCCTCCGTGATGGGGATCATGACCCAGCGGCGTACGCGTCATGTGCTGGTCCTGGATGGAGGCGACGTTGTCGGCGTGGTCAGTATCGGCGACGTTGTTAAACATAGGCTCGACGAAGCGCAGCGCACAGAGCAGGATCTGCAGGACTACATCTGCGGGACCAGGTATCACTGACGTCGCTAGAACAGGATGATTTTAGACCTGGTCGGCGTAAAATCTGAATCCTGTTCTAAATTAAACAGTTAGAGCAATGTCGTCCGAAAACCGCTCACACTTTTCGGCATCATGCTCTGGGCAGCTTGCGGAGGCGCGGCGGCCCGATTCCAAATCTTCAGACCCCACGCCAGATCCGGCTCGTGCGGTTGGCCTCAAGAGTGGCGTCCACCTTCTGGACTTCCACCGGGCATGGGTACTCACCCCGCCGCATCAAGCCGTTGAGACGCAAGGCTCTGTAGTTTTCCGGAACGAAGACGAGGCCCTTTGGAAACCGGGGGTCGACCTTCAGCTGCGCCGCCAGTTCGCCCTGGGCGGACCGCACAATGACCTGATCGCCATCCGAAAGGCCAAGCTGTGCGGTATCCTGCGCGCTCATCGCGACATAGGGATCATTGGCGACCGTGTTCAGGATGTCCGACCGTTCGGAAAGATATCCGTTGTGGAACAGGCAGTCACCGGTGATCAGCATGAGCCGGTCGGCTGCTGGCGGGACGGGCGGCGGCGAAAAGAACCTGGCCGCAGGTGCCGTCGGCACCGCCTTGGTGAATGCGCCGTCGGCGCCAAGTCCATCCTGTGTCAATCCCTGGTAGGCGGGAACAAGCCGCGCAATCTCGTCGAAAATTTCGCCTTGCGTCGACGGCCGCAGTGCCTGGTTGCGAAGCGCCGCGACGAAGTCGAAGATCGCCAGATTGCTCCGCGCCTCGAAGGCGGGTTCGCGAAATTTGCGGATCTTCTGGATTCGCCCCTCGTTGTTGGTGAACGTGCCGGTTTCCTCGCCGTAACCTGCCGCGGGTAGGACGACGTCGGCAAGGCCCGCCGTATCCGTGAGGAAGGCGTCCTGCACGATCAGGAGATCGGCGGCGCCAAGCGCCCGCGTCACGAAATCCCTGTCAGGATAGGCAATCAGAGGGTCGGTTGCGACGATGTAGAGAGCGCCCATCCGGCGGCCGACGCAGAGCTCCAGAATGGCGTCGAGATCCGCGCCGGGTTCAGACGGGATTTCGACGCCCCAGTTCCGCGCAAGCGTTGTGCGCGCTACGTCGTCGGTTACCGCCCGCAACCCCGGCAGAGCCGCCGGCAGAACTCCCATGTCCCAAGCGCCCATCTGGTTGGCACGGTCGAAGAGGAACTGCATCGCCAGGTCCTTGCCGAGCAGGCGCAGAGCCTGCAGCAGGTTATTGATCTGCTGCAGCGTCGCGCTGGCTTCGGGTGATCTCAGGAGGTCGACGCTGACTAGTACGGTGACGCTGCGGCCTTCCTTAAGCGCCGCGGCCAGACGGTCCGGCCCGTCAATGCGGGTTTCCGCCGCTGGCTTGCCGATTGTCGCGCCAATGCCCGCAAGAACGTTGCCCGGTAAGGCCTCACCAACTGCCGCTACGAGACCGGCCACCACCGCCGCAAGGCTCGCCGCTTCTCCGCCCGGCGGCACGCGAACCGCCACCCTGGCATCGGCATCCAGACGGGATGGCCGCGCCGAGAGCATGAGCAATCCGGTCTGCCGTCGCCGCACGCCATCCCGCAGCAGGTATTCGGTGACCGGGTTCTCCTCGGTGACGTTGCCGCCGACGACGAGCACGCAGTCGTTGTCGATCACTTCGTCCAGCGGTGCGCGGCTGTTGAAGGCTGCCATTAGCAGGCCGAGCGTATCGAAGGGCGTGGACCAGCGTGACGAGCAATCAATGCTGTTGGTCCGGAATGCGGTCCTCATCAGCTTCTGAAACTGATAGAGTATCTCGTTGGGTAGGCGAGGCGAGGCCAGCCCGCCGGCAGCCTTGCCCTCGACGGCCGACAGCCGCTGGCGCAGATAGTCCCCCGCTTCGTCCCAGGAAACCGGAACCAGGGTGCTATCACGACGGATCATCGGTCGCTTGATCCGGTCCCGGTTCGCGACGAAATCCAGGCCGAAGCGTCCCCGAACGCAGAGGACTTCGCGGTTAAGCCCCTCGTCCCACTTCGAGCGCACCCGCATGAACTCGCCCTTGCGCGTGCCCACCGTCAACTGACAACCGGTGCCACAATGCGGGCAGACCGTATCGGTCTCGACCAGATCCCAGGGCCGCGCCTTGTAGCGATAGGGGAAGCTCATCAGCGCGCCGACTGGGCAGACCTCGACGCAATTGCCGCACTGATCGCAGCTTGCGAGACTGCCCTCGAAGCCGGTGACGGCGGTATCCATGCCTTTTTCAACGGTACCCAGGGCGACCGCGCCGACGACCTCCTCACACATCCGGACGCAGCGTTGACACTGGATGCAGCGGTTGACGTTCATGATGATGACCGGGCTGAGACGGATGTCCTCGGAATGGAATACACGTTTTGGATCGTGAAACTCGCTTTTGCGAGGCCCATAGGCCATCACCATGTTCTGAAGCTCGCATTCGCCGCCCTTGTCGCAGATCGGACAGTCGAGGGGGTGGTTGGCGAGCAACATATCGAGCATGGAAGCGCGCGTTTCCTCGATCAGAGCTGTGTTCGCCCGCACCACCATACCCTCGGTGACGGCGGTGGCGCAGGACGGCTGCAGCCGCCGCTGCCCCTCGATCTCCACCAGGCACATGCGACAGGAGGCCAGCGGCGGCAGACGCTTCAGATAGCAGAAGGTTGGGATATCGATGCCCAAACGCCGGGCGGCCTGCAGCACCGTCGAGCCAGCCTCAACGTCCAGCGTTTGTCCATCGATCGTAATGTTAACCATACTTCCTCGCACTCCTGTCGCGGCGCAGGCCTTCAGTGAAAGGGGCACCGGTGCTCCTCGATATGGGCGACGAACTCAGCGCGAAAATGCGCGAGTGCAGCCCGCAATCCCATCGCCGCCCCGTCACCCAAGGCACAAAACGTATTGCCGAAAATGCCCTTGCAGAGCATCTCCAGCTGCTCCAGATCGCCGGCAGCACCTTCGCCGGCCTCGACCCGGCGCAGGACCTTCACGACCCAGTTCAATCCTTCCCGGCATGGCGTGCACTTGCCGCAGGACTCATGATGGAAGAATTCGATGATCCGGGTCGCGACCTTGACCATGCAGGTCGAGTCGTCGATCACAATAACGCCAGCCGAGCCGAGCATCGAGCCGGCGGCGGCCAGCGAGTCGAAATCCATCCCGACCTCCAGCCCGTGCTCCGGTATGACCGGCGCTGAGACCCCGCCCGGGATGACCGCCTTGATTTTGCGGCCCGGCAGCACGCCGCCGGCGTGGTTCTCGACCAGTTCGCGCAGCGGTATGCCCATCGGCAACTCATAGAGGCCGGGTTTGCGCACCTGCCCACTGAGGCAGTAGAGCTTCGGCCCGGGGCTCTTGTCCGGACCGATGCCCCGAAACCAGTCCGACCCCCGCGTAACGATATGCGGCACGCAAGCGAGCGTTTCGACGTTGTTGATCACTGTCGGGCTTGCGTAGAGCCCAGCCACGGCCGGAAATGGCGGCTTCAATCGCGGCTGCGCCCGTTTGCCCTCGAGCGACTCGAGCATCGCAGTCTCTTCGCCGCAGATATAGGCGCCGGCGCCGCAGTGGATGTGTATGGTGAAATTGAAATCCGAGCCCAGAATGCGCTTTCCGAGATAACCCTTTGCTTGGGCCTCGGCGATCGCCTGCTCCAGACGACGGATCGCCGTCACATATTCTCCGCGAATGTAGACATAGGCGGTTTCGGCCCCAATCGCGTATGCACTTACCGCCAACCCCTCGATCAGTTGATGCGGGTCGCGCTCCATGATGATCCGATCCTTGAACGTGCCCGGCTCGCCCTCATCGGCGTTGCAGCACAGATATGTCGGCTTGCCGGTCCGCTTCGGCACGAAACCCCATTTCATGCCCGTTGGGAATCCGGCACCGCCGCGACCGCGTAGGTTGGACCGCTTGACGAGGTCGATAACCTCGTCAGGCGTGTTTTCGCACAGCACCTTGGCCAGAGCCTGGTAGCCTCCGCCGGCCTCGAAGGTGGAGAGCAGATGGCCATCCCGAACATCGACATTCTTGAGGAGGATCGGTTCGAACATGACGCTATTCTCCCGGCGGTGCTGCTGAGGCGAGATCGGCACCAGTCGCTTGCCCCGCCTCCGTTCGCAACCTGTCGAGAAGCGCGTCGATGCGCGCGATGTCGAGGTCGCCGTGATAGTCATCACCAACCTGCATCACTGGAGCCATCTCGCAGGCGCCGAGGCATTCGACGGTCGAAAGCGTGAACAGCAGGTCTGGGGTGGTTTCGCCCTTCTTGATCCCGAGGACCTCTTCCAGATGCCTCAGCAGGTCCTCGGATCTGCACAGCATGCAGGAGACGTTGTCGCAAAGCTGCAGATGGAACATGCCTACCGGTTCGGTATGGAAGAGTGTGTAGAAGGTCGCCAGCTCGTAGACCCAGATCCGCTCGACTCCGAGAATGTTGGCGACCTCCTCCAGCACCGGACCAGGCAAATGGCCGTGCTCCGTCTGCGCGATCCGAAGCGCGGGCATGATCGCCGAGCGCTGGTCGGGATACCGCGCCGCCGCCTCTTCGATCTTTTCGCGCAGGGTCATCACGTCCAAATCCTCTGCTACTTGTCCACCTCCGCCATTACGGGGTCGAGGCTGCCGAGCACGGCGATCATGTCCGCCAGATAGCGGGCGTTGCTGACCCCGAAGAGGGCCTGAAGATTGACGAACGAGGGTGCCCGCACCTTCATGCGGAACGGTTTTGGCGAGCCGTCACTGATGATGTAAAAGCCAAGCTCGCCCTTTGGGGCCTCGATCGCCGAATAGACCTCGCCCTTCGGCACCTTGAAGCCGTAGGCCGACAGGTCGAAATGCTGGATCAGCGCCTCCATCGAGCAGTGCACCCGATCCTTATCCAGCGGGAAGGCGATTGTCGGCATATCGATCTGGAACGGCCCCTCAGGCATCTGGTCGATGCATTGTTCGATGATCCCTATGCTTTCGCGCATCTCGTCGACGCGGCATCGCCAGCGTGCATAGCAATCGCCTTCGTGACGGGTGATGACGTTGAAATCGAGCCGGTCGTAGATTTCGTAGGGCTCATCGCGCCGGATGTCCCAGTCGACACCGGAAGCACGCAGATTCGGGCCGCTGAGGCCGAGATCGACGGCATCCTCGGCGGAGATCACGCCGATCCCCTTCGTGCGATTGAGAAACACCCGGTTATCTTCGAGCAGTCGCTCATAGTCGCGAATCCGGTTCGGAAAGATGTCGCAAAACTCCTGGATCTTGGGGAAGAATCCGTCAGGCAGGTCCTCGCGTACTCCGCCGACCCGGCAGAACGAGGTGTGCATGCGCGCACCGGTGATCATTTCCAGGAGGTCCATGATCATTTCACGTTCGCGCATGACGTAAAGCAACGCGGTCATGGCGCCGAGATCCATCGGCAAAGCGCCCGTGATCAGGAGGTGACCGGAGATCCGTGCCAGCTCGGCCATCATCACGCGGATATATTGCGCCCGGATCGGTGCTTCTATGCCGAGGAGTTTCTCCACCGCCAGCGCGAAAGCGAGGTTGTTCGAGGGCGGACAGAGATAGTCGAGCCGGTCCGTCAGCGGGAAAATCTGGGTATAGGTGAAGCTCTCCGCCAGTTTTTCGGTGCCGCGATGGAGGTAGCCGATATGCGGATCGACGCGCTCGACGAACTCGCCGTCCAGTTCGAGGACGAGCCGAAGAACCCCATGGGTGCTGGGGTGCTGCGGACCGAGATTGAGAAGCACTTCCCTGGTATTGAGCGCTTCGCCCTCAGGCCTGCTGAGCTCGGTGACTTCGGTCATCTCAACGTTCCGGCGTAGAACGGCCTCCCTTACGGAATGTCCCTGGTGGCAAGGTCGGGCTGCGTTGGCGGCGGACCTTCGGCACCGAAGGGGTTCAACTTGTCCTTATACCCCCTGAGGGGGAAATCCTTGCGCTGGGGAAAGCCCTCGAAGCCTTCCCACATATAGATCCGGCGCAGATCGGGATGTCCCGCGAAGCTGATGCCATACATGTCCCAGGCCTCACGCTCATGCCAGTTGGCGGTGCGCCAGACTCCCGTGACCGAAGGCACTTCAGGAGGATCGCCAAGGGGGCACTTGATGCGGACCCGCCACCTATTGGGCAGCGAATAGAGATGGTAGACCGCCTCGAACCGCGGCGTTTCGGGATAATGATCGACCCCGCAAATGTCGGAGAGGAAATTGAATTGCAGCGCCGGATGCTCTTTCAGGAACCGGCAGAACTCGACGATCCTCTCGGGCGGGACGGCAAAGGCGTCGATGCCGTGCGCAGTGCCGAGGTCCTCGATGGTTTCTCCGAAGCGCTCCATGATCGGAGCGCGATTGAGGGGCGGCTCCGCACTCATGACGCTATAACCCGATCCAGAGGTGTTCCGGCGAGCGCCCGCGACCTCTTGATCTTTTCTTGAAGCAGGAGGAAGCCATGCATCAGCGCCTCAGGCCGGGGCGGACAGCCAGGCACATGCACATCGACGGGCACGAAGGTCTCCGATCCCTGCACCACGGCGTAGGTGTTGTAGACCCCGCCCGAAATAGCGCAGGTGCCCATGGCGATCACCCAGCGCGGTTCCGGCATCTGGTCATAGAGCCGCCGCACGACGGGCGCGAATTTCCGGGTCACTGTGCCGGCGATGATCATGACGTCGGATTGTCTCGGCGAAGGGCGGAACACCACGCCGAACCGGTCGAGATCGTAGCGGGCGCAACCGGCGGAGATCATCTCGATGGCGCAGCAGGCAATGCCGAAGGTCTCCGGCCACAGCGCCGATCTTCGGCTCCAACTGATGATGCTGTCGGCCGTAGTGAACAGCACGCTGTCGCGGATCGCGTTGTTTACGCCTCCCATTCAAGCGCTCCTTTCAGCCAGGCGTAGGCGAAACCCACGAGAAGCAGCAATATGAAGACGAACATCTCGATATAGCCGACCAGGCCGATCTCTTTCAGGACGACGGCCCAGGGAAAGAGAAACATCGCTTCGACATCGAAAACGACCAGCAGGATCGCGAGGATAAAGAACGGCACCCTGAAGCGGCCCGCCGCCGCCTCGCCCGCTGCGTCCATGCCGCATTCATAGGGCATGTTCTTGGCGGGATAAGGATTGGATGGGCGCAGCAGCGAGGAGACGAACAACGTCACCCCCGCCACCAGAACGACTCCGGCGACCATGAAAAGAACCGGCAAAAATTCCATTGCAGTCATATCACTGCACCGGTCGCCCATCGACCACGCCGCGGCGCGACTTGGGCAATCCTTCCTCTGCCTTCAAGTCTATTCCGTCGGTGTGATCATTGCAAATCCAATCGCTCACCCGCCAAAGACCGACTCTTGGGCAAGCTTTAGAAACCACGACGGAAATAGGCCGATGCCGATGGTGCCGGCAGCGGTGACGGCGAGTGTCGCGCCCACCAAAGGGGTCAGCGCCGGGGCGAACGCTCTCTTCGGCTCGCGCATGTAGATCACCATCACGATGCGGATGTAGAAATAGGCGGCGACGGCGCTGAGCAGTACTGCGATAACAGCCAGCATGACGAAACCACGCTCGACGAGGGCGACCAGCACGTAAAATTTGGCGAAGAACCCGGCCGTCGGCGGAATACCGGCCAGCGAGAAGAGATAGAGCAGCATTAGAAGCGCCAGCCCCGGATGTGACTTGGCGAAACCCGCATAGTCGTCGATGACCTCGCCCGAAAAATCGCCGTTCCGCATCATGATGACGGTGCCGAAAATGCCGAGATTCATGAACGCGTAGATCAGCAGATAGAGCATCACGCTGGCGATCCCATCGGCGCCGCCAGCGGCCACGCCGAAAATGGCGAAGCCTGCATGGGCGATGCTGGAGTAGGCCAGGAGGCGCTTGAAATTGTCCTGGACCAGCGCCACGAAGCTGCCAAGCGCCATCGTCACCACCGCAATGACCGCGACGATGATCCAGACGTCTGAAGCTGCGACCAGAGGGTTGAGGAACACCCGCAGGATGACCGCGAACCCCGCCGCCTTGGGGCCGACCGACATGAACGCGGTGATCGTCGTCGGCGCGCCTTCGTAGACGTCCGGAACCCACATATGGAACGGCACCGCGCCGACCTTGAAGACCAGCCCCGCGACAATGAAGACTACCGCTAGCAGCAATCCGGGATCGAGCGGATTGCCGGTCACCGCTGCAGCCATCGCGTCCAGTTGTGTGGTGCCGGTCAGCCCGTAGACCAGCGAAACGCCGTAAAGGAAAATCCCGGTCGAGACCGCGCCAAGGATCACATATTTCAGCGCCGCTTCGTTCGACCGCCGCTCTCGCCGCAGGAAGCCGGTCAGCACATAGGTACAGAGCACCACCAGTTCGAGGCCCACATAGATCGACATGAGATCGGTGGCCGACGCCATGATCATCATTCCCGAAAGCGCGAAGAGCAGCAGGACATAGTATTCGCTGCTGCCGATCCCTTCGATATCCGCATATTTTCGTGAGAGGAGGAATGTCAGGACGGTGGCTAAATAGAACACGAACTTAAAGAAGACCGCGAAGCGGTCGGCGACGAACATGCCCGTGTAGGCCGGCCGAGCCTCGCCCGCCAGCATGAGTGTCGCCAAGGCGGCAATCAGTACGATGGCAACGGAAGCCCAGACAAGGAAATGTTCCTGTCTCTTTTGCACAAACTGTCCCAGAATCAGCAGGATGCAGGCCGCCGTGACCACGATGATCTCGGGCAGGCTCGCAAGGACCGACTGGAGAAGAGCAGCGGCGGTCATTGGCTACTCTCCTCACCGTGCACCTGCGCGAGGAGATGTTTCGCCGAGGCATCGATGATGTTGAGAAAAGGTTTTGGATAGAGCCCGACCCAGAGCACGAAGACGGTCAGCGACAGGATCGCAGCGATCTCGCGGGCGTTTACGTCACGTATCTTAAATCGGGCACTGACACTCGCCGGACCAAGCGCGACCTTCCCATACATGCCGAGCAGATAGGCCGCGCCAAGCAATGCGCCCAGAACGGCGGCCGCGCCGACGGCCAGGTTGGCCGCAAACCCGCCAGATAGCACGAGCAACTCTCCCACGAACGAATTCGTTCCCGGCAGCGCCATCGACGACAGGATGAACAAGGCAAGAAACGCGGTATAGACTGGTGCTGCCTTCATCAGCCCACCATAATCGGCGATGCTGCGGGTGTGGGTCCGCTCGTAGATCAGGCCGACAAACAGGAACAACGCGCCCGTCGTCACGCCATGATTGAACATTTGCAGGATGCCGCCCTCGAGCCCGCGGAGGTTCAGCGCGAAAATCCCCATCGTCACGAAGCCCATGTGGCTGATGCTGGAATAGGCCACCAGCTTCTTGAGGTCATCCTGCGCCAGCGCAAGCAACCCGCCATAGACGATCGCAAGTGCCGAAAGCGAAAGCATCAGGGTTGAATAATACACCGACGCCTCCGGCAGCATCGGCAGCGAGAACCGCAGGAAGCCGTAGGCGCCCATCTTCAGCAGCACTCCGGCGAGGATGATGCTGCCCGCTGTCGGCGCCTGCACATGGGCGTCCGGCAGCCAGGTATGGACCGGCACCATCGGCACCTTGACCGCGAAGGCGACCAGGAAAGCGAAAAACAGCCACGACTGGACCCGGAACGGCAAATCCTGTGCTGTCAGAGCGAGAATGTCGAAGGTCTCGCCGCCGTTGAAATAGAGCACGATGACGCCGACCAGGAACAGGACGCTGCCTGCCAGCGTGTAAAGGAAGAACTTGAAAGCCGCATAGACCCGGCCGTCGCCGCCCCAGACGCCGATGATCAGGTACATCGGGATCAGCATCGCCTCCCAGAAGACGTAAAACAAGAACAGGTCGAGTGCGCAGAAAACCCCCAGCATCAGCGCCTCCATGGCCAGCAAACTGACCATGAATTCCTTCACCTTGCGATCGATCGCGACCCACGAGGCTAGCACGCAGGTCGAGCCCAGCAGCGCGGTCAAGAAAACGAAGAGGGCACTGATTCCGTCAATTCCAAGCGCATAGGTGATCCCGAGCGCAGGAACCCACGGGCGCGTCTCGGTGAACTGCATCGCGTGGGTCGTAGTGTCAAAACCGGCCAACATAGCGATGCAGAGAGCGAGGTCGAGGACGGTGACACCCAGCGCCATCCATCGCACCGCAGCGTCGCTGCGCAGAACCATCAGAACCGCTGCCCCGGCGACGGGTGTGAATACGATGAGGCTGAGTAGCGGTAACCCCATGTGACCCCCTACCGCCACGCCACGGCGAAGATGGCGGTGGCCGCGATCACACCGACGATCATCGCCAGCACGTAATGGGTCACGACGCCGGTCTGGAGTCGCCGGAGCCGCCCGCCGCCGCGCAGGATCGAGCGGGCAACGCCGTTCACGACAGCGTCCACCCCGGTGAGATCGATCCGCAGTCCCGCCCGTGCCGCTCCATACAGCAGGGGCAGCGCCCCGGTTTCGGACACGTCGCTCACCGCCTTCTCGTAGCGCGCCAGCGGTCGTTCGGCGAGCCACATGAAGACCCGCGCGCCCTTGCGATAGAACCAGTCGGTGTCGATGCTGATGGTGTTCTCCGGGTCGAGCGCCCGCAGGAACAGCACGAACCCGAAGGCAGTGAACATCAGCACGCCGAGGCTCTCCGTGACATGGAGGCCAGTGTAAGGTTCGAAGTCGACCGGATAGGGGAGAAGCGCATAAAGCGGCTGCGGGAACACTCCGATCGCAATGCAAAGCACCGCCGCCATTCCCATCGCGACCAGCATGTTGCGCGGCGGCTCCCGCGCCTCCAGTTTCCGGTCCGTGCCGAAAAACATGTAATACGGCAGCTTCAAGCCCGTGTGCAGGAAGGTCCCCGACGATGCCATTGTCAGCGCCAGCACCACCAGCGCCCGATGATCCTGTCCGGCAGCGGCGATCACCATCGATTTGGTGACGAAGCCGGAGAAGAAGGGAAATGCCGAGATCGCGAAGGCGCCGACCATGTAGAGCGCCACTGTCAGCGGCATGGTCTTGTAGAGCCCGCCAAGCTCTGTGAGCTTGCGACGGCCGGTGACGTAGATCACCGCCCCAGCACCCATAAACAGAAGCGCCTTGTAGAGGATATGCGCGAAGGCATGGCTGGTGGCGCCGTTGACAGCCATCTCGGTCCCGATGCCGACGCCCGCCACCATATACCCCACCTGGCTGACGATGTGATAGGCCAACAGGCGCCGGCAGTCGTTCTCCAGTACTGCATAGATGACGCCGTAAAGCGCCATCGCGGTGCCGAGCCAAACGAGAAGCTCGGTTCCCGGAAACGCGCGCGCCAGCACATACACGGCGGTCTTGGTGGTGAAGGCGCTCATGAATACCGCCCCGGTGACTGTTGCCTCAGGGTAAGCGTCGGTCAGCCAGGCGTTGAGCGGCGGCACGGCGGCGTTCAGAAGGAACCCGGCAAGGATCAGGTAGGCGCCGGCGCCCATCCCCCCCTCGATCGGGCCTAGGAGTAGCGAGCCTGTTGAAAGCCCGTAGAGAATGATTCCGCCAAGCAGGACGACGCCGCCCGTGATATGAACCATGAGATACCGAAACCCGGCGCTGATCGCTTGCCGGCCGCCCTGTGCGAAGACTAGATAGGCAGAGGCAAACGCCATGCCTTCCCAGAACAGGTATAGCGTCAGGTAGTCGCCGGCGAATACCACGCCGAGCGCGCTCCCGACGTAGACGAACGCAGCGACGTGCTGGCCGGGGCGAGGCAAGTGCAGCGCGTAGACCGTTCCGATCAGAGCCATGATGGTGAAAACCGTGGCAAAGACGCTGCTCAGCTTGTCGACCTTCGCGATCTGAATTTGCTGCCCCAGGAACGACGCCGCGCCGTAGTTGTCCGGCTGCATCGTGACCACGGCGAGGATCGCCAACGCCGGGATCAGCAGCAGATAAGCCTTGCGGATCGATCCTCTGAGGAACGGGATCGGCAGAGCGCCGAGAATGAAGAGCAGGGCCGGATGGATGAATTCAGTCATAGTAGTCCTCGCGCCGCATCAGCCCAGCCCGATGGCCGAGAAACTTGGAAACGAAGATGAGAAGCACGCAGGAGCCGAAGCCGTAGACAGCCGACCAGCCCGGCAGGTGGTCCCACAGGTATTCGGCGTGTTCGCGGGGAACTAGAAAGTCGGCGATGACGATAAGAACGAGCGCCAGATAGAACAGCCGGCGCCGCTGATGCGCATATTCTTCGGCGCCGAAGAAATCGACCACGCGCTTGATCATCTGACCACTCCGTCCGCCAAGGTGAGAAAATAGCCAGGGAAAATGCCCATCAGCACCGACAGGATGGCGGTTGCGACCAGCGGGATCGTGACCATCGGAATTTCCCGAACCGTCGCGGGGCTCTCCTGTGCCTCAGTCCCGAAAAAGGCGAGATAGCTGATTGGCAGGAAATAGGCGGCATTCAGGACCGAACTTATGAGGAGCACGATCAGGAATGGGATTTCCCCCGCCTCCACCGAACCCCGTACCAGATACCACTTGCTGACGAAGCCCGCGGTCAGCGGCACCCCGATCATGCTGAGCGAACCGACGAAGAACGCCCCCATCGTCCAGGGCAGCCTTCGGCCGATCCCAGCCATATCGCTGATGTTGCGCTTGCCAGATGCGCAATAGATTGAACCCGCGCAGAAAAAGAGCGTGATTTTGGAGAACGCATGCGCCGCGATGTGAATGATGCCGCCGACCATCGCGACCGGCGACAACAGAACCGCGCCCAGCACGATGTAGGAGAGTTGGCTGACGGTCGAATAGGCGAGCCTCGCCTTCAGGTCGTCCCGCGTGAGGGCGTAGACCGACGCCATGAGGATCGTGAACGAAACCAGATAGGCCGTGGCGATACCGAGGCCCAGCTTCCCCACCAGTTCGACGCCGAAGACATGGAAGACCACTCGCAGCACGCAGAACACGCCCATCTTGACCACGGCCACCGCATGCAGGAGCGCGCTGACCGGTGTCGGAGCCACCATCGCGGCAGGCAGCCAGGCGTGCATCGGCATTACCGCGGCCTTGGCGAAGCCAAAGAGATAGCAGAAATACACGACCGTCAGCAGCAGCGCGGAGGCATCAGCTCCCGCCAGCAGCCCGCCCGTCACAAAGTCGAGCGACCCGGCAATGTGGTAGGTCAGCGCCAACGCGGCGAGCAGCACGCTTTTCGACGCGCCCATCAGATAGACGAGGTACTTGCGGCTGCCCGTCCATCCTTGCTCGTCCTCGTGGTGGTACACGAGGGGATAGGTAACGAGACTGAGCACCTCGTAGAAGATCACCAGCGTAAACAGATTGGCGGCGAAGGCGCCCCCTGCGGCGGCGGCCAGACTGCTGGCGAAGCAGGCGAAGAACCGGGTCTGCGCGTGCTCGTGCAAGTGCCGCATGTAGCCGATGGAATAAATCGCAGCCACGATCCACAGCAGCGACGAGACGGTGGCAAACACCATGCCGAGCGCGTCGACCCGAAAAGCGAAGTCAATCCCCGGCAGGATCTCGAACAGGCGCAAATCGATCGTCCGGCCCGCCAGCACGGTGGGCGCCATCGAGGCGACAATCGCGAACATGGCGATTGCGGCCAACGGGGAGACGACATCGCGGAGTTTCTCGCGGTTGTCCAGAAGGAGAATCGCAAGGGCCGCCAGACCTGCGACGGCAACGGCAAGCAGCGGCCGGATCGATATCACCGGGTCCAAACCGCTATCCTTTCATCATGGTCACGTCGTCGACCTTGAGGGTGGACTTGTTCCTCACGAGGGCGACCAGGATACCGAGGGCGACCGCAACCTCCGCCGCGGTGATTGCGATGACGAAGATCGCGAAGATCTGCCCGCGAAAATCGGCGTAGTAATGCCCGAAAGCGATGAAGTTGATGTTGACCGAGTTGAGCAACAGCTCCAGCGACATGAGCACCACCAGAATGTTGCGCCGGATCAGTACGCCCGCCGCTCCGATCACGAACAGGACCACTCCAAGCACAATATACCACCAGAGCGGAACCATCACTCCGGCTCCTTCCGCGCCAGCACGATGGCGCCGACCAGGGCCGCCAAAAGGATCACGGAGGCGATTTCGAACGGCAGGAGATAGTCGGCGAAAAGCGTCGTGCTGAGCTGTCTGATCTGATCGCCGCCGGGTATGGCGACAGGTTGGATGACCGAAAAGCGGTCACTCCAGAGCACCAGCACAAGCATCTCGACGCCAAGCAGAACGACCAGCACCAGAGCCGGAAGGTTGCCGCCCGGCAAGAACCGCTGCAACACCGCTTCGCGCACATCGATCATCATGATCACGAACAGGAACAGGACCATGATCGCGCCGACATAGACAAAGATCTGGATGACCGCGAGGAACGGCGCCTCGAGCAAGACGAAGATGGCCGAGATACTAAGGAAACACGCCATCAACGCCAATGCGCTGTGAACCGGATTCCGCGCCAGGACCACCGTCAGAGCGGTGATCACGGACACCGTAGCGAACAGAAGAAAGAACCCCTGATCCATCGACGCCGCCCCTCCGGCGCGAACTGTCACTCGGCGCGAGACGGCCGGCTATGAGATCGTGCCGCAACTTCAGATGCGTTCATAAATTGTGCCCTAGTATGAGCTTTTTCACAAGGTTATTGTCATCGGCGGAGCGAAACCGGGCCAGCCCGATGTGGCGAAGACCACTCGCGACGCGCGCGTTCGATAGCGCCATAGCGAGCGGGCGATCTAGCGTAGCCGCGAGAACCAGGCGGTCCCGGCCGACCGAGAGGCATCGATCGGACGTGTCGTGCTATTTCCTTGTGTAGGCAATAGCGTCCTGCAGCTTGGTGCGTCCGCGAAGTACGTATCGTCCTTATCCCTCGCGAAGACAGCTGAGGCCGGTTTGCGGATCGAGGAGATGCATCGCCTCCTCGTCGAAGAAGAGGGTGAGCGTTTCGTCGTAGCGGATCGGCGTGCGCGGCGGCAAACAGGCCATCAGCCGCTGATTTCCGGCAAGGGCGGTGACGACGAGTTCTGGGCCGGTCAGCTCGGCGACCTCCAGGGTTGCCTTGAGCGACGGGCCGGCGCCGTCCGTGCGAAGGGCCTCGGGGCGGATGCCGAGGACGAGTTCGCGGCCATTGACGGCGGCTTCGGCGAAGCGGGCCGGCAGGGGCAGGCTGGCATCGGAACCTGCAATCGCCAGCCGGCCATCGCGCACTGTCGCCTTCAGCAGGTTCATCGGCGGAGCGCCGCGCCGTCGGCGCCCTTCTCGCTACAGCGATTCTTGCTGGTCCCGCTGCCGCCGCCGATAAGACCAAGATTGACTTCTGGTTCGGCAATTCCGGTGACATCGCAAAGCGTGTCCAGGGTGAGAGGGACTTTGCCGAGATCAGTCACGGCACATTCAAGCCGCGCTCTCACCTGGCGGTAGACATGTTCGGAGAGGCAGATGGCACCGGGCTGAGCAACTCCCTCCAATCGCGCGGCGATGTTGACGCCGTCGCCCATCAGGTCGCCGTCGTTCTCCTCGACAACATCTCCCAGATGGATCCCGACCCGGAACTCGATGCGATGCTCCGGAGGCACGCCGATATTGCGCTCGACCATCGCCGTCGGCACCTCGATCGCGCAGCGCACGGCGTCGACGGCGCTGCGAAACTCGATGAGGCTTCGATCGCCGGTGCGCTTGACGATACGGCCATTGTGCACGGCGATCGTCGGATCGACCAGGTCGCTGCGCAGGGTTCTCAGCCGCGCCAGGATGCGATCCTCGTCCGCACCGGCGAGACGGCTTTAGCCAACTACATCCGCGACCAGGATCGCCGCCAGTTTTCGCGTCACGCTCGTAGCCTCAGTTCCTCATCGGACCAAAATAGCACAGTGTGACCGGCAGCGGCGCTAATCTTCGTCTTTTAGAGAAAAGGCGAACACGTAATCGCCGTTGTCCTTGGAATATGGCGCTCCGCCAACCGAGATCACCACATATTGCTTGCCGGTTTTCGGCGAGACGTAGGTCATGGGCGTGGCGCTCGAGCCGACCGGTAGGGGATATTTCCAGAGCTCATCGCCGTTCTCGGCGTCGTAGGCGCGGATGTAATAATCCTGGAAGCCGGCAAAGAAGACGACGCCGCCGGCGGTCGCCGACGTGCCGGCATAACTCGGCAGGCCCATCGGCATCGGCAGATTGGTTTTGATCTTAAACGGCCCGAGCTGTTCGGCGGTCCCGGCCGGGACCTGC
Source organism: Rhizobium mulingense (assembly GCF_029194105.1). Lineage (NCBI taxonomy): Bacteria > Pseudomonadati > Pseudomonadota > Alphaproteobacteria > Hyphomicrobiales > Rhizobiaceae > Rhizobium > Rhizobium mulingense. Next base: position 142,452 of record NZ_JARFVE010000015.1, on the reverse strand, counting down.
CATGCGATCTTGCGTGTGTTCAGATCCACGGCTGTGACGGTGCCGAAGGGCGGCTGCGTGCAGGGAACGCGGAGTCTCGAGGTCCACATTTCGGTGGCCATGCCGTAAGGCGTGCCGCGCTGCGGGGCGGAGGGGCCGTGAGCGGTCGTGGTTAGGGCAAAATCGACATACTCCCCGCGGGGAATGAGTGCGAAGAGGCTGGGCACGCGAATATCGTTCAGGAAGACCCGGTTGTTGGGCAGGTCGACCGACACGCTCCCCCAATTGAGGCCGCCAAGATTTCCCGGCTGCTGGATCGCATATTGCGGGCCGATCGGGGTGAAATCGCCGTCGTAGCGCATTTTTCGAAAGGCGATGCGGCATGCCAACTGATCGAACATCGTCAGTCCCCAAGCCGTCTGCTCCGTCACCCGTTCCGCACCGATCGTCGGCATGCCGACGGAATAGGGTTGCGTCGGAGACAGCTTCTCTTCCGGTGCGCCGCCTTCCTGCGGCACTGGTCTCTCCTGAACCTCGGCAAGGGGTACACCGCTCTGACGGTTGAGCAGGAAAAGCTGCCCGCGTTTGGTGGTCTGTAGGAGAGCCGGCACGGTGGCGCCATTGCCATCGGGCAGGTCGAGCAGAACCGGCTGGGCCGGCAGGTCATAGTCCCAGATATCGTGATGCACGGTCTGGAACTTCCATCTCTCCCGTCCCGTCGTGACATCGAGCGCCACCAAAGTGGCATTGTATTGATCGGCGAAAGCCGGGCGATTGACGCCGTAATAATCCGGGGTGGTATTGCCGAGCGGTGCATAGATGAGGCCGAGCTTGTCGTCGAATGCCGCAGTCGTCCACATGTTCGGCGTGGCCCGCGTATAGGTCTGGCCCTCCGGCGGGAGTTTGGTGATCTCGAGATTGCCGAGATCCCATGCCCATTCGAGGTCGCCGGTGACGACATTGAAGGCGCGGATGACGCCCGAGGGTTCTCCAACCTCCTGATTGTCGATGACCCAGCCTCCGACGACGATCAGATTACGGGCAATCAGCGGCGCCGATGTCTGGAAATAATAACCTGACTTGACTTCACCCATGCCCTGGGAAAGCCGCACGGTGCCATTGTCTCCGAAGCCCTTGCAGAACGCGCCGGTCTTGCTGTCGATCTCCAGGAGGCGGGCATCGATCGTCGTCTGCACCAGACGCTCATTGCAAAGACCGTCGGCTGATTGGGCCTCCGATGGCATCTTGTAGTAACCGAGGCCGCGGCAGCGCTGCCAGTACGGCGCCGCCGCCTTCGGATCGAAGGTCCAGCGCGGTTTGCCCGTATCTGCGTCAAGCGCTGCGATCACGTCCGTCGGCGTGCAGGTGTAGATCGTGTCGCCGATCTGCAGCGGCGTGTTCTGGTCGGCGCCATCGCTTTTCCCGGTGCGATATGTCCAGGCAAGATCGAGCTTGGCAACATTGCCGCGGTTGATCTGATCGAATGGGGAGTAGCGATCCCCGGCCGTGCTGCGGCCATAGGATGTCCAGTCAGAGGGGGAGTTGTTGCCCTTGGCAGTCTTATAGGCGGGGATATCGGCGGAAGGGCGGATCAGCCCATGCGGCGTGAAAGCAAGGCTGAACCCCGCCGCGAGCAGGATCGCCGCAAGCAAAGTGCCGCTGTAAAAGAGCTTCCGGTTGGCGGTTGGCGACAGCGACGGCGCAAAGAGAAGTGCAAAGCCCGCCAGTGCGATGGGGGACATCAAACGCGCAAAGAGCGCCCAAAAATTGAAACCCGACTCCCATAGTGCCCAGGGAAGGGTGAGAACTGCGACAAGCAGGACAATGAGGGCGCCAGACATCTGCCGGCGCCACAGCAGAAGCGCGGCAGCCAGATAGGCAACCCCGCCGATCGCGTAATAGGGCGAGCCACCGAGGCTGAGCAGCAGGGCGCCGCCTCCTATCAGGCCCAATCCGATAAAGGCGAGAACAATAAAAAACAGCCTGGCCAAAAATTTCATGGTTTCCTCATTTGAATTCGCTGCCCGATCGCCTGGTCCAACTCCAACCGTCGCATGGCGCCGCGGAAAGTGCAGGGCGATTGGGTTGTGGTCAGTTGCCTCGTCTTCGGGAGAGGGGCGCTCTCTCCTTCAATTTTTCCTAATGTAGCTCTGGTCACTGACACGCGGTCCCGACCCGGCAATCATGCCGCCGCTGCGCTGCGGCGACAGCTTGCCAATCCAAATCGAGTCAATACTTCTGAAAGGGCCACAGATGTTTCTCGGCGAAAAGCTTGATCTAGCGAAAGGGCGACCGACAGGATTCGATTATATGCGATTACTGTTAGCTTTTTCAGTACTTTGGATACATACGGCCCGCGTCACATACGGCGATGACCTGTTTCTCTGGGAGTCGCCTTTCCGTCCTGTCATCAAATCAGTGCTGCCGATGTTCTTCGTCTTGAGCGGATTCCTGGTGGCTGGCAGTCTTGAACGGTCGAAGACATTGATCTCCTTTCTCGGCAACCGATTTATCCGGATCTACCCTGCCCTTGCGGTGGAGGTATTGCTGGCAGCCTTTATACTCGGAGCGATCTATACAGAGTATGACCTGAGTGACTATTTCACCGATCCTCAGTTCTTTACTTATCTGCTGAATGTCACAGGCCACATCCACTTCAATCTCCCCGGTGTATTCCTGGATAATCCTGACGCCGCAATGGTCAATGGGCAGCTCTGGACGGTGCCCTTCGAGCTTGAGTGCTATGCCGCGATCGCCGCCCTGTTTCTGCTCGGCGTGGTCAGGCGGCGGGTGATCGCCCTTATCGCAACGCCGGCTTTGATCATCAGCTTCGGTATCGCAAGGTATTGGAAACATGAGAGCGATTGGGCAACCATGCCCACGACCGCGTCGGGCAATCTGCTCATCTGCGCGTTTCTCATGGGGGTGACCTTCTATCTCTACAAGGACAAGGTTCTCTGGGATGTGAGAATTTTCCTTGCTTCGGCAACAATCATATTATGGGCCTATTGGTTCACTTCCTTTGGAGATTTCATTGCCATTCCGGCAATCGGATATGTCACGGTCTTCCTCGGCCTGACCTCGCCCCGCAAGCTTGGCATTCTCAGTGGAGCCGACTATTCCTATGGCGTTTTTCTCTACGGCTATCCCATTCAACAGGCGTTCGTAGCGCTCGGACCTTGGGCGCATAACTGGTGGTTGAATGGCATTGTCTGCAGCATCATTGCGACCTGCTTTGCCGCCTTCTCGTGGAGATTCATCGAAAAGCCGGCGTTGAAATTGAGGAAACAAGTTACTTGGCTTGAAAATTTCAGCCTCCAACGCGGCGCAAAACGGCAATTGGCCGCCGCAGTCTCGAAATAGCCTTATCGATGCAGGACATCAGCAGGGCTCGCCATTCACCGGCGAGCCCTGTTTCGTTGAACCGTGGTCGATTGTCGGGGGAGGATCATCACCTGTCGTGGTAAGGAGGAGGCTTACTGCACATTTGCTGATGACGTGCATTAATCTTGCTGCATGCCGCAAACATCTCTTGGTTTCGGACGATAGAGCGGCCCTGTCGGATGAATAGCCGAATATTCTGCGCTTGGTTCGGTCGGCTTACTGAGCGTGTTTTAGGAATATTTTAACAATAATAGATAAAATACTTTAATCGAACTTCGTTTCGACTTTGAGCTTTTGCCATGTCATTGAGGCAGCCGGCGGTTTAAAGGAGATGTGAAGAGAGGAGCGGGTTAATGCTGAAGAGCGCGCTTGTCGTGGTTGCCATCTCCATCGCTGCTGGAGCGACCATTCGCGCCTGGGCCTTTGCAACCTTTGCATTTCTGCTGGTCGTTGCCTTGGGTGCTGTGATCCTGCTGAAAGGTTCCTCCTTCTCGGATGCGATCGCCTACTGCCTCCAAGCGCTTGTCTTGATGGAAGTGAGCTATCTGGCGGGTCTATTCGCCCACTCGTTGTGGGAGCATATGCAAAAGCGCCGGAAAAGGAACTCTGTTGCCGAGGGCGATCCTATGACCGGCAAGCGCCCCCACGGATAATGCTACGAGTATGAGGGAAAACCGAACGACCCTACAGGTCCGTCTTGGGCAGTAAAGCGTGCCTGGAAAGCAGGGCCGCCATAGTCTTTGCCATTATCATGAAATCCAACGTGAGTGTCCAATTGCGCAGATACTCGACGTCGAGGAAAACTCTATTCTGATAACTGACGTGTTCGCTGATCTGCCAATGACCGGTCAGGCCAGGACGGACTGCGACGTAGGCATAGGCGTGTTCGCCGTAACGGGGCAGTTCCTCTTTGGGAATGGCGCGAGGCCCGACGAGGCTCATCTGCCCAAGCAGCACGTTGACCAGTTGCGGAAGCTTGTCGAGGCTCGATCGCGTCAGGATGTCACCGACGATAGCCGCATGCAGGCTGGGCGTTGCGTCTGATCGTGTCGTCCGAAACTTGAGGCAACCGAACTCTTTTCCCCTATAGCCGATAAGCCGATGGGATTTGAAAACGGCACCCCGATCGGTGAGCATTATAATGACTGCTCCCGACAGAAGGAGCGGCGACAGAAGAAATAAAAGAGATGCCGCAATGACAAAGTCTAACGCGCGCTTCAAAATTCTGCTGATTGTATGGGATTTTGACGAATTGAAGGGACGCCCTTCCTTCCGCACCCCGGTGCTACGCCGCCAAAGGTCAGCTGGGTTGATGCCCTGATTTTTTCCTGCCATCCGCGTCTCCGTTGGGCGAATCCCAGAAATACCATCCGAAGCTTGCTTCAATACAAGTTTGATGTCTGTAACCGAGGTCATAATGGTGAATAAATTCTTTATTTCCCAAAGTTCCTCTTTTAAAGCTTTAAGATACTGTTTGCTTTTTGGATATATAAACAAAATATTATTAATTAATGAAAGTGGACGATATTATTCTATAGATCTAATATTCCGTTTGGTGATTGTGATAAATCATATAAAAATCCGGTCTCGGCTTAAGATGATCGATGAGCTAGAATTAAATTTGCATTATATGTGTATTAATGCGACCGTCACTATTTGTGTATAAATCAAGCTTGGAGATCTTATATTATTATATTTGTACTTTACAATTTAATGAATTATGAATGTGGCCGAATAGCAATAGCTAAAATATTCTGCATGGAGTTGCGTCGTATGGACGGAGCGATTAACATAAGAGATAACAAGACTGGTGCATGCGCGGCGCGAATAGGCGAAGCGGTTACTTCAGGGCCTGCAGATATCATATACGGCGGCCGTGGTGATCTGGATCACGAGTTCCCGTTTTGCCGTTCGAGTGTTCGATAGTTTCGACGGGGTGAGGTGATTGCCGGCGCCGGGGACGCCATCGACATGTTCGCATGCGTCCACCGCGGAATGGTGAGCGCAAGCACGCCGCTTGCCGATGGACGGGAGTTCATCGTGGAGATGATCCCAAAAGGCGGCTTGATCGGCGAATTGGAGGTGTTGCGCAAGCAATCCCTCAGCCTGGAATATCGCGCCTCATCGGACTGCGAACTGCATTACTTCGATGGTCGTTTGCTGCGGGATTGTGTGCGAACGATCCGCAATTTCAGTTGAAGCTCCTGTCGAAGGCGCTGGCGCGTGTTTCCGAACTCGAACTGCGGATCATTTGCAACGCTGGATCGAACCTGAGGCAGAGATTGGCCCGGACGCTGCTGCGCCTTTCTGCCGTGTACAAAGTGGATGCGCAACATAGCGGCGATGAGCTGATCATCTCCCAACATGACCTGGCGGCGACGCTGCCGGCGTCGCGCGAAAAGGTCAATCAATGCCTGCGGCGTTTGCGCGAAAGCAAAGTGGTCGACGGCATGCAGGGCAAAGTCCGTATCCTCAATCGGAAGGCGCTGGAAGCCTACGCCGATGGTGTGGCGTCCACATCGCTTGACGGCGCCTCGACGAATGCGGCAGCGAAAGCCTCGACAAAACCCGCCTCGGCGGGGCTTGTGTTTGACGGCGGTTGAAGCGGCTTCCCGATAATAGTGGTTAGACGTCGCTTTCGGAGGCATTCTTCCAGTATTTCCAGCCTTCACCCTGAATAAGCCCGTGATCGGAGAGATCCTTCCAGCTGCGGTAGGTGCCCGTATCGTCGTAGACGAAATCATCCTTGTCCTTGCTCGAGGAATATACCGCATATTCCTCCGTGTGCTGGGACCGGTGCGCGGCATCGGCAACATTGTGAACGAAGGTCGACAGGAATTTGAAATGCAGAAGGGCGCCGGATACGCCGAGCGCTCCGCGCATGTCGCCCAAATTCAGGGAGAGCGGCCAGACCTGGTGCGATGATTTGAGAAAAAGACGTTCACCTTCGATATAGACGAGAGGGATCTTGTTGAGCGCGGGACCATCCCAGAGCCGGTCATGGAAATAGACCCGGCCGCGGACGCCGCCCTTGATCCATATCGTCCAGTTGCGTTCGTCGAAATGCGCGACATAGCCGGACCGGTCGAAGAGATTGCAGACCTCGAGCGGATTGCGGCCGGGTTCGCATATGTTTTCGAGAACGGGATGCCGGCTGTACATGTCGATCATCACCGAGCGCAGCGAATGGCCGCCGGTGGAATCGATATAGGCGGTCAGTTGATCGATCGGCCGTGTGTCGCAATGCGGATAGACCAGGAACTCATCGGCGTCGACATAGAGGACCCATTTCTGCTGGCAGTGCCGGTTGATGACTTCGTTGATCCAGTCGTTTCCAAATCTCGCCGCCTTGTAGGATCCGTGAGCAGAAAGAAGGGAGACATCGTCGAAGCCGGACAGCAATTCGGCTGTGCCGTCTGTCGAGCCGTTGTCGATGCAGATGAAGTGCTCGAAGCCGAGATCGCGATAATACTGGAGGAAAAATGCCAGCCGGTGCCCTTCGTCGCGGATGACGCAGATGACGACGTGACGCGCCTGCTTGAGCCCGTTGCGCAGCAGGTCGTAGCGAACCTGCCGAGCCTTGAGCGAGCGGCGCAGGCGGGCTTTTGCGTAATGCGAGATACTGGTGGCGGAAGCCCTATAACTCATATTCTGTCCTGACCATTATCCATCCTGCAATGAATAGATGAATAGTTGCGCGTCCGCCTGCAACCCAAGGGTCGACCGCGATGCCGAGATCAGTCCCGCGGCTATTCACCCCCAGGCGGACCTCAATGCATCACACGGCGTAATCGCCAACCAGCAGGCTCTGGACCCGCGGATTGGGTCCGTTCGCCTCGATTGCGTGTTTGATGCGCGCCCGCATCGACCGGTACTTATACAGGGCCTTACGATCGAAGCTTATTCCGCGATACAGCGAGTTATAAATCGGATGTGCTTTGCGCAAGTCGACATAGACTTGGCTCTCCCGATCGGTCCAGGGAAAGAAGGTGCCATGCCAAGGCTTCGGATGCGCCATATAATGGACGATCGACAGGGCGGACATGTTGACCAGATGAAGGAACTGTTTAGGAAAGTTCCAGCGGTTCGATACGAGGATGAGCGATGACCCGCAGACATGATTTAATGCGCCCTGATCATGTTTGCCCTCGCAGGCCTCGGGATTTCTAGCAAAAAGCTCAAGCGCCTCCTGCCCGATCCACCCTTTGCGGTGGAATTTCAAGACCCCCGCGTTGAAATAGTGGCTGTTCTTTCCGGTGACGAGGAAGTCATGGATCGCCGTGTAATCGCGCGCCGCAAAAAACCTGCCCTCGGGCACAACCGCATTTTCGAGCCCGCCGAGATCGCTGACTATCTGCGTGTCGCCATCGAGGTAGATGATCTGGGTATAGTTGGCAGGCAGGATCTCGCACAGGACCAGCTTGGCCATGGTGCTGACGCTGATACGTCCCTGGAAGTGCGATCCATCGAGCTTGCCGAGCGAGTCCTGCAGCGCTTCGGTCGCATCGATCAAGTCGACCCCGCTCGCAGCCAGTAGGGCTTTGAGTTCGTCGAAATTATCGAGATGTTCCGACATGAGGACACAGACATCGGTCGCGGGGCTCGCGAATTTGCGAGCCTGCAGCGCTGAGAGAATAGTCGGAAATGAATATTCGACATCCGTGACGTAGACGACGCACTGATTGTTCATGTCTTCACCTTTCCGATCGTTTTTAACAGCACAGAATCGCTGTCGCCTTCCAAGTCGAGGGAACAGTTATTGATCGAGCGGAAGGGGCTGTCGTATGAAAGCCCGGTCCGGTATATATTGCCGCGACACAGCCTCGGTCGTTGGCTGGTCGGCGTCCGGCTGCTGGCGGTTTTCGTGTGTTTCATTGTTGAGATATTCACCATGAAGAATGCCCTGCCTGCGACGACGCTGCGTTTGGATATCTTCTCCCCCGGCACGACAATGGGGGCCGGGGCGCATGTCGGGCCGCAGCGAGAAAAGGTATTTGAATGCTGATTACCGCGCTCATCGCCGCCGTGATTTCGATAGCTGCCGGTGCTTGCATCCGCGCTTGGGCTTTCGCAATCTTCGCATTGCTTGTGGCAATCGGCTTCGGCGGCGTGGCCTTCGTGGATGAGTCCTCCAGTGTAGCGGCGATCGGATCCGGTATCGCGATCCTCGTGCTGATGGAGATTGGCTATCTGTCGGGCGTCTTCCTGTCGGGTGTCCTGCGGCGCAATGCCAGACTGCGGCAGAGCAATTCCCCCGACAGTGTCTCTGCCGCCAGCGAGCGTCAGCAGAGCTGATATTGGGACGGAAGCAGCGGCATATCCCTCCCTGGATCGTGGTTTGGGATCGCTTGCGAACGGCAGCCTGATTTCACCGGGAATCCCTGGAGGGTGCGGCGTCGCCGAGCGGCCCCGAACCTGTGTTCGCCCGTGTCCGGCTGCGCCAGGCCGCCATTCGGCGCAATCGCGAAAGTGCCGAGCGGGCGTCATGGCGTTGAAAACATCGGCGCTCTCAAAGGAGATGCCGATGCCTCTATAGGACGCCGGTTCGCAGGCGATGAGGGCGCCCGATGCCGCGGCACATAAGCTTCGGCCAGGCAGCCCGCGGCCAGCCCCGCCGAAGTGCTGAACAGTAAGCCGAGATCCGTGCCGCTTCCTGATATCGCTGCGGAGCCGATCTGTGCGATGGATGCCATTACGGCGGCGGTTCCGATCGCGTGGGTTTGCCGGTCGCCGGATTTGTGCCGGCCGGCTGCCCTCATCAGACTGTACACGAAGACGGCGAACAGCGCGGTGCCGGTCAATCCGACATTGGACAGCAACGCCGCGATGAAGCTGGAAGCTCGAACCGTGCCCAGTCCGGCGCCGAAAGTGGCGGTATCGACAAATGCGATCAATGCCAGGGTGTTCCAGGCGGTGCGCTCTTCGCCGGACTGCGATTGCAGTTTGTCCGATACGGTGGTGGTCAGGAGACCGGCGATGGAATTCCACGCATCGGGGACAAGGCTGAGCGCGGTGATGGCGCAGGGGATGAAGAACAGCGTGATCGCAAGGAAAGTCACGTGCGGGGTCGTGGCGGAACCGCCGATCAGTCGTTTCAGGCAGAACAACACGAACATGCAGACAAGAAAGACGCCCGCGACATAGGCGGTTGTCGAGGTGCAGAGCACGATGGTCGGGCCGATCAGAAGAGTTGCCAACCCAGCCATGCGGCTTTGGACGCGCTCCAGCCATAACATGAGTGTGAAGGCGAAATAGGCCAATGCAACGGCGCCATAAGCACTTGCTTCGGGAAAGGGGCCGACGATGCGCTTGAAACCGTGGATGGTCTCGGCCGTGTGCATCGTATAATTCGCATTCCTGATGATATCGAGCAGCTGGGCCTGGCCGATCTGGAACGTTGCGAGGTCGATCAGCGCGAAGGCAAAACACGCTATCGATGCGACGATCAGCTGCCGCGCGATGAACCGGCCATATCCCAACCGGGCAAGTCCGGCGACGACGGCGAAGCAGGCGAGGTCGCCGAGAAGATAGACGGACTGGCTGATATTGGATGAACCCGGAGCCAGTGGAGCCGCTACCGTCGACATCATCCCCGAGGGGTCTCTGGCGGAGGAGTAAACGAGGGTCGCGCCGGCAAAAATACGGGGCAGGAAGAAGGACGACACCACGGAGAACAGGATGTAGCAGGCAAACCAGAAGCCGGGGCCGGGATAGGCGATGCTGGCGAGCGTCGCTTGCATCTGAACCGGGCGCAGCAAGACCGTCATGACCAGAAAGAGCACCAGAAGATGGCTCGGCTGGATGCTGCTGCCGCCGAGCGCCGGCAACTGCAGAGCCGCTGCGGCACCGAGCAGCGTCGAAAGGCAAAGGGCGGTGACGGCAAAACGCGCGCCGTTCAGCATGCTGAGCGCGCCAAGCAGCAGAACCACGAAACCGATCGGCTCTATCGACATGCTTCAGATCCCAAGCAGAAGAATGAGCGGCCGAGGCCTGGCATTTGCCGAAAAGTCGCATCCAGCTTTCGGCAGGATGTGCGAGGCGAAAGCCCGCCGGCTGTCGTCGATGATCACAATCGCCTCCTAATTCGATCCGGTCTGGGATATCCAGCCGGGAGCGGAGCGATTGTCTCGGGCCACATCGGATGACGGGACCGTCAAGCTCTGTTTCTGCGGTGCTGTCTGCGGCGATGAGGATGGCGCTTGAGGGGCCGTGTCAAGACCGACCTCGACGAGGTCATGCGGTAGCAATGCGGTTTGCTCGTCCGCCACGATGTCGTGGGAGGTTCCGTCATCATTGCGACGCACGATCCTGTAGTTCTTTTTTGCCCGGCCGAGCCCCGGCGCGTCCGTGTTGATCTGGGCGAGCTGAGCGTCGTAGCCGGCCTGTTCGCCGAGGAGCTGGGCTACCTGGATATCGATCGCCGCCCTGCCGATCGCGAGATTGACCTGATTCAGCAGGTCTTGGTTTTCGCTGTTCTGCCTGTTGACGATGTTGATCTTGGAACGGTCGGCTTCGCTGAGGCCTTGGCGAGCCGTGGTCAGGGCGACTTCGAGATCGATCAAGGTGCCTTGCGCATCCGCCACCCAGCGGTCGACAGAGACCTGGCGGGAATTGCTGACGAGGCCTTTGCTCACCAGGCTGTTGACATTGTCCAGTTCCTTCTGGGCAAGGTCGATCTGCCGTTTTTGCGAACTGATCTTGGCCGTGAGCGATTCGACCTGTTGGCCATAGAGGCGGGTCAGGTCATTCGCCGCTTCGATCCGGCTGTCGATATCGACGCGCCGCAACCGCATTAGGTTCAATTCCTGTGCCTTCAACTTGTCGACGTCGGGCGTTCCCACCAGTTCGTCGGGGATCTCGAAACTCTGTTGGCCGGCGATCTCGGCGCGCAGCCGCGCCTGTCGCATCAGGAGATCGCGCCGGTTGATAACGGCCGTCCGGTAGGCGCCGGCAGCCTGGATCCGGTCGCGCTCGAAATAGGTGTTGTCCTCGCGTTCTCTGAGGAAGCCGCCGGCGATGCTGACGGCCTTCATCACCGTCATGTTGGGTTCAAACGGATAGCGGCCGGGGGTTTGCACGGTTCCGGTCACGAAAATCGGTGCGTGCTCGGCAATCTCCAGGGCGATATACGGCTTGCCCGGAAGTGCGGATTTTTCGGCCAGCGCGCTGGCAATGGCATCGGCAAGCTGCTCGGTCGTCTTTCCATTCGCCTGCAGGTGGCCAGCGATCGGGATCGACAGGTTGCCGGCATCGTCGATGGTATAGACGCCATCGAGGGCCTCCCAGCTGGCATAGCGGGAATCCGACGACCGCCATTCGACGACGCGCAGCCTGACCTTGTCTTCCGGCACGAGAGTGAATGTTTGCGCATGGGCGACGCTCCAGCCGGTCAGGCAGGCGAATGCCAGCAAGGCGAGTGGCGCGGAAACGAGTCGATGGAACAGGGATGCTGGCTGCATTGGTCTATCTCCGCTCCGTTGCGATCGACGGTGAAGGCATTTCGTGCGGCGAGGAAGTGCCGAATTCGAGAATGCGGGACGGAGAGGCACGACCGACGACAAGATCGGTCAGCGCCAGCAAATTGCCGTTCAAACGTCCCCACCGATCGATCAGCCGGTCCTTCAACAGGACGCCCGACATATTAGCCAGGATATTGCGGCCGATCTGCGCGATTGCACGGCCTTTCGACATCGTGCCCTTGCGGATCAGGTAGAAAGGATTGGCGACCTGCGAATAGCCGAGCCTTCGGCCGGGCTGGCGTCCGGATCTGACGCCGAGATGCACGCCGCGGGCGCCTTCGACATAGACGGACCGGCCGTGGCGGGCGACGGACCTGCTGAAATCGACATCTTCGAGCCAGCCGTAAAGCGGCAACTGCTCGTCGAAGGTCAGGGCGTGCTCGACGACGGGCGCAAGGCGAACCGCCATGTTGCATCCATAGGCGTTATAGACATCCGCCACGTGCTCGGCGCCTTCGCCTGCCGTATAGAGAACCTCCAAGGCCTTCGCCATGCTGAGGCCCCCGTCGAGCACGCCGTCGGCCAGCACCTCGCCGGTGGCGATTGCCACGTCCGGCTTTGTTGCAAAGACGGCCGCCATGCGCGATAGGAAAGTCGCGGCGGGAATGAAGTCGTCATCGAGGAAGATCAGAACGTCCGTATCAGCCGCGGCGGCCTGGATGATCCTATTGCGCTGGGCGGTCAGGCCGCGGCTGCCGACGATGACGTCCACGTCGCGGCGGTCGGCAAGCCCGGCCGCATCCTCGATCACGGGCACGCAGACGATGAGCCGTTCCGCCTGGTCCGGCAGGCCGGTGAGATAATCGATGGTCTCCCGCAATATCGAAGGGCGGCCCGCCGAGGCGATCCCCAAGGCAATTCGCAATGGACGGCCCTGTCCTGCTGTTCCTGTCGGAGGTGAGATCATGACTCTATTCTCTTCGGTGCATGGTTGATGACCGCGCCGAGGATCTCGGCGCCGACATTGCGCATGGTCTCAATAACGCGCACGGTATCGTCGATCGAAGTGCGCCCATGCGAGGTGACGACGAGGACGCCATCCAGCTCCGGCGCGATCGCATTGGCGTCGGGGGAAGTCGAGAAGGGGGAAATATCGACGAATATAGCGTCGAATTCCTTTTTCAGGTCGGCGAAGCTCAACTGGGTGCGGCGGGAACTTAGACGAACGGCCGGCGTCACGGCTTCTACCTTCCCGAGTGGAAGGAATTTCAGGGTCGGGGTGAGGGGCAACGCCGCCGTCTGGATCAGTTCGCCATTGTCGAGAACATCGACGAGACCTTTGGAACTATGAGGCGCGATCGATTTGCTGAGCGAGGAATTCTGCGCTGCCGCATCGATGAGCAGCGTCTGCGCCCCTGACATCGACGACAGCACCGCCAGTTCGCATGCAATGGTCGATGTCCCGCTGCCGGTATCGACGGCGACGATTCCGATGACGACGCGGCGTTTGCGCCGAAGGCCGACGACGGTTGCGCTCAATTCCGCCATGCCGGGAATAACTGGATAGGCGGCCGTATTCATGCTGCCCGCGTCGGCGGCGAGGACGCCGGCTGAGTGCCCATTCCGGTTCTGCTTCGATCTTGCCAGCACGGTGATGATGGACACTCCGCCGGCATCCGCGATCTGCTGAGGACGGACGATCCGGCGGTCGCTGGCGTGCCTTACCATGGCGAGCGCCAGGCCGACGCCAAGGCCGACCGCCCCGGCAAAGGCAATGATGAGCGTGCTGCGCGGCCTCGCCTTTGAAAGAGGTAGCGTGGCCCGTGAGACGATCGTGGCGTCGGATACGGGGTAGGTTATGCGCTGCTTGGCTTCGGTAAGCTGGGTCAGCGTGCTTTCATAAAGGGCGCGGCGGGCATCGGTCGCGCTCTGCAGCTCCGCAAGCTTGAACTGGTCGCGCGGGTTGCTGTTGAATGTGTTCAGGGCGCTGGAGGCATCGGCGAGCCCACGCTGTTGCTCCCTCACGAATTTCTCCAGCCAGTCGCTGTATTGGCGGGAGGAATCGGCCTTCATTGCGATATTCTTCTGGATATATTGCCTGGCGAGCGTATCAGCGATGGCGACGGCCTTCTGAGGGGTCGACGCTGCAGCTGATATCTCGATGATCGTGGAATTCCCGATCCGGCGTAAGGCCATCATGTTCTGTAGGGTGGCGATTGCCAGGTCGTGGAGCTGTTCCTGCTCCGTCCGCGGTCTGGATGGGGTATCACTCGCTCTCATGCCTGCCGCTTCCTGCCCCGTATCCATTTGAGCAGAAATTCTCAGAAGCCAGTCCTTCGACTTGTCCAGAAGCGAAGGTTTCCAATCGACAAAGTCGGGATCGCTATCAAGGTCGAGCGCTCTTACCGTTCCGTCGACGACATCGCTTGATCTGGCAATCTCCAGCTGCCCTTCGATGAATGCATCTTCCGCGAAGGCTCTTTGAGCTTCGGAGCTGTTCACCTGGGGGAAGATGACAAGTTGCGTGCTGGCAACATAAGTCGGCGCGGCGGTGAGAAGGTAGCTGCCGGCGATTACAAGGAAGGCAAAGGTCGTGGCCAGGATCCATAGCCAGCGCATTTTAAGAAAAAACAGCATGTCCCGCAGGGTCAGCGGCGAGTTCCCGCCAGCGGCTGCGGCGGCAGGCAGGGATATCGGGGAAACACCGCTGAAGATTGTGCTTGAGGTCATGTCGTCCTAATCCAAACTGGCGAGATTACGGAGTTACGAGATACTGGCAGCCTGGAGGGGACGAAGGGGGCGTGTCTTCCGACGGACATGTTCGGCAGCTTTCCCCTTCGATGCTCAGTACGAGCCACGCTGCGAAAACAGAGCTGGGATCGTCTTGGCGATGATGATCAAGTCCCGGCCGAGCGACCAGTTATTGAGGTAGTGAACGTCGAGGGAAACCCGGTGTTCATAGCTGACATCGTTGCGCCCGCTGGTCTGCCAGTGACCGGTCAGTCCAGGACGGACGGCCATGTAGGCCCAGATGTGCTCGCCGTAGCGCGGCAATTCTTCGGCGGTGATCGGCCGCGGTCCGACCAGGCTCATTTCGCCACGCAGCACATTGAACAACTGGGGGAGCTCGTCGAGGCTCGACCGTCGCAGAATGTCGCCGACGGCGGTGATCCTCGGATCATCCTTCAGCTTGCGCGTCGCTTCCCATTCGCTGCGCGCAGCCGCGCTGTTTTGCAGCAATTCGGACAGCTGCGCGCTCGCATCGGTCTTCATCGTGCGAAACTTGAGGCATCCGAACGGCGCTCCGCCGAAGCCGATGCGCGTATGGGAATAGAAGACCGGGCCGCGGTCGGAGAATTTCACGATCATTGCGACGAGCAGCAGAAGCGGGGAAAGCAGGACCAGGGCGGTGATCGCCAACTGAAGGTCGAGTGCGCGCTTGACCGATCTGCCCGCTGTACGAGGCCGGGACGCATAGAGGTCGCCGTCTTTCGCAGACCGTTCGACACGCGACCATGCCTCGAAACTATGTGCATCCCATGCCATTGGGGGTCTCCAAAAACTTTCCGATTAACAACCGTTCGAAATTTGCTGCGCCGCACTCTTGTTGTCTGTTACCAAAGTCATAATCCTTAATAAATACTTTATGCTAGGAAACCGCAGAAGAGAGATCCGATCGTGGCGTCTGGCAAACTATTTTGATTTTAAATCAGGATTTAAACTACCAAATCGTGGTTAGGGCGCGTAGATACATCTATATTTGTGATATCGTCATTCGGATTAATGATATTTTTTAATCATCAAGACTTGTAGATGAGCGTAAATTTCAATCAGATGCGCTTTATTTGATCTTCTCGAGGTTCTTAACGCGATATATTGATGTATTTTTGTTTTTTCAACTAATTGTAATCTCGATATTTACGTTGACTATTGGAGATGTAATTTGACTTGGATATTAAGGTAATATAAATGGTGCGGTGCAGCATTTTTGTCGTTATTCGAGTATTGGAGTTATGCGCATGGACGGGGTGACACACGCATCAGATCGCAGGGCCGGCATCGGCAAGCCGACGATATCGGCCAGCGGCGGCATTCATCTCGGCAGCCGCATCGTGCTTGACGATGAATTTCTTTCCTGCCGGTCGAGCGTCCGGCGTTTCCGGCGCGGCGAGGTCATTGCCGGGGCCGGCGTCCTTATCGATATGTTCGCGCGCGTGCATTCCGGGGTGGTTAACGCAAGTACGATGCTGCCCGACGGCAGGGAATTCATTGTCGAGATCATTCCGAAATCAGGCCTGATCGGCGAGCTCGAGGTTCTGCGCAGGCAGACGGTAAGCCTCGAATACCGAGCGGGCTCCAACTGCGAGCTGCATTTCTTCGAAGGTCGCCTGTTGCGCGACAAGTACGCCAGTGATGCCTCCTTCCGCGAAAAGGTTTTTTCCAGGGCGCTGGCGCGTATTTCGGAGCTTGAACTCCGGATCATTTCGAATGCGGCGTCGAGCCTGCAGTCGAGGCTAGCCAGCACACTGCTGCGGCTTTCGGCTGTTTATGGAAAAGACGTTGTAAACAGCGGGGACGAACTGATCATCTCCCAAAATGACCTGGCCGCGACGCTGCCGGCGTCGCGCGAGAAGGTCAATCAATCCCTTCGGCGCCTGCGGGAAGGCAAGATCATTGACGGGGGGCAGGGCAAGATCCGCATTCTCAACCGCAAGGCGCTTGAAGCCTGTGCCAACGGCGCGGTTTTGGTGAAGTAATGCGCCCGTCGCTTTCCGAGGGTCTTCGATCCACCGCAAGCATTGGCCGCCTTCCCGGCCCACGCACGGCAAAGATCGATCGCGTGGTCGTGATTGACGACTATTCGGTGGCCAAAGGCGGTGCGACAGCCCTGGCGGTACTGTCTGCCAAGCTTTTTCGCGGGCTCGACATCCCCGTGACCTATATCAGCGGGGATGATGCGGCCAATGCGGAGCTTGTCGCACTCGGGATCTCGATGTTCGGGCTGAACAGCCGCGACCTGCTCAGCGCCGAGCGTGCGAAGGCATTCGTCACCGGCATTCACAACGGCGCCGCCGTCCGCATGGCGGCGAACTGGATTGCCGAAAAAGATACCGTCAACACCGTCTACCATGTGCATGGCTGGCACCAGATCCTGTCCCCCGCGATTTTCAAGGCACTGGCGCCGGTCGCCGGACGGTGCGTGGTTCACGCCCATGATTTCTTCACGGCCTGCCCCAATGGCGCCTTCTTCGACTATCAGTCGCAGGAAATCTGCCTACGGCGCCCGCTTGGCGGAGGCTGCATTGCGACGGCTTGCGACAAGAGAAGTTATTCGCACAAATTGTGGCGGGTTGCCCGCGGCTCGAATATCCTTCGGCTGCTGAAGGGTCAGGCTGAATTCGGCCGGATCATCCTGCTGCATGAGAAGATGGCGAGTTTTCTGGTCGGCGCCGGCTATCGGCCAGAACGGCTGACGACGATCCGCAATCCCGTCGCTCCACTCTCCATCAACCGCATCGAAGCGGAAGCCAACGACGAGTTCGTGTTCATCGGACGGCTGGACGAGGAGAAAGGCGTTGAGGACGCCGTCGCCGCCACGCGCCGAGCCGGTGTCAGGCTCTGCGTGATCGGCGACGGGCCGCTGATGCCGCGGGTCGCAGCGTCGGGAGATCATGTCAGGGCAATCGGCTGGCAGTCGCATGCGGAGATAGGCCCGATCATCCGCAAGGCGCGTGCGCTGTTGATGCCCTCGCGCTATCCCGAGCCGTTCGGTCTCGTCGCTATCGAAGCGGCAAGAAGCGGTCTGCCCGTCATCATGTCGCGCAGCGCCTTTCTCGCCGAAGAAATGGAAAGAGCCGGCATGGCACTTGCCTGCGACACCGCCGATGAAAGTGCCTTTGCCGATACTTTGACGCGGTTCAGTCAAATGCCCGCGCAAGAGGTCCGCGCCATGAGCGAGCTGGCCTTCCGGCTGTCGCCGGATCTCGCCACGACACACGAGGAATGGCGCGATGCGCTTCTTGCCGAATATTACAGCCTGATTTCGACGAATGCGGTTTCCGAGCCGGCAGACGGTGTGGCGATACAAGGAGTATTCAGTTGACCCTTAAAGCAGCGACCTCTCTTCCCGACGCGAGGCTATTTTTGACCGATGCGCCTGTTATGACGAAAAGACGCGTCACCGAGGCCGGAACCTCAAAAGAGAGCGGGCAACTTCGTGTCGCCATCGTACATTACTGGCTCGTTTCGATGCGCGGCGGCGAGAAGGTTCTGGAAGAGCTGTGCCGGATGTTCCCGCAGGCCGACATCTTCACCCTCGTCTGCAACCGGGATCGCATCAGCGATTTTCTGAAGACGCGCAACATTCGCACGTCCTTCCTGCAGAAGATCCCCGGCGCTCAGCGACACTACACCAAGATGCTGCCGCTGATGCCCTTTGCGCTTGAGCAGTTCGATCTGCAGGATTACGACCTTGTGCTGTCGAGCGAATCCGGCCCCGCCAAAGGCATCATCACACGCGCCGACGCCCTCCATGTCTGCTACTGCCATTCGCCGATGCGCTACATCTGGGATCAGTTCCATGTCTATCGCCATGGCCTGCCCTGGGTGGGACGTGCCCTGATGTCAATTACCGCGCCCGTGCTGCGCGCCTGGGACGTGACGACGTCCTCACGCGTCGATGTGTTCGTCGCCAACTCCGAATATGTCGCAAGCCGCATCCGACGGTTCTACGATCGGGACGCCGTCGTTATCCATCCGCCGGTTGCGACCGACGATTTTGCCGTGGGCAAGGGGAAAGGCGAATTCTACCTCTATGCGGGACAGCTAACTACCTACAAGCGGCCGGATATCGCCGTGCGCGCCTGCACCGAGGCCGGCCGGAAACTGGTGGTGATCGGAGAGGGCGAACAACTCCCTTACCTGAAGTCGATCGCCGGGCCGACCGTTCAGTTTCTCGGCCATCAGCCTTTCAACGTGCTGCGCGATCACCTGTCGCGATGCAGGGCCTTGTTGTTTCCGGGCACGGAGGATTTCGGCATCCTGCCGGTTGAAGCGATGGCATCAGGGCGGCCGGTTTTGGCCTTCGATGCGGGCGGCGCCCGGGAAACCGTATCCGCGCCGCAGGTCGGCTTTCGCTTCGCTGAGCAGACGACGGAAGCCCTTTTGGAAACGATGGCAGCATTCGAAGAGGTCGAGGACGATATCGATCCGCATGCAATCCGCGCGCATTCGCTGAAATTCTCCTCGGCCGTATTCCGCGATCGCCTGTCCGGTCTCATTGAGCAACAACTGTCCAGCCACAGAGACGGAGCAGCCGGCGTCTTCAGAAGACGGCCGGGTTGAGGGGGAAAGAACGCAGCAGCCCGCCTTGCAGCCCCGACCGCCGTCTCAACCCCTCGACGAGAAATAGATAAACCGATCATGTCAAGCGTATCTCAGAGGACGGCGACCGCGAGCATCTGGACGATCAGTGGAAAATTCCTCGCGCGGATGCTCGATTTCGTCAGCCTCCTTGTCCTGGCAAGGCTGCTGAGTCCTGCGGATTTCGGCCTGGTCGCCATCGCGACGTCGGTCCTGGTTATCGTCGAGGCAATCCTGGACCTGCCGTTGACCCAGGCGCTGATGCGTCAATCGTCGCCTTCGGACGAGATGTTCGCCACGGCCTTCACCCTCAGCCTGCTGAGAGGGCTGGCCATCAGCCTGCTGATGATGATCATCTCCTGGCCAATGGCGCTGGTCTACAACGATCCTCGGCTTTTCGCCCTTGTCGCCGTTCTCGCGATCGCGCCTGCGATGCGCAGCGTGGTCAGCCCGCGCATGGTTCTTTTCATGCAGCGGTTCGATTTCAAACGCGAGTTCGCGCTCGACCTCATCGCCAAGGGATCGACGTTGCTGTTCGGAGTGGGGGTAGCTGTGGCAACAGGCAGCTATTGGGGGCTGGCGATCGGAGCGGTCGCCGGCCCGACCGCGGCGATGATCACCTCCTATGTTCTTGCGCCGATGCGACCGACGTTCAGCCTTTCCGAATGGAAGCATTTTCAGGACATGATCAGCTGGAATACGGTGTCGCAGGTGTTGAGTTCGATCAACTGGCAACTGGACCGGCTGCTTCTGCCGCGTTTTACCGGCCTGTCGACGTTCGGCGCCTTCAGCGTCGCCGACAATATCGCCGGTATTCCGTATCAAACCTTCGTCGGACCGTTGCTGCGCCCGCTGATGGCGGCCTTCTCCACGGTCGAAGATCGCCGCAACCTGATCGCCGCCTATCTGAAGGCGACGAATGCGATCACCTTCGTCGCGGCACCCATTCTCATTGCACTTGCCCTTCTCGCCGAGCCGACCGTGCGCATCCTCGTCGGCGAGAAGTGGGCATCGGCCGCGCCAATTCTGCAGTGGCTGTGCCTTGTCAGCCTGCTTGGTCTTCCGACAAACATGATGCCGCCATTGGCGATGGTCATGAACAATACCCGTTATGTCGCTCTCAGGATGTTTGTCGAGTTCGCCGTCAGGGTACCGGTCACCATTCTGGGCATCGGCTATTTTCAGGTGGCGGGGGCACTCGGCGCGCGGATCGTGGCAGTCCTCGTCGCCTATGGCGCATCGCTTGTCATCACACGGCGGCTGATCGGCGCAAGTTTTGCCACGCAACTGAATTCCTTTATCCGTCCGCTGGCCGCGAGCCTGCCGATGATCGCCTTCCTGCTCTGGGTGGGGCCGATGCTCGTCGCCATGCCTGTCGGCGTCACTCTTGTCGTCTGCGTCGCGCTTTGCGGCGGGGTGGCAGCGGGCATTTTCTGGGTTGGCGCGCTACTGCTGTGGCACATGGTCGGAAGGCCCGACGGCATTGAGGCCATCGTCGTTCAAAGGCTGATGCCGCGACGGAACGAGGTTCTCACCTCATGATCGGGGCAAATGCCCCCGACGATTTGGTTGAAGCGTTTTCAAGGGAATAACAATGCGTTACGGGATATCTGCCAAGTGGCTCGGTCTGCTCGTCGTACTCGGTCTAGGCGCGCTGCCCGGCCAGCCTAGCGTGGCCCAGGAACCGCTCAATATTGATGCATACCAGCTGACATTCGACGAGAGTTTCGACAGCCTCGACGTTTCGCCCTGGGGAGAGAAAAGCTCCCGCTGGATCGCTCATACGCCCTGGAACGGCGATTTCGGTGATGCCCGTTTCACTGATCCGGCTCCCGGCTTTCCGTTTACCACCGATCAGGGAATTCTGAAGATCGAAGCACGCAAGGAGGCCGATGGCACCTGGCGTTCAGGCTTGCTGTCGTCAGTGAACCCGAAGGGCGAAGGTTTCTCGCAGCAGTTCGGCTATTTCGAAGCACGGATGAAGCTGCCGCCGGGCAAGGGCGTCTGGCCGGCCTTCTGGCTCATCGGGCTCGACCGGTCGAAATACACAGCCGAGATCGACGTGCTGGAATATTACGGCCGCGCGCCTTACGAATTCAGCATGGGTTTTCATATCTGGCGTCAGAGCCAAGGCGGCCAGAACTCGACCGGCGGCTATTGGAAAACGGTCGAGGACGGAATTCTAAACAGCGAGTATCATACCTACGGCGTCGATATCCAAGCCGACAGGACGACCTTCTATTTGGATCGGCAATACCTTTGGAGCTTCGAAACCCCGAAGGAGTTCCACATGCCGTTCTATCCGCTGGTCAATCTGGCGCTCGGCTCGGGATGGCCGATCGATGAAACGCCGAATCCTTCCATTCTGCTCGTCGACTATATCCATGTTTACAAGCGAAAGCCCGCCGACGCGGCGAATTGAACGAGGAGCTCAGGGTGCCATGGTCGGCCTATTGCTCCTTGAGGCAGCTGAGACCGGTTTCCAGGTCGAAGAGATGCATCGCCTCCTCGTCGAAGAAGAGGGTGAGCGTTTCGTCGTCGCGGATCGGCGTGCGCGGCGGTAGGCAAGCCATCAGCCGCTGATTTCCGGCAAGGGCGGTGACGACGAGTTCTGGACCGGTCAGCTCGGCGACCTCCAGGGTTGCCTCGAGCGACGGGCCGGCGCCGTCCGTGCGCAGGGCCTCGGGGCGGATGCCGAGGACGAGTTCGCGGCCATTGACGGCGGCTTCGGCGAAGCGGGTCGGTAGGGGCAGGCTGGCATCAGAACCTGCAATCGCCAGCCGGCCATCGCGCACTGTCGCCTTCAGCAGGTTCATCGGCGGAGCGCCGACGAAGGTGGCAACATAGAGTGTTGCCGGATGGTTGTAGATTTTCTCAGGCGAGCCCAGCTGCTCGATACGGCCGTCGCGCATGACGGCGATGCGGCTTGCAAGGGTCATCGCCTCGATTTGATCATGGGTTACATAGACGACCGTGGTCTTCAGCATCTGATGCAGCCGCTTGATCTCAGTGCGCATCTCCATGCGCAGCTTGGCGTCGAGATTGGAGAGCGGCTCGTCGAAGAGAAACACTTCCGGCTTACGCACCAGCGCCCGGCCGATCGCGACGCGCTGGCGCTGGCCGCCGGAGAGCTGGCTCGGTTTGCGGTCGAGAAGGTTTTCGATCTGCAGGAGTTTCGCGGCATCGCGCACGGCCTTGTCGCGCGCGGGCGCCGGCACCTTGCGCATTTCCAGGCCGAAGCCGATGTTCCGGTGCACCGTCAGATTGGGATAGAGCGCATAGGATTGAAAGACCATGGCGATGTCGCGGTCCTTCGGATGTACTCCGAGCACCGACCGCCCACCGATCCTGACGTCGCCGCTCGTCGCCTCGGCAAGGCCGGCAATGATGTTGAGGAGCGTGGACTTGCCGCAGCCCGACGAGCCGAGCAGCACGAGGAATTCGCCGCTTTCCAGCGAGATGTCGATGCCTTTCAGCGTTTCCACTTCGCCATAGGTCTTGCGGATGTTTTCAATGTCGAGCGCGCTCATGACATGGGCTCCTGAGGAGCCGATGGCTCGCCATAGCTGCGGGGAAGGGTGGAAATGGCGCGCGAGGCGACCTGTGTCCCTGCCGCCAGGCAGGAAGCCAGCGGCTTGCCGTCTGCCAATGCTGCCAGGAAGCCGGCATTGAAGACATCGCCGGCGCCGATCGTATCGACGACCTTGACGACGGGTGCAGTTGCGGATGCCGGCAGGCCGTCCGGCCCGATGGCGATGGCGCCGTCCGGGCCGCGCTTGACGACGACGATCACGCCCTCCGGCATATGCGACCTGATCTCACGGGCGGCTTCGAGCGGATCGGCGATGCCGGCAAGCGTCGTCGTCTCGACCTCGTTCAGGAGTGCGATGCCGCTGCGCGAAAGCCAGGCGCGGGCGGCCGCGCAATTTTTTTCGGTCCAGCCGTCGAGCGGCCAGCCGGTATCGAGTGCGACGGTGATGTCGTGGCTGTCGGCCCAGTCGAAGAAAGCGTCATATTCGCTCGCCAGGTCGTTAGTCAGAAAGCCGCCGCAGAGAAGCGCGTACCCACCGCGCAGCCTTTCGCCGTCGATGACGGCGAAGACGTCGGCGAGGCTGAAGCGCGGCAGGTGGCCGGTCGTCGTGAAGAAAGTACGCTCGCCGTCCGGATGGGTGATGCCGACGGAAAGCGTCGTTTTCTCGGGGCGCGCCGGCCACTTCTCGGAACGCCGGCCGAAGGCTTCGGCCAGCCAGCGGCCGAACTGGTCGCTGCCGATATTGGCGGCGATCTCGAATTCGATGCCGAGCGCCTGCCAGGCGAGCGCGCTGTTGCCAGCGGAGCCGCCGACGCGGAGCTCGTCGTGATCGACGATGATTTCCGTGCCGGCCTTCGGCCAGGGGGCGGCCGGTCCGAGGATGAGATCGACATTGACGTTGCCGATGACTGCAAGCGGCCGCATTCATTCACTCCGGGTAATCTTGGTGGAGCGGATCGGCGTTCCGGCATTCTCCACGCGGGTTCCTGCAAAGGCGATCATCAGCCGCTGGGCGACCGGCAGCATCGCGAAGATCGCGGCAAGCCCCGTCGCTGGCGCAAAACGGATCGTCACCGCCCCTGTGACGGGGGCTTCGCTCGAGGCGTCGAACAGGATGACGGGCGCGCCGGTCTCGACGGCGGATACCGCCATGGTGGTGACGAGGCCGGCGGTCTCGTCGAAGCCGCGAAACAGTACGACGCCAATCTCCGGCCCCAGCATTTCCATTGGGCCATGGCGCAGCTGGCCGCCTTCGAGGGAGAAGCAGGGCCGTCGCGAAAGCTCCGTCAACCCGAGGGCCAATGCCTCGGCGACACCTTGCAGGCGGCGGCCGGAGGTGACGACGGTCACGACGTTTTCCAGTGCGGAAAGGGCCGCTGAGATGTCGTGGTCTTCCGGCGCCTTGAGGACGGCAAGTGCGGCCGCGGGATCTTCGCCGAGGGCAGTCAAGATCGCGAGATGCAAGGCGAAGGTCACTGTCAGGCTGCGGGTTGCGGCAAAGGCAAGTTCCGTGCCGCCGCTGCCGACCAGCGACGGGGCGGTTCTGGCGAGGAAGGAACTGCCTTCGAGCGTCAGGCCGAAGCTTTCCTCCGTACCGCCGGTTTCGTTGAACCAGCGCACGACTTCGGCACTTTCGCCCGATTGCGAGGTGACGAAGATCGTCCTGCCGGCGATCGGCAGCGGCTGACCGAGCTGCTCGGACAGCGGCAAGGCGACGGCATCGATGCCGAGCGCACGGTAGAGCGGCTCGACGGCGCGGTTGACGGCATGCGAGCCGCCCATGCCGAGCAGTAAAAGCCGGCCGGTCTTCTTCAGCGAGACGGCGGCTCTTGCCGCCACCGGTGCGGCGGCTTCATAAGAGGCGATTGCATCGGCGTGCTGGCGCACCATCTCGCGGTCGATCGCAGCAAGTCCGGCCGGCCGGTTTCTTTCTGTTGTCATCTTCATCCCTTGACGCCGCCGCTGGTGAGCCCTGAAATCAGGGCGCGTTGCATGACGAGGCCGATCAGCACCGGGGGCAGGGCGGCGAGCACGCCTGCCGTGGCGATCAGTCCGTAATCGGAAACGCGGCCGCCGGCGAGATCGGCAATGGCGACGGTCAGCGTCTTGGCGCGCTGGTCCGAGGTGAAGAGCAGCGCATAGAAGAATTCATCCCAGGCCAGCAGGAACGCGAAGAGGCTCGATGTCGCGACCACGGGGGCGGCAAGCGGCAGCGTAATAATTCTCAGCGTCTGGAACAGGCCGGCGCCATCGATCATTGCGGCGGATTCAATCTCGCGCGGGATGGAATCGAAGCCCGATTTCATCAGCCAGGTGGTGAAGGGTGCCAGGATGGTGAGATAGACGAGGGCTAGGCCGAAGACGTTGTTCAGCATGCCGAGATGGGACAGACCCATATAGAGCGGCACGGCGAGTGCTACGGGCGGCAGCATATAGGTGGCGATCACCATCGACAGCGACCATCCCACAGAAGGCGTGCGCGACACCGCCCAGCCGGCCGGAATGGCAAGCGCGATGGCGGCGATGGTCGCCATGCCGGCCACCTCGACGCTGTTGCGCAGCGATGAGGTGAAGGCGGCGCCAGCGCTATTTTCGAGCGTCGACAGCAGGACCTGGTAACGCGAGAAATCCATCGTCTGCGGCCACCAGCGCAGCGGCTTTGCCGCAAGATCGGCGGCCGGCGAAATGCTCATGATGAACAGCCACAGGATCGGAGCCAGGATGACGGCGGCAAGCAGCAGCGCTGAGAGATGAATGAAGGCGGAAAACAGCGGGCTCTGGCGTTCCATCAGACGGCACTCCCGGCGGTCTTGCGCACCAGGGCGGCATAGCCGGCGGCAAGCAGCGTGACCAGCAGCGTGACGATCAATGCCAACGACGCGCCCGAGCCCGCCCGCTGGAAGGAGAAGGCTTCCTGGTACACGAGGATCGAGAGCGTGCGGGTGCTGTTGGCCGGTCCGCCGCGGGTCATGACCCAGATGATGTCGAATACCTTGAAGGCTTCGATCGTGCGCAGCACGAGCGCTACCATCAGCGGGCCGGCGAGATAGGGCAGGATGACGAAGCGGAAGCGGGCGAAGGGGCCGGCGCCGTCAACGAGGGAGGCGGCGGTAATATCGCGCGGCACGGCCTGGAGTGCGGCAAGCGCGATCAGCGCCACCAGCGGGAAGTTCTTCCAGCAGTCGGCGACGATGAGGGCGGCAAGCGCCGTGCCCGGCTCGCCGAGCCAGGAGCGATAGGCATCGAGCAGACCAAGCTGCGTCAACGCCGCGTTGAGCGCACCGTATTCAGGATTATAAATCAGCCGCCAGAGCGTGGCGTTGACGACCGTCGGCAGCGCCCAGGGCAGGATCATCAGGGCGCGGAGCGCAGTGCGGCCGCGGAACTGCTGATTCAGCAGCAGCGCGGCAAGCACGCCGATCACCATTTCGGCGGCGACCGAGACGATCGCGAACCATGCAGTGGTGACCAACGTGCGCTGGAAATTCGAGCCGGAGAGCATCTTGGCGTAATTGTCGATGCCGACGAAATTGCCCTCGGTGCCGACCAGCTTGGCATCGGTGAAAGAGAGGCCGACGGTATCGGCGAGCGGCCAGCCGATGACTGAGATCATGACCATGAGAAGCGGCAGCATCAAAAGCCACGCGCGGGTTGTCAGCCATGTGCCCGACATCGAGGCGACCCTTCTTCATCACAGGTTTGGGAGGCGGGCGGCGACAGGCGCCGCCCGGGGTTCATGCCGGCTTCAGAGGCCGCTGTTTTCGGCAGCAGACTTCAGCGCGTCCTCGGGAGTGGACTGGCCGAGCAGCGATTCCTGGATTGCCTGCTGCAGCGCCGTCGAAAGCTCCTGATATTTCGGGGTCGTCGGGCGCGGATACATGGCGGCGAGGCCGACCTTGGCGGCGGAAATCAGCTCTTCCTGGCCCTTGGTGACACCGGGGTCGTCATAGGAGGAAGCCCAGATCGGCAGGCTGAGCTTGGCGTAGGCGTTCTGTGTGGCCTGCGAGGTCATGAAGGTGATGTACTTCCAGGCCTCGTCGGGATGCTGGCTGGCGGAGGTGATGCCGAGGCCCATCGAGCCGTTGACGGCCGAAGCCTCGCTCTTACCGGCGACGCCCGGCGCCGGCACGACGCCGACCTTACCCGCGACTTTGCTGTCCTTCGGGTCGTTCGCCATGTTGTACATGTAGGTCCAGTTGAGAGCGAAGGCGGCATCACCGTTCTGGAAGACCTTGCGGACGTCCTCTTCCAGGAACTCTTTGGAGTTCGGATTGGTCAGGCCTGACGTGTAGCTGGCCACCATATATTTCAGGGCGTCAAGGCCGCCACCGCTTTGGAAGGCAGGTTTGCCGTCCTTCAGGAAATCGCCACCATAGGCGCTAACCAGCGTGGTATAATCGCAGATTGCCGCTTCGGCCTGCGACCAGCTCCAGGCGATCGGAGTTGCCAGCAGACCCTTGTCCTTGATTGCCTTTGCCTGCTCAGTCAGCTCGTCCCAGGTCTTCGGCGGCGCCTTGATGCCGGCCTTCTCCAGGATTTCCTTGTTGTAGAACAGATATTTGGTGTCGAGGATCCAGGGCATGCCGTAATATTTGCCGTCATACTGTACAGTGGTCCAGGCGCCCGGCAGCACGCCCTTCTTCATCTCGTCGGTGATGCGGGAGGAGACGTCGACCAGCACCTTGTTTGTGGCGTATTCGGCCGGCCAGATGACGTCGAAGAGGACGACGTCGTAGCCGCCGCCGGAACCCTGCGCCAGCACGGTCTTGTCGTGCAGGCCCTCATAGGGAACGAATTCGAGATTGACCTTGATGTCGGGGTTCGCCTTGGCGAAGGCGTCGGTCATGGCGCGCACATCGGCTTCGCTATAGGCGGCCTGCGCCATGAACAGCGCGTTCAGCGTCGTTTCGGCGAAAGCATGCGGGGCAAGGGATGCGCCGATCAAGGCCGCACCCAAAAGCGTCTTATTCAAGGATTTCAGCATTGCAGCCTCCAGTTTTTGACATTTACGCATAGCCGAGGGCGGATTTCCGCCATCGGGTTTTCGAGAAGGCACGCATAAAAAAACGTGCCGGTTCGTCACCTCGGAGCGTCGTTGGAGGCCCTGTACGGCTTCCTGCGTTCCCTGGAACTCTCCGGTTCCTTATTAAGTCAATTGTCTTGACTTATTACTTCTTCAACATTCTACTGGAGTCAAGAGGCAATTGCACATGAATGACAGCAGGCCGATCAGGGCCAAGAGCGGCACCAATCACGAAGGCACCAGCGCGCATAATCGGCGCGTGATAGTCGATGCCTTGAGGATCAATGGTGCGCTCTCGCGCGCCGATCTGGCGCGGGCGACACGGCTGACCAAGCAGACGGTGTCGAATATCATCGAGGAACTCGAGCGCGACGGTCTCGTCAGTTCGCAGGAGGCGGTGCGCAAGGGCAGGGGCCAGCCCTCGACGCCCTTTCGGCTCGTTCCCGGGGGCGCCTTTTCGATCGGCCTGCAGATCGACCGGCATGTGACGCGGGCGGTTGCCGTCGATCTCGTCGGCAGCGTTCTAGTGCGCGCCGAGGCCGCTTTGCCGCCGGGAGGCCCGTCCACTGGAGCGAAGGTCATTCTCGACCTCGTCGCAGGCGTGCGCTCGAAGCTCGCTGGGATCGTCCGGCAATCGGATAAGCGGCTGGTCGGCCTCGGCGTTGCGATGCCCGGTCCTTTTGGGATTGACGGCAGCGGCGACGACCCGTGGATGATGGGGGCCTGGCAAAAGTTTCCCCTGCTGGAAACCCTGGCCGCCGGCACTGGGCTCGATGTCGGACTGCAGAACGATGCGGCGGCGGCTGCGACCGCCGAGCGCATGGTGGGGGCCGCCCACGGCCTCGATAATGCCGTCTGCCTCTTCGTTGGCTACGGCATCGGTGCCGGCCTCATCCTGAATGGTGAACTCTACCGCGGCGCCAACGGCAATGCCGGCGAGATCGGCATGGCGCTGCTCTTTGCCGACGGTAAATCGACGCCGCTCGAACACCGTGCCTCGCTCGCCTCGCTTTACCAGCATCTGTCGGCCGACCCCGCCGATCCCGATCTCCATGCACGCATCGACAACCTCGCCTTGAGAGGCGACCCGAGCATCGAGGCCTGGATCGGGACGGCCGCAGCGGATTTGCGCTGGAGCATCCATCTGATCGAAACGATCTTCGATCCGCAGACGGTGATCCTCTGCGGCAGCGCGCCGGAAGGGCTGGTTAACAGGCTGATTGCGGCGATCGGGCCGCTGCTCCCTTCGATCGCCGAAAGGCGTGGCCGGACCCTTCCGCGCCTGCAGCCCGGCATGGCCGATCCCTGGTCGGTGGCGCTCGGAGCCGCCGCAGGACCGATCAGCCGGGCATTCGATCCGCATTTTGCTGCAATTTTGAAGGATTCCCGCTGATTTCGAGGCTGAAACCGGGCGTTGCGCGGCAGTGCAGCGGCAGAAAAATGGCGCTATATGTAAGTTTCAAGTGACCATTACAAGCGAATAAAGAGGCGCTATCGAAGTATAGTCAAATATTGAAAATCATTGAAACTTATGGGAATTCTGGTATAGATATAACTATTCGGTAGTGCGCTGGGGTGGTTGGCGAGGCTTCTCTCAATATAGCCTTCAGCCGTGGCAGATAACATCCGCATGAAGGTTTCGTGATGGCGCGATTTCGGTTGTTTCGTGTCATGGAATATTCATTGGCCGCGGCAATTTGGACCAGCTAATAGGGCGTGCGCTGAAAGTACGCGTCTCTTTTACGTTCGAGGTTCTCATGCAAGCCAAGCTTCTCGGCGCCGTCGGCGCCCTTCTCGCTACAGCGTTTCTTGCTGGCCCGGCTGCCGCCGCCGAAAAGACCAAGATTGACTTCTGGTTCGGCAATTCCGGTGACATCGCAAAGCGGGTCCAGGAACAGTGCGATCGCTTCAACCAGTCGCAGGCCGATTACGAAGTCGTCTGCACTAGCCAGGGCAGCTACGACGCCTCCCTGCAGAACACTATTGCCGCCTTTCGCGCCGGCAAGCAGCCGACCATCGCTCAGGTTTCCGACGCCGGCACGCTCGACATCATGCTCTCCGGCGCCTACTACCCGGCAAACAAGCTGATGGCCGACATGGGCTACACCGTCGACTGGAACGATTATTTCTCGGGCATCGCAGGCTACTACGCCACGTCGAAGGGCGAGATGTATTCCTTCCCCTTCAACTCTTCGACCGCTCTGCTCTACTGGAACAAGGATGCCTTCACCAAGATCGGCAAGGATCATGCTCCGGCGACCTGGAAGGAAGCCGGTGAGGACTTCAAGGCTCTGAAGGACGCCGGCTATGCATGCCCGCTCGCCTTCGACATCTCCAACAACGAAGTCTGGCAGTACATCGAGCAGTTTGAAGCCATCAACGGCGAGCCGATCGCCACCAAGAAGAACGGCTTCGAAGGCCTCGACGCCGAGCTGGTCTTCAACAAGAACCCGCTTCTCGTCAGCTACATCAAGGACCTCAAGTCCTGGTACGACAACAAGCTCGCCGTCATCAAGAACAAGGCCGTCGGCCAGACCTTCGTCGAAGCCTTCGCTGCCGGCGACTGCCAGGTCATCCTGACTTCGGTCGGCGACCACGGCAATATCGGCCGCACCGCCAAGCAGGGCATGAACTGGGGCGTTGCCATGCTCCCGACCTACGGTGACGCAACCCGTCACAGCTCCTATGTCGGCGGCGCTTCGCTCTGGGTTCTGAAGGGCCATTCGGACGCCGAGTACAAGGCTGCCGCTGCATTCTTCAACTTCATCGCGAAGCCGGAAGAAGCTCTGACTTGGTCGACCGTTACTGGCTACATCCCGGTCCGCAACTCCGGCTTCGAATATCTGAAGAAGCAGGGCTTCTACGACAAAGCGCCTTACGCCGGCCGTGAACTCGCCATTCAGAGCCTGACCGCTTCCCCGGCTGGCGACGCAGCCGCAAAGGGCATCCGTCTCGGCGGACTGCTGCAGGTCCGCACCGAGATCGCCAACGGCCTGCAGGCGATCTTCGTCAACAATGCCGACGTCCAGGCCTCGCTCGACTCTGCTGCCGAACGCGGCAACCAGCTCCTGCGCCGCTTCCAGCAGACCTACAAGAACGTTCAGCTCCCCTGATTTGAGCTGCACCCGGCCCGCCTTGCGCGTGCCGGGTGCGTCTTTGTAAGTTCTCCCAATCAGTCGCGGATGCGCTGGAGCCCGCGCCTGAAGTCAAATCAGGGCGAAAACGACCACCCATGGAAAAGCGCGTCACTTTCTCCTCGACGACGATCGGCCTGCTTTTTGCATTCCCGATGCTGCTGCTGATCTTCGTCTTCTTCTACTGGCCAAGCGCGCAGGCGCTTTATTGGGCGTTCACGCTCGAGCAGCCATGGGGCGGCGGCAATGCCTGGGTCGGCCTAGACAATTTCAAACTGCTGCTCAGCGATCCGATCTATTGGGAATCGATCACCCGCAGCATAGTCTTCGGCTTCAGCTCGACGATCATTGCCATGGGCCTGGCGCTTATCCTGGCGCTTTTGACGGACCGCGAGCTGCGAGGCCACAAGATCTACCGGTCGGTCTTCATCTGGCCCTATGCGATCGCCGCGCCCGCTCTTGGGCTTGCCTTCCGCTTCATCCTGGCGCCGGAGGCCGGCCTTCTCTCGGTCATCAACCATGTCTGGCCCGGCCTCTGGAATCCCGCGCTTGACGGCAAGGACGCGATGATCGCCGTCATCGTCGCCTTCTCCTGGAAATATATCGGCTATAACTTCATCTTCTTCCTTTCGGCTCTGCAGGGCATTCCGCGCTCGCTGATCGAGGCAGCCGCCATGGACGGCTCCGGGCCGCTGCGCCGCATGTGGGATCTCCAGCTGCCGCTGCTGACGCCGACATTGTTCTTCCTGCTGGTGATCAACATCACTGAAAGCTTCCAGGATTCCTTCGGCATCGTCGACGTCATGACGCAGGGCGGCCCGGCCCGGGCGACGGAGCTGATGGTCTACAAGATCTATTTCGACGGCTTCCGGGGCCTCGATTATTCGGGCGCCGCGGCGCAATCGATCATCCTGATGCTGCTCGTCGTCATGCTCACCATCTTCCAGTTCCGCTTCATCGAGCGGCGCGTGCATTACAAGTGAGGTCGCGGACATGATCGAACGCACGCCGATATTCAATTTCATCTGCTATACGCTTCTGGCGCTCGGCATGGTCATCGCGCTCCTGCCTTTCGCCATCGTCATTATCGCCTCGACGCTGGATCTGGAGACGGTCAACCGTGTGCCGCTGCCGCTGACGCCGGGCTCGCATTTCTGGGACAACGCTCGGGAAGCCTGGGTCCGCGCCGATCTCGGCAACAAGCTGCTGCACAGCATCATTTTCGCCACGGCAGTCGCTACCGGCAAGGTCATCCTTTCCGCCATGGCAGCTTTCTCGATCGTCTACTTCCGCTTCCGCGGCCGCTATGTGATTTTCTGGATCATCTTCATCACGCTGATGCTGCCGCTCGAAGTCCGCATCGTGCCGACCTATTCGATTGCGGCCAATGCGCTGCAGCCATTCCAGACGATTCTCGATGTCACGGGCATCAGCTGGCTCGTGGCCCAGATTACGGGCATCCAGGTCAAGCTCGAATGGGGTCTGCTGAATTCCTACCCGGGCCTGGTTCTGCCGCTGGTCGCAACCGCGACCGGGACGTTCCTTTACCGGCAGTTCTACCTGACGGTTCCCGATGAGCTTGCCGAGGCTTCGAAGATGGATGGGTCGGGCCCGGTCCGGTTCTTCTGGGACATTCTACTGCCGCTGTCGCGGCCGAACATGATCGCGCTGTTCACCATCATGTTCGTCTGGGCATGGAACCAGTATCTCTGGCCGCTTCTAATCACCACCGATCCGAATTTCGGCATTGCGGTGACGCAGCTCAAAACCCTGATTCCATCCGAATTCGGCCTGCCTGACTGGAACGTCGCAATGGCGGGTACACTGATCATCATGTCGCCGCCGCTGGTCCTCGTCATCCTGATGCAGCGCTGGTTCGTGCGCGGCCTGATCTCCACCGAGAAATGAAGGAACAGTCCTGTGGCACCGATCTCAATCCGTGATGTAAAGAAGAGCTACGGCAAACATCCCGTGGTTCACGGCGTCGATCTGGAAATTAAATCCGGTGAATTCGTTGTCATCCTCGGCCCTTCCGGCTGCGGCAAGTCCACGCTCTTGCGCATGATCGCCGGCCTCGAGGAAATCAGCGGCGGTGAAATCGCGATTGACGGCCGCGTCGTCAACCAGCTGGAGCCGCGCGAGCGCGGCTGCGCGATGGTGTTCCAGAACTATGCGCTCTATCCGCATATGACCGTAGCCGAGAATATCGGTTATGCGTTGAAGGTGGCTGGCGTTGCGAAGGCTGAGCGTCAGCGACGCATCACCGAGGTCGCCAAGGCGCTTAGCCTCGAACCCTTCCTCGACCGCCGCCCGGCCGCTCTTTCCGGTGGCCAACGCCAGCGCGTCGCCATGGGCCGCGCGATGATCCGCGAGCCGAAAGTGTTCCTCTTCGACGAGCCGCTGTCGAACCTTGACGCCAAGCTGCGCATCGCCATGCGCGCCGAAATCCGCCGCCTGCACCGCCGCCTTGGCGCCACTTCGATCTTCGTCACCCATGATCAGACCGAGGCGATGACGCTGGCCGACCGGCTGGTGGTGATGAACGGCGGCAAGGTGGAGCAGGTCGGCACGCCGGAAGAGGTCTATCATCATCCGGCCTCGCGCTTCGTCGCCGGCTTCGTCGGCACGCCGGCGATGAACCTGCTCGAAGGCACGATCAACGATGAAGGTGTCTTCGTCTATGACCAGAGCCGCAAGATTGCGCTGCCGCGCGAACGCGCCGCGCCGCTGAAAGGCAAACGCGTCGTGCTCGGCATGCGCGCCGAGGCCGCCCGACTGGTGGCGCCGGATGCGCCCGGCGCCTTGATCGCGACGGCCGATTTCATCGAAGAGCTCGGCGCCAGCCGCGTCGTTCATGCCGATTTCGACGGGCTGCCTTTTGCCGTGGCGCTGACGGATGCCGTGAGAGTGAAATCCGGCGACCCGATCGGCATCGCGATCGACCACAACGCGATCCACCTCTATGCCGCCGATACCGGCCGGATCATCGAGAATTCTGCAATGAGCAGTGCCGGCGCCGTCCACGCCTGATTAATTCATCGCCGGTCGGCGTCAGCGATGGATCGGATCGATCCAGGGGACGTCTTCCGGCTTCTCGACCGGCTCGATATCGAGATTGACGACGACGGGCTCCTGGCCTGAGCGGACAAGCACGCATTCCAGCGTCTCGTCACGGCTGGCGTTGATCTCCTGATGGGGCACGTAGGGCGGGACATAGATGAAATCGCCGGGGCCGGCCTCGGCGGTAAATTCCAGATGCTCGCCCCAGCGCATGCGGGCCTTGCCCTTGACGACATAGATAATGCTTTCGAGATCGCCATGATGATGGGCACCGGTCTTGGCATTGGCATGGATCGTCACCGTGCCGGCCCAGATTTTCTCGGCGCCGGCACGCGCATTGTTGATCGCAGTTGCGCGGTTCATGCCCGGCGTCTGCGCCGTGTTGGGATCGAGCGAATTGCCGGGAATGACCTTGACGCCATGTTCCCGCCAGTCGATGTGAGAATGCTCGTGGTCGCCGCTCATGCCTTGTCTCCACCTTCGATGCAGACAATCTAGGTAGGCGCGACGCGACGGCCAAGCGGATTTATCTTCGCGCACCAGAAAGAGGCACCCGATGAGCTATCTGCCACAAATCGATTACGACACGGCTTCGGAGGAGATTCGGGCAGCGCATGACGAAGAAGTCAGGCTGCGCGGGCGGATGACCAACATGAAGCGGACGCTCTTACATTCGCCGGTCGCCCACCGCATCTATGCCGAATGGTTCACGCTGCGGGCGGAGCTGGATCCTGCCGTCAGCGACCGGGAGATCTGGGTCTTCTCGCATGCGATCTCGAAGGCGGCGAAATCGAAGATCGCCATCACCTTCTTTCGCCGGGCGCTGATCAACAAGGGCTTCAATCCCGATGCGCTGGAGCTTTCCCAGACGGAAGCGTTGCTCGACGCCTTCGGCAAGGCGATCGTCGCCGATTCCAACGCCGTTCCGGCCGAGCTATGGGCGCAGCTGAAGACGCGCTATGAGACAAAGGTGCTGGTTGATCTCGTCGCCTTCGCCGGCATCATGCTGGCGACCGCCCTCTTCAATAATGTCGTCAAAGTCGATTTCGACCCCGAACTTGAAGCCTTTGCCGAAGGTGCAAACTCGAGCTAGCCATCCAGCGAAGCAATCGCCGCCCTGATCGCGTCGGCGCCAGGTCTGATCGGCCGGTATTCGAGCCCGACGGCGCCGTCATAGCCGTTGCCGAAGATCCAGTTGAGGCGGTGGCCGAGATCGATGCCGCCGGAGCCCGGCTCGTTGCGGCCGGGATGATCGGCGACATGGACGTGGAAGACGCGGTCGAGACGGCCCTCCAGCACCTCTTCGGTGCGTTCGTCCATCACGGCCGAATGGTAGATGTCGTAGACGATGCCGATCTCGGGGCGGGCGACCTCATCGACGATATCTAGCCCTTCGCGGGTCGAAGCAAGGAAATAGCCGATATGGTCGATGCGGGTGTTGAGCGGCTCGACGCCGAGGCGCACGCCGCTGCCTTCGAGGACGTCGGCGCCGGCTTTCAGCGTTTCGGTGAGAGCCAGACGCTGCGCCTGCCGGGTGAAGCCGGGAAGATCGTCTCCCGCTTGGGCAATCAGCACCGGCGCGCCGAGACGTCTGGCGACGGCCGCGGATTCGGCCAGGCCCTCGAGCCAGGCGTGCCGGTTGGCGGCGTCGGTCAGCGCGATCATCGGTTCGGCAACGAGGCTGGTCACCGCAAGGCCGGTTTCATTAAGCACCGCCTCGATCGCACCCAGGTCCTTGTCGCTCCATCGCCAGAATTCGACCGCCGTCAGGCCGCCGGTATGGGCGCGACGGATGCGGTCGGGAAAGCGGTCGCCCGCTTCGGCAAACAGCCACTCTATGCAGGCCGAATAACGTCGCATGAAAACTCCTCCCCTGTGCGGGGCGCAGGCTGCGCCAGATCGGAGCCTGCCGCAAGGCTTGACGCCCGGATTCATTGACGGAACACTCCGCACATCAGGCCGGGATCGCCGGCGTTGCTGGAGGAAGATATGGATCTGGGATTGAAGGGAAAGACCGCGGTCATAACGGGCGCGTCGGTCGGCATCGGGCTGGCGATCGCCGAAGGGCTGGCGGCCGAGGGCGCCAGCCTCGTGCTCGCCGCGCGCGGCGGTGAGCGGCTGGAGGCGGAGGCTGCCCGTATCACTGGGAAATACGGTGTCAGCGCCACCGCCGTTGCTGCCGACGTTGCGAACGTTGCGGGAACGGAGGCGATTATTGCGGCCGCCGCGGAGAAGGGCGGCGCCGACATCCTCATCAACAATGCCGGAACCGGATCGAACGAGACGGTGATGGAGGCGCCGGACGAGAAGTGGCAGGCCTATTGGGACCTGCATGTGATGGCTGCCGTGCGGCTTGCCCGCGGTATCGCGCCGCAGATGAAGAGGCGCGGCGGCGGGGTCATCCTGCACAATGCCTCGATCTGCGCCGTCCAGCCGCTCTGGTACGAGCCGATCTACAATGTCAGCAAATCGGCGCTGATGATGTTTTCGAAGACGCTCTCGACCGAGCTCATCCCGGACAATATCCGCGTCAACTGCGTCAATGCCGGCCTGATCCTGACGCCGGACTGGATCAAGACCGCCAAGCAGCTGACGGCCGAAACCGGCGGCAACTGGGAAGGCTATCTGCAGAGCGTCGCCAATGAGCATGCTGCTTCCAAACGCTTCGGCACGCCGGAAGAACTGGCGAATGTCTTCGTCTTCCTAAGCTCGGAACGGGCAAGCTACTGCATCGGGTCGACCTATTTCGTTGACGGAGGCATGTTGAAAACAATCTGACGGATCAACGGCAAAGCGCGCTGGAGGCCGAGGACTGGCGGCACTTCTGCGGACGTTGCCGAGATAAGCTATAAATAATAGCTATTTTGTTGTATCTTCACGCTTTCGACGCTATTTGCCTGCTATTGGCAGGATAAGTATTGCGTTTTCGACAGGGCAAAGACGATGCTGACGAAAAAGGGAAAATATGGCCTGAAGGCGCTGGTCGATCTGGCGCGGCTGCCGCCGGGCGAGACCGCCTTCATCAATGACGTTGCCGCCCGCAACAATATCCCGAAGAAGTTTCTCGATACGATCCTCTTGGAGCTGCGCAATGTCGGCATCCTGCGTTCGAAGAAGGGACCCGGCGGCGGCTATTCCCTGTCGCGGCCGGCTTCCGAAATCCGCATCGGTCATGTCATCCGCACGCTCGACGGGCCCTTAGCGCCGATCCGCTGTGCCAGCCGTACGGCCTATGAGGCCTGCGACGATTGCGCCGATCCGGAAACCTGTCAGGTGCGGCGTTCGATGACCGATGTTCGGGACGCGATCGCCGCCATCCTCGACAATATGACCCTCGAGCAATTCGTTGCGGCCGGCGGCCATGTCGAGGGCGCTACGGAAGAATTTCCGATCTCTGCCGCCAGCTGAGATCTCTTCGTTTCCACATCGTCCCGCATAACGGCGGCGCCCTCTGCAATCTTTCAGTTCTCGACTTTCTGCGACACATACTCGCCTGCGCTGCGCAGCAGCCTATCCCGAGGCAGCGAAAGCGCGTGAATGCGGGCATTGCGCCAATGGCGGTCGAGATTGAGCCCGATACCGGCCGATGCCTGCCCTGCGAGTTCGAACAGCGCATTGGCGGTGGCGAGCG
The DNA here is from genome assembly GCF_029194105.1 of Rhizobium mulingense. Taxonomy (NCBI): domain Bacteria; kingdom Pseudomonadati; phylum Pseudomonadota; class Alphaproteobacteria; order Hyphomicrobiales; family Rhizobiaceae; genus Rhizobium; species Rhizobium mulingense. The sequence continues at coordinate 104,888 of NZ_JARFVE010000015.1, read as the reverse complement.
CCGTATCGCCGGCTATGATCGCGGCCGCCGAAGCGGAAAAATACGCGTCCGCCATCGCCGCCTCCACGGGATTGACCTGGGCAAAGTCGAGTTTTCTGCCAGCCCGTTCCAAGGCCGCCGCCGTCGCTTCGATGCCAACGGCATGTTTGCCGAGCTGAGAGAGGACGGCGGCGCGATCGCCGATCGCTTTCATCAGGTCGGCCCACGCGGCTCGCGCGATACCGAGGCTTACCCCGGCCTTGAGCAGCAGGCCAAGCGACACGCCGGTCGAATATCCAAGCGAAGGCGCCGGCACGATGGCATCGGCGTTAACATGGAGTGGACCGGCGATCGCCGTTGCCGATCCATTGGTGCGCTGGCCGAAGCCGTCCCAATCATCGACCACCTGCAGGTCTTCATCGCTGCCGGTGAGGTAGAAAGTCGCCGGGCGGTCGGGCGGAAGTGTGAGGGCGGCGGCGATCCAGTCGGCATAGAGGATACCGGCGGCCTGCCGAGTGCGGCCGCTGAGGCGATAGCCCGGGCCTTCGTCCGTCACCTCGCATCCCTCGGCGAAAGCGGCGGCCGCGAAGCGGTCGCCGAGCAGCACCCGGGCAAATAGCGAGGCCTTCAGATCCTCTCCGGCCTGAATGCGGAGTGTTTCCAGCGCGGAAAAATGACTTTCCAGAGTCTCGCCGATCGAGGCATCGGCCTCGGCAATGATCGCAACGATTTCGGCAAGTAGGGCATTCGGCACGTCGAGCCCTTCATGGTCGGGCGGAACAGTGATCGCCGTCAGTCCCGACATCGACAGCGCGTCGACTTCGGCAAACGGCAGAATGCGGTTGATATCGCGTTCGCTCGCCTCGCGCCGGAATGCGGTGGCGAGGTCACGGGCCGTGGAGATTGCCGCCTCTTCGCTCTCGATGCGCTGCGCTGGCGGTCTCAGGCGGTCACGAAACTGCGATATGGTTCCCATCGATCACTCTTTCCTCGACGGATAACAGGAGTGAGGGATTTCGCTCCGGATGATAAGAACGGTTTTTCTAGAAAAAACCGATGCTTCGAATTTTCTCACCAACTTGATCGCCTTGCCCTCGACGCTACTTATGGTTAACCGGGGCTTCCTTGATTGAGAAACATGATGAGCGACTCTCTTGCTCGCCGCAGCGAGGTTTCGAAAATGGCACGCGAGCCGAGACCGCGTCCGACGCTGGATATCGCCGATATACCAACCTATGCCATCGGCGACATTCACGGCCGGCGCGACCTGCTCGTGAAGGCCGAACAGGCTATCCTGCGCGATGCGGCACGGCTGCCCGGGCGCAAGCTGATCGTGACGCTCGGCGATTATATCGACCGCGGCCCGGAATCGGCGCAGGTCATCGCTCACCTCATGGATCCGCCGCCGCAAGGTTTCGATCGGATCTGCCTTGCCGGCAACCACGAGATCGCCATGCTCGATTATATCGACGGCTGGCTTTCCTATGACGACTGGATGCGGATGGGATCGGCGCACTCGCTGAAATCCTATGGGCTCGATCCGGAACATCTGCCGCTGGTCTTTCCCTCCGGTGCACAGCTTGACGCCTTCCTCCGTCATTCGCTGCCGCACACGCATATCGATTTCATGCGGGCGATGCCGATCATGCTGGACACGCCGAGCGTATTGTTCGTCCATGCCGGCATCGATCCGGCGCGGCCAATCGCGGCGCAGACCGACGAGGATCTGGTGCTCATCCGCCACCGATTTCTCGAAAGCAGGATCCCTTTGCCGAAACTCGTCGTCCATGGTCATACGCCGAACGACGAGCCGGAGGTTCGCGCGGGGCGGCTCAATCTCGATACGCGCGCCTATCGCAGCGGCAGGCTGACCGTCGCCCGTCTGTGGCAGGGCCAGGTGCATCTGTTTTCCACCTGACAGGCATTGTCACTGGAGTGATCAAACCGTCTCCCTTTCGGTCGGGACCGCTTCGACCGGCCTGTCAGCTGAGCGGTTGCGACGCCGGCCGCGCAGCACGACGTAGAAAACCGGCGTCAGGAACAGGCCGAAGATCGTCACGCCGAGCATGCCCGAGAAGACGGCAGTGCCGAGCGACTGGCGCATTTCGGCGCCGGGGCCGGTGGCGATGGCAAGCGGCAGCACGCCGAAGATGAAGGCGAAAGCCGTCATCAGGATCGGGCGCAGGCGAAGATGGCTGGCCTCGATCGCCGCCTCGACCGGCGATTTGCCTTCTTCTTCCGCTTGTCGCGCGAACTCGACGATCAGAATGGCGTTCTTGGCCGCAAGGCCGATCAGCACGATCAGGCCGATCTGCGTCAGGACATTGTTGTCCATGCCGCGGAGCGAGACCCCGATCAGCGCCGCCAGCACCGCGAGCGGCACGATGAGGATGATCGCCAGCGGCAGAACCCAGCTTTCATATTGCGCCGCCAGCGCCAGGAATACGAAGATCACCGACAGGGCGAAGATATAGACGGCGGTGTTGCCGGTATGGGTCTCCTGATAGGCGAGTTCCGTCCATTCGAAGGTCGTTCCCTGCGGCAGGATCTTCGCCGCCAGCGCCTCCATCTTCGCGATGGCGTCGCCCGTTGACGTGCCTGGCGTCGGATTGCCCTGAAGCGGCACCGAGACATACATGTTGTAACGCTGGACAAGCGCCGGGCCGCTGGCATCCTGAATGTCCATCAGGGTTCCAAGCGGAACCAGCGCGCCGGTCGCCGATCGAACCTTCAGGGCGAGGATATCTTCCCTATCCATGCGATACTGCCGGTCGGCCTGGGCGCGAACCTGGTAGACGCGGCCGAACGCGTTGAAATCGTTGACGTAAGCGACGCCAAGATTGATGGAGAGCGCGTTGAAGATATTGGGGATCGGCACATTGAGGAAGCGCGCCTTGTCACGGTCGATCGCCAGGAAATATTGCGGGCTTGCATCGGAGAATGTCGTAAAGACGCCGGTCAATCCCTCCGTCGTCGCTGCCGCACCCATCATCTGGCGGGCGAGGGCGAGCACCCGCGTCATATCGGCGTTTTCAAGGTCGGAAATCTGCATCTTGAAGCCGCCGGAATTGCCGACACCCCGCACGGATGGCGGCGGTATGGCGATGATGAAGGCTTCCTGGATGCTTTGCAGCTTGCCGAAAAGCTCGCCGATGATCTTGTTGGCGTTGTCTCCGCCTTCTTCGCGTTCGGCGAAGGATTTGAACGGGACGAAGACGACGCCGGCATTCGAGGCATTGGTGAATGTCGCCCCGCTGAAGCCGGCAAACTGCACGGCATTGCCGACGCCCGGCACGGTACGGGCGATATCGCCCACCTGCTTGACGACGGCGTCGGTACGCGCAAGCGAGGCGCCGTCAGGAAGTTGTATGACGATGATCGCGTAGCCTTGGTCCATGGTCGGGATGAAACCCGAGGGAACGCGCGTGCCCATGTACCAGGTTGCCCCCAGCAGGCAGACGAAGGCGACCATGGCAGCGCTCAAGCCGACCCAGCTGCTGACCAGGTGCCGAACGGTCCATGAATAGCCGGAACTCATCCGATCGAATCCACGGTTGAAGCCATCGGCAAGGCCGCGCCCCAGGCGTGTAGCCATATTGACGCGCCTGGTTTCGTGGTCATGGGGCTTGAGCAATATGCCGGCCAGGGCGGGCGAAAGCGTCAGCGAGTTCAACGCGGATATCGCGGTGGTGACGGCGATGGTGACCGCGAACTGCCGGTAGAACTGTCCCGAGATGCCTGGAATGAAGGCTGTCGGCACGAAGACGGCGATCAACACCAGCGAGATGGCGATGACGGCGGTTCCGACTTCGTCCATCGTGACGTGGGAGGCCTGTTTCGGCGTCATGCCGCGGGCGAGATTGCGCTCGACATTTTCCACCACCACGATCGCATCGTCGACGACGATGCCGATCGCCAGCACCAGGCCAAACAGGGTGAGCATGTTGAGCGAGAAGCCGAAGGCCAAGAGGACGGCGAAGGTGCCGATGAGCGAGACGGGGATGGCAATGATCGGAATGATCGCGGTTCGCCAGGATTGCAGGAAGACGAGCACGACGATCGCCACCAGGATGGCCGCCTCGACGATGGTTCGATACACTTCGGAGATCGAATCCGAGATGAATTCGGTCGTGTCGTAGACGATGCGATATTCCAGCCCTTGCGGGAAATTCTGCGACAGGTCCTTCATGATCGCCTGGACCTGATGGGCGGTATCCAGGGCATTGGTCCCCGGCCGGGCGAAGATGCCGAGCGCGACCGCGGGATCGTTGTTGAGATAGCTGTTGGTGACGTAGTCCTGTGCGCCGAGTTCGATGCGGGCGACGTCCTGCAATTGCACGAGCCGGCCGCTATCCGTCGATTTGACGATGACGTAGCGGAACTCGCGCACGTCGGAGAAGCGTCCGTCCGTCCGCACCGTATATTCGAACGCGTTCTTGCCGGTCACCGGCGGCGCGCCGATCTTGCCGCCCGACACCTGAACGTTCTGGTCTCTGAGGGCGGCGACGACGTCATCGGATGTCATGCCGTAAGCAGAGAGCTTTTCCGGGTCCAGCCAGATTCGCATCGAATACTGGCGCTCGCCGAACAGCTGCACGTCGCCGACGCCATCCAGGCGAACGAGAACGTCGCGGATGCGGTTGCGGGCGTAGTTGGAGACGTAAAGCTGGTCATAACGGTGCGTCGGCGACAGCAGGTGCACGACCATCATCAGATCCGGCGAACTTTTGTCGGTTGTCACGCCGAGCCGCTGGACTTCCTCGGGAAGGCGGGGGAGGGCGATGGAGACGCGGTTCTGGACAAGCACCTGGACCTTATCGAGGTCGGTGCCGAGCTTGAAGGTAATCGTCAGCGACATGGCGCCGTCGGCACTCGAATAGGAAGACATGTAAAGCATGTCTTCGACGCCGTTGATCTGCTGTTCGAGCGGCGTCGAAACCGTGTCGGCGATGGTCTGCGGATCGGCGCCCGGATAGGAGGTGCGCACGACGATCGTCGGCGGCGCGATCTCCGGATATTGTGATACTGGCAGCTGCGTATAGGCGATGCCGCCGACGACGAGCAGGACGATCGAGATCACGGCCGCAAAGATCGGCCGGTCCACGAAAAAATGAGCGAATCTCATTGTCCGCTCTCCGCGCCGGCGGTTTCGGGCGCCGTGTCCTGCCGCTCTTTCGGCAGTTCGGTCATCTGGGGCGTGATCTTCGAGCCGGGACGGGCGCGGATTACGCCGTTGACGACGATCGTCTCGGTGCCGTCGAGACCCTCGCGTATCACGCGGTAGCCGTAGAGCCGCGGTCCAGGTCTCACGGGCTTGGTCGAAACCGTGCCGTCGTCGGCAACGACATAGACGACGCGCTCGTTCTGATCCGAGCCGATTGCCTCGTCGGGGACAAGAATGGCCTGATAAGTGTTGGAAGCTTCGACCTGTATGCGGCCGAAGAGGCCGGGCTGCAGGACAAGGTCAGGGTTGGGGAAACGGGCCCGCAAACGAATGGTGCCACTCTGGTTGTCGACCCGGTTCTCGGCGAAATCGAGCTTTCCTTTGAAAGGTTTGGCATTGGGATCCGAGATCGTGACGGAGACATCCAGTCCGCCGCCGCCCTGCTGGAGATCCTTGCCCAATTTGCGGGCCGTGTCGGCAAAATTCAGCAGGCGGCGTTCGTCGACGTCGAAATAGAAATCGATCGGGTCGAGAGAAACGATTGTCGTGAGCACGGTCTGGTCGGTCTGCACGAGATTGCCGGCCGAGATCAGCCGGCGGTCGATACGGCCGCTGAGCGGCGCCTTGATTTCCGTATATTCCATGTCGAGCGACGCACGGTCGGCAGCGGCCCGCGCGCCGCGGACATTGGCCTCGGCCGAATCGAATTCGCGGCGGCGATCATCCAGCGTCTGCGCCGACTGACTGCCGCTCGAGGCAAGGGACTGGGCGCGCTTGTACTGCGCGTCGGCAAAGACCAGGGTGGATTGTGACGCTTCGAGGGTCGCCTTTGCCTGGTTAAGCGCCGTTATGAAGGGTCTCTGGTCGATGACGAAGAGCAGATCGCCCTGCTTGACCAGGGCGCCGTCCTGGAAATGGATTTCCTGCAGGTAACCGCCGACGCGCGAGCGAACGGAGACTTCGTCGACCGGTTCGAAGCGACCGATGAACTCGTCGCTGTCGACGACGTCACGAACAACCGGCTTGGCGACGGTGACGGGCGGGGGCGGCGGGGCGTTTTGAGCCAGCGCGGCCAGAGGCATCAACGCCGCCATGCAGCCAAACACCGCGATCTGTCGAAGCGCGTAAGTCATACCGGTCCTCCAATCTCGGCGCGCGCTTTTTGCTGCCGCCAAACCTAATATGAAGTGATGTCGTTCATGTCTTGCTGCTTGATCGGAGGCGTTCGCCCCCTTGATTTCTCCGGCGTCCAATACCCTGGAAAGGAAGGCCGGCAGGCATGCAGATCAGAAAAATCGTAACGCTATGGAATTGGACTATAAACGGCAGCGGCGAAAAATTGCAAATGCCAATTGGCGGCGCTTCCTGAATCCACAGAGACGTCGCGGAAGGGCGTCAGCTCTCGACGATTTCGTCTCTGCCGGGCGGAAGCGCGCCGAGTTCGGCCCAGTCAAGTTCCTGTTCCAGCATATGAAAGACATCGTCGTCGATCTCATCGGAGCGGCGCATCGCTGCCAGCTTGGCGCGTTTTGCGACGATGACATTGCGGCGCTGCTTATCGAGCCTGCTGACCTCGCGTGGATGTTTCCCGTCCGCGGCGATCTTGCGCTCCGAAGTGTAGACATCGCGCAGGATGCGGGTGGATTCGTCCTCGCCGCCTGTAAGCTCGGCCAGCGCTGCATCGATCAACGCCACGCGGGCTCTGGCGAGATCGCGCTCCAGGGACGTGTCCGGATCGAATTTTAGAAAACGGATCAGCGGGCCGAGCGTCAGTCCCTGGACGATAAGCGTCCCGAGGACGACGGCGAGCGCGCTGAGCAGGATGATGTCGCGATCGGGAAAGTCGATCGGCAGGGCGAGTGCCGTCGCCAGGGTGACGAGGCCCCGCATGCCGCACCAGCCGGCAAGCAGGCTGGCTGCAAACGTCGGAGCGGCCTGTATCGTGCGTCTGCGCGCTGCGAGAAATTTGATCGCCCGGTTGTAGAAGAGCACCCAGGCGAGACGGACGACGACGACGGTTCCGAAGACCGCGGCGGCGAAGCCGATCGCGAAACTCAGTCGGCCGGGATCGAGGTCGAGGACGATCTGGCGGGCCTGCAGGCCCATCAGCAGAAAGGCGAGCACATTGAGCAGGAAGACCGCAGCCTCCCACACAGAATAGGAGTGGATGCGGTGGCGGGCCGTCTGTCGTTCCGGCATGTAGCGGGCAATCACCATCGCGTAGACGACGATGGCCAGAATCGCCGAAAAATGCAGCCGCTCGGCGATTATCCACGTGCCGAAGGTGGCGACGAATTCGAGTAGCGTGCCGCCGAGCGTGCCGGCGAGCCTCAGGCCGACGACCATGTAGAGACGGCCCATGAGATAGCCGAAGACGAGGCCACCGGGGACGGCGAGAGCCAGTTCCGCCAGGGCGCCGGAAAAGAAGGCCGGACTCGCCGCGGCAGAAACCGCAGCGCTGAAGATCAGAAGCGCGACGGCATCGTTCAAAAGGCTCTCGCCCTTCAGGACGACATAGGTCTGGCGCGGCAGGGCGAAGCGATCGAGCATGGCGGTGGCGGCGGCGGCATCCGGCGGCGCGACGATGGCCCCGAGCGCGACGGCCGCGGCCAGCGGCAGGCCGGCCATTGTCACCCCGACGACGGCTACGGCTGCAGCTGTCAGGATCACGGCGATCGCGGCGAGCGAAAAGAGCGGCAGCCAGTTGCGCCTCAATGTTCTCGGCGGCAGATCATAAGCGGCGTCGAAGAGCACGGGCGCGACCAGCAACGCCAATGCAAGGTCGGGATCAATGGCAACCTCGGGAGCCCAGGGCACAGCCGCAACGATGACGCCGGCGATCGACAGCATTGTCGGATACGGAATTCGAAACTTCCTGGAGAATTGCAGAAAGACAATCGCCACCAGCAGGAGGGTCAGCATGCTTTCGAAGAACGCCATCAAGCTCCCCAAATACGCGCCTCGTGCGGAGGCGTTCCTGCCGCAGAATTAGGGCGGCGCAAGCCCGCGGCCACTGTCAAACGGGCTTGAGCCCAAGCTGCGGCATTTCAGCCGACGTTGCGGAATCTGCCGTCTGCGTCCTTGTGCTGACGGCAAGCTCAATATACATACCCATATTATAAGTATGCTTATAAATTCGGTCGCAGGTTTTCATGAGCTCTACGCCCACACTCGGTTTCCTTCTCCATGACGTTGCGCGGCTGCTGCGCAAGCGGTTCGAGCAGCGCGCGAAGTGCCTTGGGCTGACCCGGTCGCAATGGCAGACGCTTGCCTATCTCTCCAACAATGAAGGCATCCATCAGAGCGGCCTTGCCGAAATTCTCGAAGTCGAGCCGATCACGCTGGTGCGCATCCTCGACAAGCTCGCCGAACGCGGGCTGATCGAGCGCCGCCAGCACCCGACCGACCGGCGCATCTGGCTGCTCTACATGCGCGAAGCAGCCCATCCGCTGCTCGCCGAAATGCGCGAGCTCGGCGATGTGACCCGCGCCGAAGCGCTGGACGGCGTTTCGGCCGCGCAGCGCGAGCAGCTCTACCAAATCTTGTCCGCAATGAAGACGAACCTGGTGCAGGCTTGCCGAACACCAGTTGAAGAGAATGAGATGAACGATGGCTGATCAACCCAACCTCCGCGTCGTTGCCGACGCCAAGACATCTGACGAAAACGAAATCAAACAGCAGGAAACGGTAGCCGAAGCGCCTTCATCCAGTTCAGCGCCGGCTGCCGCCGTGGCTGCGCCTGGCGGCAACAAGGTCCGCCGCCGGCGCAGTCTCACACGGCCCGTCCTGTTCGCCCTGCTGCCGGTGTCGCTCGTTGTCGGCGGTTATTGTTACGTCAATGGCGGCCAGGTGATGTCGACCGACAACGCCTATATCCAGGCCGATATGGTCGGGGTCACCACCGATGTCTCGGGCATCGTCGAGCAAATCAATGTGCATGAGAACGAGGCGGTCAAGGCGGGGCAGGTGCTCTTCAGCCTCAAATCCGATTCCTTCAAGATTGCGCTCGATGGCGCCAAGGCGCAGCTCGGCGCGCAGCGCAATCAGATCATGAACCTCAAGGCAAGTTATCAGCAGTCGCTCGCCGAGATCACGCAGGCGGAAGCCGATCTGCCCTATTACCAGGATCAGTTCGATCGGCAGCAGAGCCTTGTCAACAACGGCAGCGCGACGCAATCTGCCTATGACGAGGCCAAGCACAATCTCGAGGCCGCGCGGCAGAAGGTTGCCGTCGCCAAGGCCGAAGCGGCAACGACGCTCGCCGAGCTCGGCGGCAGTGCTGACCAGCCGGTCGAGGAAAACCCGCTCTATCTGCAGGCCAAATCCCAGGTTGACAATGCGCAGCGCGAGCTTGACCACAGCGTCGTCAAGGCGCCGTTCGATGGCATCGTCACCAATGTCAACGCCTTGCAGGTGGGCTCTTATCTTCAGGCGTCGCAGCAGGCCTTCTCGCTTGTCGCCACCGACCATCTGTGGATCGCCGCCAGCCCGAAGGAGACCGAGCTGACCTACGTCAAGCCCGGGCAGACGGCGGAGATCTACGTCGACACCTATCCCGGCATGATGTGGAAGGGCAAGGTCGAGAGCATCAGTCCGGCCTCCGGCTCCAGCTTCTCGCTGCTGCCGGCGCAGAACACCACCGGCAACTGGGTGAAGGTCGTCCAGCGCATTCCGATGCGCGTCAGCATTGAGGACGCCGGAGGCAAGCCGCCGCTTCGCGTTGGCATGAGCACGGTCGTCGATGTCGAAACCGGCCATGCCCGCGGATTGCCCGACTTCGTCAACAAGCTTCTGGGCCGGTCTCAGGGCAAGGATCATGAGTAACGCTCCCGCATCTCCGGCGATCCCCGTTGCCAATCGCGGTGCGATCACCGCCTGCGTCATTCTCGCCGTCATCATGCAGGCGCTGGATACGACGATCGCCAACGTGGCGCTGCCTTATATTCAAGGCAGCGTGTCGGCCTCTGCCGACCAAATCAACTGGGTGCTGACGTCCTACATCGTCGCGGCGGCGATCATGACGCCGCCCTCCGGTTTCCTTGCCGCCAAGTTCGGCCGCAAGCGCGTGCTGCTCGTCGCCATATCAGGCTTCGTCGGCGCCTCGGTGCTCTGCGGCCTGGCGCAGTCGCTGAACCAGATCGTCGCCTTCCGCCTGCTCCAGGGCCTGTTCGGCGCATCGCTGGTGCCGCTTTCCCAGGGCATCCTGCTCGACATCTACACGGTCGAGGAGCGCGGTTCGGCCATGGCGCTCTTCGGCGTCTCGGTCATGGTCGGGCCGGTGCTCGGCCCGGTCATCGGCGGCTGGCTGACCGACAATATCAGCTGGCGCTGGGTGTTCTACATCAACGTGCCGATCGGTGCGCTGGCCTTTGCCGGTATCGTCATCTTCGTATCGGAAACGAAGAGGGATGCGCTCGCCAAGCTCGACTGGTTCGGTTTCGGCATGATGAGCCTGTTCATCGCCTCGCTGCAGCTCTTCCTCGACCGCGGTGAGCAGCTCGACTGGTTTTCTTCCGGCGAGATCATGCTCGAAGCGATCATCTGTGCTGCCGCCTTCTATCTGCTGCTGGTGCACACGCTGACGGCGGAGAAGTCCTTCGTCAATCCGAAGCTGTTTCTGGACCAGAATTTCACGATCAGCATGATCTTCATCTTCGTGATCGGCATCACCTATCTCGCCTCGCTGGCGCTGATGACGCCCTATCTGCAGACGCTGATGGGCTATCCCGTCATCACCGCTGGCATCGTCATGGGGCCACGCGGGCTCGGCACCATGCTTTGCATGTTCATCGTCGGGCGGCTGATCGGCAAGGTCGATACACGCTGGCTGCTGGGGCTCGGCCTCGGCCTGACTGCCTGGGCGATGTACGACATGACCGGCTGGACGCCCGACGTCTCGCAATGGACGATCATCTCGGTCGGTTTCATCCAGGGCGCCGGTCTCGGCTTCCTCTTCGTGCCGCTGACGACGATCGCTTTCGCCACGCTACCCGCCCATATGCGCGGCGACGGCACCGGCCTTTACAATCTATCGCGCAACATCGGCTCGTCGGTGGGCATCTCGATCGTCTCGGCGCTGATCGTCGAAAACACGCAGAGCAATCATGAATCGATCGCCGCCTATGTGACGCCGTTCAACCATGCCTTCAATGCGGCGGCGGCGCAGGGGCTCAGTCCCGTGACGGCGGCCGGGCGCGCCTCGCTCAACGAGATCATCACGCTGCAATCGACGATCATCGCCTATATGGACGATTTCAAGCTGCTGATGCTGATGTCGCTTGCGGTCATTCCGCTGGTTCTGCTGCTGCGCAAGCCGAAAGCGGCGCCCGCCGTCGACCACAGTGCCGTCATGGAATAGTCAGCCAAACGGCTTGCTGAGATGACGCGATCCCTGGATGCCGAAGCGCCATGGCGCGTCGGCATTTTTCGTGATGCCGATGCGCTTACCCGAAACGATCGGCACCGGCGCGGAGAGCGTCAGCGCATAGGGCGGGTGGTCGAGCAGCCGGTCGTTGATCTCGATGTCGATGCCGAGCGCCTGGCAGAGTTTGCCGGGGCCGCTGCAAAGCGCCGTCAACATGTCGGTGCCGCGCCGCTGCATCATCAGAGGGATTCCTGTTTCCGGCTCAAGCGCCCGGATGAGCACGGCCGAACCCGGATGGCAGACGAAGTTCAGGCACCAATACATGCCGTAAATGCGGTAGATGTAGACATTGCCGGGGCGGCCATACATGGCGCCATTGCGCCTGGTCGGGCCGCGGAAGCTGTGCGAGGCCTCGTCATCGGGGAAATAGGCTTCCGTCTCGGTGATGCGGCCGCCGACACCGTCGACTGTGAGATGGCAGCCGAGCAGAGCCCGGGCAACAGTGGCCGCATCGCGCTCGAAAAACGCCTTGAGGCTTTCGCCGGCAAGCGCGCCGGCGCCGATCGCGCCGCTTGTCATTCCACCATCGGTCATGGCCAAGGCAGATACCATTCGGTGCGCTTGGCGTCACCCTAAAAGCGTTTGACGTGACAAGCAGGTGTTACCGGCCGGCATTCGGATCGCGCATTGGGATCGAGGAGACCGTCACCGAAACCGGGTCGCTTGCCGGAAAAGAATCTTCGAGCCCCTCTTCCAGTTCTTCTTCAAGCAGGGCGGCATCCTTGCTGCGCGGGCCGTCGCCATGGGTGGGTTCGATGGCTGTCGCAAGCAGGGCCTTGGCGCGCGAGACGGCATTTTCCGAGGTTAGCTCTGGCCTGCTGCGCAACGTCACGGCAATGCTGTCTTCGCCCTCGCCGCCGAATTCGATGACGAAGCCGTCTTCCGTCTGGTAGACAGTGATGTCGCTGAGTGCCATGGCCTCCCCCGAAAAAAGCGCTTACATGCGCAAGGCGCGCCTTAATGATGCGCGCTTTCCGGATTTTGTCGAGCGAAGACCTTCACCAGCCAGTCGATGAAGACGCGCACGCGCGGTGAAAGCTGGCGGTTGCGGGGATAGAGCAGGGATACCGGCGTCGGCGTCAGCGGAAAATGCCACCCCGGCCGAAGAACTGGCCCGGGAGATCGAGCTGGCCGGCGGCAAGGCGCTGACCGCGAAAGCCGATGTCAGCAATGCGGGCGCCGTGCGCCGCATGTTCGATGCCGCGGAAGCCGCTTTCGGTGGCATCGACGTGCTCGTCAACAATGCCGGCATCATGATGCTCTCCTCGCTCGCTCAAACTGACGACGAAAACTTCGACCGCCAGATCGGCGTCAATCTCAGGGGCACCTTCAACACGTTGAGGGAAGCGGCCAGGCGCTTGCGCCACGGCGGCCGGGTCATTAACTTCTCGACCTCGATCGTCGGCTTGACGCTTGAAACCTACAGCGTCTACGCCGCGACCAAAGCGGCCGTCGAAACGCTGACGGCGATCATGGCCAAGGAAATGCGCGGCCGCAATATCACCGTCAATGCCATTGCGCCCGGTCCTGTCGCCACCGATCTTTTCCTCAACGACAAATCAGAGGAACTCGTCGCCCGCATGGCGAAGATGAACCCGCTGGAGCGCCTCGGTACGCCCGAGGACATCGCGTCGGCGGTCGCCTTCCTCGCCGGCCCGGACGGCGGCTGGATCAACGGCCAGACGCTGCGCGCCAATGGCGGCATGATCTGACGAAAGCGAGCTCATCGCGATTATGTGATCGGCGCTTGTAGGCTTTCCCTCTTACAATCTTATGGGGAGTGCCTATAACTGCTTTATCGCGAGAGAGTGGAGTTCCCTGACGCTCTCTTACGAACCTCCAGAGCCTGCCGCGCCCGCTCTGCGGCGCGACAGGTCCGATGTTCAAAATATTGCCGCCCGTCGAAGGTTCCCCTCCTTCCGGGCCGTATCTGTTTTGCCGCTCAATAGTCGTTCAGCTTGGCCTCGACCAGAAGCTTCACCAGCCAGTCGACGAAGACGCGGACCTTGTTGCTGAGGTGGCGATTCGGCGGATAGACCACATATAGCGGGATCGGATCGCGGCGCCATTCCGGCAGCACGCGGACGAGTTCGCCCCGCCGCATCGGCTCGCGCGCCATGAAGGTCGGTACCTGCGCGACACCGAGCCCCGTCAGCGCTGCTGTCAGATAGGTGCGGCTGTCGTTGACGGAGGCGATATAGCGCGGGTTGGTTTCAATCGTCTCGTTGTCCCTGCGAAATTCGAAGGGCAGCGTCCGGTTGTTCTGAGCGCGGAAATAGTTCACCGAAAAATGTGCGGCCTCCAGATCCTCAGGGCGTTCGGGCATGCCGAATTTCTGGATGTAACTTGGCGAAGCACAGGTGATGAGTTCCATCTCCGACACGCGCCGGGCGATGAGCGACTGGTCGGTAGGCGTGCCGGCCCGCAACGCGCAATCGACATTTTCGACCAGATAATCCACCGTGCGGTCGCTGACGCCGAGGTCCAGACGGATATCCGGATAACGCTGATAAAAGTCGCAAAGAGCCGGGACGACGATTGCGTCAGCAAAGGCGCCGCTCATTTCGACGCGCAGCCGCCCGCTCGGCAGGCTCTGCGAGTTGGAGAGGCTGCCGTCGAGTTCCTCCAGTTCGGAGATAAGCTGGGCGGCGCGTTCGTAATAAAGCGCGCCGTCCGTGGTCACCATGACCCGTCGCGTGGTACGGTTCAGAAGCTTGGTGCGCAGATGCGCTTCCAGGCCCTGGATGAGATTGGTCACCGTCGCCTTCGGCATAGCGAGCATGTCGGCGGCGCGGGTGAAATTGCCCGTCTCCACCACGCGGATGAAGACGCGCATTGCCGAAAGTTGATCCATCGGTTTCAAGTCCGCAGTTTGCGTTGCACCATTATTCGAGAATCGGAACAGTGTAATCGCGATATCGCTTCTTATTCCCTGTTCTGAATAACAATATCTTTTTTATGCAAAATGCAAGCGACGGCGTTTTCTGTTTGTCGCGATGCACAAAGAGACGGCAATCATGACGGTGGAATGGAAAGATATGATGCTGGATAAGGTGGCCATCGGCCCCGTTTCCGCACGCATCTACCAAGGCGCCGATTATGGCAAAGGTCCGCCGATCGTGCTTTATCTGCATGGTGGAGCGTTTCTCGACAGCGAGACGAATGTCGACCGACCGGTGGCGATCAGCCTTGCCAAGGCTGGCGCCATCGTCGCCGCCGTCGATTACAGCAGCCTATCCGGGAACCTGTTTCCGAAGGCGCTGGAAGTTTCCTTCTCGGTTTTTACCTATCTCGCCAACAAGCGCGCTGCCGGTCTCGGCGACCGCAAGTCGCTGCTCTTCGTCGCCGGCGAAGAGGCCGGCGGCAATGTCGCCGCCGGTGTGGCGCTGAAGGCGCGCGACCAACTGCCCGACGCACTCGATGGGCAGATTCTGATTTCGCCGCTGCTTGATCCCTTCATGGGCACATCCTCTATCCGCAGAGCGGAGGCCATTGGCATGCGGCAGCGCTGGACAGAGGGCTGGAGCCATTACTTGAGCGGCGGCGGCTGCCACCCTTACGCGGCGCCTTGCCTCTGTTCGCGTCTTGCGGGCGTCGCGCCGGCGCTGATCTTCACCGCCGAGGACGATCCTCTGCACGACGAAACAATTGGTTACGGTGCCCGCCTGAAGAAGGCGGGTGTCGGTGTGCGCCAGCATGTCATTCCCGCCGGGACGGGCTGGCCCTCGATTTATGGTGGGAAATCCGGGGAAGTGCCCGATTGGCAGGAACACGTCAGCCGCCATTTCGGAGATTTCCTTCAGGACGTAAGCGTCCAACCGCAATTGCATTGAAGAAGATCTGATATTTCGGCGGCTTGGGGCCGCAAGGAGAGTACCGATGACGTCCAGAAACAAGCGCTGGGCCCTGGTGGGCGCCGGCATAGGCCTTATTGCGTCGGTTTCCGGCGCTGCATTGTTTTTCGAACTGCCGATGAGCACGACCGCCACGGCCGCTTCCGCCCCGGCGCAGCCTCCCGCCGTGCCGGTGACGGTTGCCGTCGTCGCGGCGCGCGATGTGACGGCTTGGGAGAGTTTCTCCGGCCGCCTCGAAGCCGTCGACCGTGTCCAGGTTCGTTCCCGCGTCGCCGGCGCCATCCTGTCGGTGGCGTTCCGCGAAGGTGCGCTGGTCAAGCAGGGCGACCTGCTGTTCACCATCGATCCGGCTCCCTATCAGGCGAGCGTGGCGCAGGCGCAGGGCCAGGTCGCTTCGGCCGAAGCGAAGGTCAGCCTGGCGCAGACCGAGCTCGATCGCGGCCGCAGGCTTTCCGACAACCGCACGATCTCCCAGAGCGATCTCGATCAACGCCAAAGCGCGCTGGCCGAGGCGCAGGCAGGACTGCGTTCGGCGCAGGCCGCATTGCAGTCGGCCCAGCTCGATCTCGATTATACTGAGGTGCGGGCGCCGGTGTCCGGCCGTATCGGCAAGATCGAGGTGACCGCGGGTAACCTGGTTGCGGCCGGCTCGGCTTCGCCGGCGCTGACGACGCTCGTTTCGGTCGATCCGATCTATGCGAGCTTCAATGCCAGCGAAGAGATGGTGACGCGTGCCCTTGCCCAACTGCCGCAGACGGACAGCGCCTTGCCGCCGGTCGAACAGATCCCCGTCGAGGTCGGCACGCTGGCCGACAGCGGCACACCGATCAAAGGCAAGCTGCAGCTGATCGACAATGAGGTCGATGCATCAAGCGGCACGATCGGCGTGCGCGCAGTCTTCGACAATCCGGGCGGGCGCCTGATCCCCGGCCAGTTCGTGCGGGTGCGCATGGGCCAGCCGAAGGCGGAGAACAAGATCGTCATCAGCGATCGTGCCGTCGGCACCGACCAGGACAAGAAGTTCGTCTTCGTCGTCGACGGCGAGAACAAGGTGGCCTATCGGCAGGTGCAGCTCGGCACGCTGTCTGACGGTCAGCGGGTGGTCGAAAGCGGCCTGAACGCGGGCGAGAAGATCGTCGTCAACGGCCTGCAGCGCATCCGTCCGGGGGCCGTCGTCGTGCCGCAGATCGAAGAGAAGGTCGCGACCGCTCAGTAAGACTTCGCTTTCCCCGGCGGGGCAAGGCTATGCCTCGCCCGGGGAGGCCTATGCTCGAATTGATATGACCCGCCGGTGGTTCCCAAGCCGCCGGAGAGGCACTTTGCATCCATGTTCACCCCGGAGAGGGCTTTGATATGAACATCTCCAGATTCTTTGTCGACCGCCCGGTTTTTGCCGGCGTTCTTTCGGTCCTCATCGTGGTTGCCGGCCTGATCGGCCTCAGGGCGCTGCCGATTTCCGAATATCCCAACGTCGTGCCGCCGTCGGTCGTCGTGCGCGCCACCTATCCCGGCGCCAATCCGAGCGTCATTGCCGAAACGGTGGCGACACCGCTCGAGGAGCAGATCAACGGCGTCGAGGACATGCTCTACATGTCGAGCCAGGCGACGTCGGACGGCGTGCTTAATGTCACCGTCACCTTCAAGCTCGGCACCGACCCCGACAAGGCGCAGCAGCTCGTGCAGAACCGGGTCTCGCAAGCTGAGCCGCGCCTGCCGGCGGAAGTCCGCGCGCTGGGCATCACCACCGTCAAGAGCTCGCCAGACTTCATCATGGTCGTCAATCTCGTCTCCGACGGCGACAGTCACGACATCACCTATCTTCGTAACTACGCGACCCTCAACATCAAGGACCGGCTTGCCCGTATCCCGGGCGTCGGCCAGGTGCAGGTCTTCGGCGCTGGCGATTACTCGATGCGCGTTTGGGTCGATCCGCAGAAGGCGGCCGAGCATGATCTCGCTGCGAGCGACATCAGCAACGCCATCAGTTCGCAGAACGTCCAGGCGGCTGCCGGCATCATCGGTGCCTCTCCGAGCAAGCCGGGCGTTGACCTGCAGCTCAACGTGAATGCGCAGGGCCGCCTGCGCACGCCCGAGGAGTTCGGCAACATAATCGTCAAGACCGGCGCCAATGGCGAGATCACCCGCCTTCGCGACGTTGCCCGCATCGAACTCGGCGCTGCCGATTACACGCTGCGTTCGCTGCTCGACGGCAAGCCGGCGGTCGCCGTTGCCGTGCTCCAGGCGCCCGGTTCCAACGCCATCGAGATCGCCGACAATGTGCGCGCGACCATGGATCAACTGCAACTGGCCATGCCCGAGGGCGTGAAGTACGAGATTGTCTACGATACGACGAAATTCGTGCGCTCCTCGATCGAGAAGGTTATCGACACGCTGCTTGAAGCCGTGGCACTCGTCGTCCTTGTCGTCATCCTGTTCCTGCAGACATGGCGCGCCTCGATCATTCCGCTGATTGCGGTTCCGGTCTCGATCATCGGCACCTTCGCGGTCATGTATGTCTTCGGCTTCTCGATCAACGCGCTCAGCCTGTTCGGTCTGGTGCTCGCAATCGGTATCGTCGTCGACGACGCCATCGTCGTGGTCGAAAACGTCGAGCGCAACATCGAGCAGGGCCTGTCGCCGAGAGCGGCCACCTACAAGGCGATGAAGGAAGTCTCAGGCCCGATCATCGCGATCGCGCTGGTGCTCGTCGCGGTTTTCGTGCCGCTCGCATTCATTTCCGGTCTGTCGGGACAGTTCTATCGCCAGTTCGCGCTGACGATCGCCATCTCGACCGTCATCTCGGCCTTCAACTCGCTGACCCTGTCTCCGGCGCTCGCAGCTCTTCTCTTGAAGGGTCACCACGCACCGAAGGATTGGCTGACGCGGTTCATGGACGCCATCTTCGGCTGGTTCTTCCGCGGCTTCAACCGTGTATTCGGCGCCGGCTCGAACGCCTACGGCAAGGGTGTGGGCGGGCTGGTGTCGCGCAAGAGCATCGTAATGGTGGTCTATCTGGCGCTGGTCGGCGCGACCTACAGCATGTTCACGACGGTTCCCGGCGGCTTCGTGCCCTCGCAGGACAAGCAGTATCTGATCGGCTTCGCTCAGCTGCCGGATGCCGCCAGCCTCGACCGGACGGAAGACGTCATCAAGCGCATGACGGATATCGCGCTCGCCCAGCCCGGCGTCGCCAACGCAATCGCCTTCCCGGGCCTGTCGATCAACGGCTTCACCAACTCGTCGAATGCCGGCATCGTCTTCGTGACGCTCAAGGACTTCGAGGAGCGCAAGACGCCTGATCTCTCGGGCGGCGCCATCGCCATGGCGCTGAACCAGAAGTTCGGTGCCATCCAGGATGCCTTCATCGCCATGTTCCCGCCGCCGCCGGTCAACGGTCTCGGCACGACGGGCGGTTTCAAGCTGCAGATCGAGGATCGCGCCGGCTTGGGCAACCAGGCACTCGACGAGGCGACCAAGGCGGTGCTCGCCAAGGCCTACCAGACGCCTGAGCTTGCCGGGCTGTTCTCCAGCTTCCAGATCAACGTGCCGCAACTCTATGCCGATCTCGACCGCGCCAAGGCCGAGCAGCTCGGAGTTTCCGTCACCGATGTGTTTCAGACGCTGCAGATCTATCTCGGTTCGCTCTATGTGAACGACTTCAATGCTTTCGGCCGCACCTACAGCGTCCGCGTGCAGGCCGATGCCAAATTCCGCGCCCAGCCGGAAGATATCGGCCAATTAAAGGTCCGTTCGGCATCGGGCGAAATGATCCCGCTTTCGGCGCTGCTGAAGGTCGAGCCGAGCACCGGTCCGGAGCGCGCCAACCGCTACAACGGCTTCCTTGCCGCCGACATCAACGGCGGTCCGGCGCCGGGCTTCTCATCCGGCCAGGCCCAGGCGGCAATCGAGAAGATCCTTCGCGAGACCCTGCCTGCCGGCATCGACTTCGAATGGACGGATCTGACCTATCAGCAGATCCTCGCCGGCAATTCGAGCGTCGTTGTCTTCCCCCTGGCACTGCTGCTCGTCTTCCTGGTGCTGGCCGCCCAATATGAAAGCCTGACGCTCCCGCTTGCGATCATCATGATCGTGCCGATGGGTGTGCTGGCCGCGTTGACGGGCGTCTGGCTCACCGGGGGGGACAACAACATCTTCACCCAGATCGGCCTGGTCGTCCTTGTCGGTCTATCGGCGAAGAACGCGATCCTCATCGTCGAGTTCGCCCGTGAACTGGAGTTCGAAGGCAGGACGCCACGGGAAGCTGCTGTCGAGGCCAGCCGGCTGCGTCTTCGCCCGATCCTCATGACCTCCATGGCCTTCATCATGGGCGTCGTGCCGCTCGTCGTCTCGACCGGCGCCGGTGCGGAAATGCGTGCCGCCATGGGTGTCGCGGTCTTCTCCGGCATGATCGGCGTGACCTTCTTCGGCATCTTCATGACGCCGGTGTTCTACGTGCTGCTGCGCCGGATGACGGGCAACCGCCCGCTGGTCCAGCACAAGCCGGACGAGCACAAGGAGGAAGAGGCCGAGGTCATCCGGCTCGCGGCCGAATAAACGGAATTCAACCTTCCTTTGTCGAGTAAATCGGGCGGGAACTGCGGTTCTCGCCCGTATCGTTTTCGGAGACCCGACAAAAATGCGTTACGTTCATCAAAACGGTTGCAACCATGGGCGAGGGGACTATCAAAGACGGATAGCAGCTCGGAGGATCGGCGCGGGCGTTACCTATACGCAATGCGGGCAAGGCCGGAGCGCTAGCGGGAGATGATGGGATGGGCTGAAGCCCAGGCTTCTCGACTTCGAAGAGACGTATGCCCGATCGGGAGGATGGTAATGACGGACAGCCAGACGAAAAAACGCCGCCTGCGTTCGCAGGATTGGTTCGACAATCCCGATCACATCGACATGGCGGCGCTCTATCTCGAGCGTTTCATGAATTATGGCATCACGCCGGAGGAGCTGCGTTCCGGCAGGCCGATCATCGGGATTGCCCAGAGCGGCAGCGACCTTACACCCTGCAATCGGGTGCATATCGAACTCGCCAATCGCGTGCGCGACGGCATTCGCGATGCCGGCGGCATTCCGATCGAATTTCCCACGCATCCGATCTTCGAGAACTGCAAACGCCCGACGGCCGCGCTCGACCGCAATCTCGCCTATCTCGGCCTCGTCGAAATCCTCTATGGCTATCCGCTCGACGGCGTGGTGCTGACCACCGGCTGCGACAAGACCACGCCTTCGGCGATCATGGCGGCCTCGACGGTCGATATTCCGGCGATCGTGCTCTCCGGCGGGCCGATGCTGGACGGCTGGCACGAGGGGGAACTGGCGGGTTCCGGCACGGTGATCTGGCGGATGCGGCGGAAATATGCGGCCGGCGAAATCGACCGAGAGGAATTCCTGCAGGCAGCGCTCGACTCGGCTCCTTCGGTCGGCCACTGCAATACAATGGGCACTGCTTCGACGATGAACGCGCTGGCGGAAGCACTCGGCCTGTCGCTGACCGGGTGCGGCGCCATTCCGGCCGCCTACCGCGAGCGGGGGCAGATGGCCTACCGCACCGGACGGCGTGCCGTCGAGATCGTCTTCGAGGATCTGAAGCCGTCGGATATCCTGACGCGGGCGGCCTTCCTCAATGCGATCCGCACCAATTCGGCGATCGGCGGCTCGACCAATGCACAGCCGCATCTGGCTGCGATGGCCAAGCATGCCGGTGTCGAACTCTATCCCGACGACTGGCAGGTGCATGGCTTCGATATCCCGCTGCTGGCCAATGTCCAACCGGCTGGCGCCTATCTCGGTGAGCGTTATCACCGCGCCGGCGGCACGCCGGCAATCATGTGGGAGCTGCTGCAGGCCGGTAAACTCGACGGCGACTGTCGCACGGTGACAGGCAGGACGATGGCCGAGAACCTGCATGGGCGGGAGGCCGGCGACCGCGAGGTCATCCGGCCGTTCGACGACCCGCTGAAGGAGCGAGCCGGTTTCCTCGTCCTCAAGGGTAACCTCTTCGACTTCGCCATCATGAAAATGAGTGTGGTTTCAGAGGATTTTCGCCGGCGCTATCTCCAGGAGCCGGGGCGAGAAGGCGTCTTCGAGGGCAAAGCGGTCGTCTTCGACGGCTCGGAAGATTATCATCGTCGCATCAACGATCCCGCGCTCGGCATCGAGGAGAATACCATCCTCGTGATTCGCGGCGCTGGGCCACTCGGCTGGCCGGGTTCGGCCGAGGTTGTGAACATGCAGCCGCCCGACCATCTTCTGAAGCGCGGCATCCGCAGCCTGCCGACGATTGGCGACGGCCGTCAATCGGGCACGGCAGACAGCCCCTCGATCCTCAACGCTTCGCCGGAGAGCGCTGCCGGCGGCGGCCTCGCCTGGCTTCGCAGCGGCGACACGATCCGCATCGACTTCAACCACGGGCGCTGCGACATGCTGGTGGATGACGCCGAGATCGAACGGCGCAAAGGCGAGGGCATTCCGCCGGTGCCGGCGGATGCGACGCCGTGGCAGCAAATCTACCGCCGTTCCGTCACGCAGCTGGCGGACGGCGCCGTTCTGGAAGGGGCAGCGGACTTCCGCCAGATCGCGAAAAAACCACCGAGGCATAATCACTGATCGCGAAGCTGCGGCAGATCGCACGTCCGTTGATCCAAAAGGGGAAAGCCGTAACGAAGATTTCAACATTCGGTGTCGCGCCTTGCGAGCCCGGCGCTGCTCGGCAAGCTGAAAAACTCGACATTCCGCCCGGCGCAATCGTATTCGAGCTGGTCGAGACGATTTTCCTCGATGAGGCGACGACACGCTGCTCGATCATATCGATGATATCAAACAGCTGGGCATCAACATCGAAATCGACGATTTCGGATCGGGCCACGCCTCGCTCAGTCGCGCGGTCAGTTCGATCGTCGAAATCGCCAAGGCGCTCGATGTCTGGGTGATCGCCGACGGCGTCGAGACCGAGGCTCATGCCACCGTGCTGGCGCAGCTCGGCTGCGACGGCCTGCAGGCTCTTTGGCTATCCCGCGCCGGCAAACCAGGCAGCGATAGGCGGCTAATGTCGGTGAAATTGCTTACTCGCGACCGGCAGGACGATAATTGGGCGACAAGTAATTTTCTTGAGCTTGCAACGGCATTGTTTCATGGTAATGCGGAAACAAAGCTTACTGCATTGCATCGAAAATGATTATACGCGTCGTCAAGACCATCAGCGCGGCTTCTCCATAATTCGCAGCGGCGATAGGGAGTGGTGATCTGACAAATGCTTTGCCGTTGGCGGGATGGACTTGCGGGACATTCAAATCTGGGAAGGTCGCATGACTTCGGAATTTGCCGTTCGTTCGATGCGGCCCGGCGAATTGGAACTCGTGCTCGAATGGGCGCGTCAGGAGGGATGGAATCCCGGCCTCGACGATTCGCTGGCATTCCTCGAAGCTGATCCGACGGGCTTTTTCGTCGGCGCCATTGGCGAAGTCCCCGTCGGCTCGATCTCGGTCGTCAAATATGGCGACAGCTTTGCCTTTCTCGGGCTATACATCGTCCACCCCGATTTCCGCGGCAAAGGGTATGGCAAGGCGATCTGGGAAGCGGGGATCGCCACGGCGGAGGGCCGGACGATCGGTCTCGACGGCGTCGCCGCGCAGCAGCAGAACTACCGCAGGGCCGGCTTCGAACCCGCTTATCTCACCATTCGCTATGGCGGTATCGCCAGCACGCTGCCGGCCTCGACGCTCGTTGCGCATCCGGTGCTGGATTCGCGCCTGGAAGGGCTTCAGCGTTATGATTCGGCGATCTTTCCGCAGCCGCGGGAAGCTTTCCTTGCCGCCTGGTGCACCGGCCGCAAGGGACGGCGTACCGCCGTCGTACGGAAGAGCCACAAAATCCGTGGCTACGGCACGATCCGCCGCTGCTACGAGGGCTACAAGATCGGCCCACTCTTTGCCAATGATTCCGATAGCGCCGCAGCACTGCTTGCCGAACTGGTCCCGGAGGCGAAAGGGGCAACAGTCTTCATCGATATCCCCGCCGAGAACCGCGAGGCGATCGCGCTTGCCGAAGGCATGGGCCTTCAGCCGGTGTTCGAGACCATGCGCATGTATCGCGGGCCAGCGCCAGCCACGCCATTGAAGCACGTCTTCGGCGTGACGACGCTGGAGCTTGGCTAATCCACCGGTGAGGCGGACACGGTTGCAGCCGAAGCTTTCGGACGACCTTTTTCGGCGATGGCGATGCCGCCGAGCGTCAGGGCCAGCGCGACCATATGGAAGGACTGCAGCGTCTCGCCAACCAGGGCGACGGAGAGCAGGGTTCCGAATACCGGCACGAGATTGATGAACAGGCCGGCCCGGTTGGCGCCGATTGCCTCGACGCCCTTGATGTAAAGAATCTGCGCCAGCAGCGAGGGGAAGATCGCTGTGTAGAGAGTGATGCCCCAGCCGGCCTGATCGGGCCATTGCGCCGCATCCCGGCCTGCCTCCCAGAGGAGCAGCGGCAGCGATGTCAGCATGGCGGCAAAGGCTGGGAAGGCCATCAGCGTTCGCCAGTCGACCCGCGGTTTCCAGCGCAGGAAGATCGTGTAGAGCGAATATGCAACGATCGCGATCAGCATCAGCCCGTCGCCCCGATTGAGCTGCAGCTGCAGCAGCGAGGCGAGGTCGCCATGCGCCGCTGTCAGCGCCACGCCTACCAGCGTCATTCCGAAACCGAGGCATTGCGCCAGCGAAATGCCGGTGCGGAAAAAGACGAAATTCAGCAGGAAGATCAGCATGGGAATGCCGGCCTGCTCGATGGCGACATTGATCGCTGTCGTATACTGCACCGCCGAGTAAAGCATCGCGTTGAAGAGGGTGTAGCCGATGGCGCCGTAGCAAAGCAGCAGCGGCAGGTTTTTTCTGGCGACCGGCCAGTCCTTCTTGAGTTGCGGCACCGAGATCAGGGCGATCAACGCGACGGCAAGGAACCAGCGCAGGAAGGTCAGCATCATCGGGCTGACATGGCCGACCGCGAGCTTGCCGGCGACGGAATTGCCGCCCCAGCAGAGGGTGGCGATGACGAGGCAAATATAGGCCGTGGCTTGCAAGAGCGTTTCTTCCTCGTCTTTTGATGATCAACAAGCGGCGTTTTCCCAGGGGAAATAGCCTGCCGACTGCTGTTTTGTCACGTAAAAAGCCCAATCGCCTGTGACAACAGGGTCGCTTTCCCAAAAACAAAGCTTTATAGATGCGCGGGTTTGAGCAGGTGCGCGGTTCCGCGCCGGTAACAGGAAGAGTTAGATGACGAACGTAGTCGTGGTCGGTTCGCAATGGGGTGACGAAGGCAAAGGCAAGATTGTCGATTGGCTTTCGGAACGCGCGGATATCGTCGTGCGCTATCAGGGCGGCCACAATGCCGGCCATACACTCGTCATCGACGGCACCAGCTACAAGCTCTCGCTGCTGCCGTCCGGCGTCGTGCGTCCGGGCAAGATGGCGGTGATCGGCAACGGCGTCGTCGTCGACCCGCATGCGCTGATCGCCGAGATCGAAAAGCTCGCCGGCCAGGGTGTGACGATCACCCCCGACAATCTGCGCGTGGCCGACAACGCGACGCTCATCCTGTCGCTGCACCGGGAGCTGGACGCGATGCGCGAGGACGCGGCATCCAACAGCGGCACCAAGATCGGCACGACGCGCCGCGGCATCGGTCCGGCCTATGAAGACAAGGTCGGCCGCCGCGCGATCCGTGTGATGGATCTTGCCGATCTCGACAGCCTTCCCGGCAAGGTCGATCGGATCCTCACCCATCACAATGCACTTCGCCGCGGCCTCGGTGTTGCTGAAGTCAGCCACCAGACGATCATGGACGAACTGACCTCGGTCGCCGAACGGGTACTGCCGTTCCGCGATACCGTCTGGCTTTTCCTCGACAAGGAGCGCCGCAAGGGCGCCCGCATCCTCTTCGAAGGTGCACAGGGCAGCCTGCTCGATATCGACCACGGCACCTATCCTTTCGTCACCTCCTCGAACACCGTGGCTGGCCAGGCGGCGGCCGGTTCCGGCATGGGGCCGGGTTCACTGGGTTATATCCTCGGCATCACGAAGGCCTATACGACACGCGTGGGCGAAGGCCCGTTCCCGACGGAACTAAAGGATGAGATCGGAGAGTTTCTCGGGCAAAAGGGTCATGAGTTCGGCGTCGTGACAGGGCGGAAGCGCCGCTGCGGCTGGTTCGACGCCGCGCTGGTGCGCCAGTCGGTCGCCACCAACGGTATCACCGGCATCGCGCTGACCAAGCTCGATGTGCTCGACGGCCTCGAGGAACTGAAGATCTGCGTCGGCTATATGCTCGACGGCGAACAGATCGATCATCTTCCCGCAAGCCAAGGAGCGCAAGCTAGGGTCGAACCGATATATATCACGCTGGAGGGCTGGAAGGAATCGACCGTCGGCGCCCGCAGTTGGGCAGATCTTCCGGCACAGGCGATCAAATATGTTCGCCAGGTCGAAGAGCTGATTGGGGCGCCTGTCGCGCTCCTGTCCACCAGCCCGGAGCGGGACGACACCATACTTGTGACCGATCCGTTTGAGGATTAAGGTCACCGGTCACTGCGGAGGATAGGTTCGGGAGAGTACCGGACTTCTTGAGAAAGTACTGATGGCGGATTTTATTGCAGTTATTCGGCGGGCCGTCGACGGCCTGGCCGAAAATACCCCCGAGATGCGGGTAAAGGTCTACGAACGTGCTCGCGGCGCAGTGCAGCGGCAGCTCGAGAACATGAAGCCGCGTCCGCCGGAAGCCATGCTGCAACGCCAGCTCGAAAAGCTCGAGGCTGCCATCCGCGACGTGGAGGCTGAACACTCCGAGGCGCTGTCACTCGATGAGGCCGCAGACGCTGTCGCTGTGCCGGAGCCCGTCGAGGAATACGCGGCTCACGGTGAAAGCGAACCGCCTGTGTCACAGCCGGCCGTCGACGAGCCAGTCGATGAAGCCCCTACAGAACCGCTGGCGGCAGAGGCCGTCGATGAGCCCGATCACGTCGAAGCTGCCGCACCGCAGGAAGCTCAGGAAGAGGTCGTGGCCGAGAACGTCGAGCCTGCGGAACCCCAGCCTGCAGAGCCCGCGTTCGCGGAAACACCAGTATCCGCCGAGGCGGAAGCGCCCATTGAGTCATACTGGCATCCCTCGCATGAGGAGGAGGCGCCGGCCGAGGAATGGCATGCCGCCGAGGCGCGTGAGGTCGCTGACGGCTTCGAACCGCCGCCTGCCGGGCATGGCTACGCGGAAGCCGACCAGGATCGTGCCGATGAGCAGCCTCTTGCGGAAGCCGAAGAGGTCGCGGCCGAACCGGCG
Source organism: Rhizobium mulingense (assembly GCF_029194105.1). Classification (NCBI taxonomy): domain Bacteria; kingdom Pseudomonadati; phylum Pseudomonadota; class Alphaproteobacteria; order Hyphomicrobiales; family Rhizobiaceae; genus Rhizobium; species Rhizobium mulingense. The sequence goes on along the minus strand of NZ_JARFVE010000015.1, from coordinate 78,139 downwards.
ACCGTTGAAAGCCATGAGCCGAAGGCCGAGGCGGCTTACGAGCCCATCGAATCGTTTCAGCCGGTCACGCGTGGCATAGAGCATGCATCCAACCGGCTGGTCGAGCCGGTCGCCGATTTCGATCGTGCGCAGGAATTCGTCGAACACAGCCGCGAGGAGCCGCTGCACGCAGATGCGGCGGCGCATTTCGACCCCGTCTGGACCGAACCCGCTGCCGAAACACCGGCTCCGGCGCCGAAGGATGCCGAGACCGAATGGGCGGAAGAGGAACTCCGGCAATATTCGGAAACCGCTCCGGCCGCCGCCGACACCTCGGCGCGCGCCTTCGAAGAGGTGATATCGAGCCTCGAAAAGATAGCACCCGCGGCCGTCATGCCGGCTGCCAAGGAAAGTTTCTCCTGGGAAACGGCCGCCTTCGACGATCTGCCGCCGATCGAGGCCGGCAGCGACAAGAAGACGCCGGTTTCCTCGCATTTCGATGATGTCGATATCTTTGCTGAAGTGCACGATGGCAAGGCGGCGCCTGCTGCCGGGACGCCGAGCGAGGGATGGCGTGAAGCCAAGGCACTGCGTGGCTATGACCGCCGCGGCTCGGTCGCCGCCGACGATGACGACGCCAATCCGGCGATGGATATCGATCAGATCGTCGCCGCCAAACTGCAGGGCAAGAATTTCCGCATGGAGCCGAAGCGGCGCCGCTTCGGCATCGGCACGGTGATCACCCTGATCTTCGCGCTTATTCTGATCGGGGGCGGCGTCTATGCCGGCTGGATGAACAGAGAGGCGCTGGTGGCGATGGTCGATGGGCTTGTCAGCTCGGCACCATCGCAGTCCACGAGGAACGAGGCGGCAACGACGCCGGCGGAACCCGAGACGCCTGCTCAGCCGAGTACGCCGACGCCAGCCGAGCCAGCTACCCCGGAAGCGCAGAATACGCCGCCGGCACCGGCAGCGCCGAACCAGCAAGTGGCGTCATTGAACAGTGACGGTGCGGCGGCCAATTCGAAATTCACCCAGCGGCTGCTTTCCGATGGAAGCGAAGTCGACAGCGGCCCGGCGGCTGTGCCGGGAACGCCGACCGCCGAAGGGAAATCGGTGGCCGAGCAGAATGTCGCGGCTGCGGATACGCCGGCTGCCAGCGCCCAAGGTGATACGGCCCGGCCGGAAACGCTGACGCCGAACGGTCCCGCGGCATCGCCGCAGCAAGCCGCCCCGGTTGGGTCGTCGGAAAAGATGTTCCTCTATGAGGAGCGTATCGGCCAAAGCTCGCCGACGGCGATCGAGGGAACGGTCGTCTGGAGCGTCCAGCACGAGGCCGGCCAGGGTGGCCGGCAGGAAGCGACAGTCCAGGGCAATATCACCGTTCCCGAGCGTAATCTTTCGGCTCTCGTCACCTTCAAACGCAACTCCGATCCGTCGCTGCCGGCAAGCCATCTTGTAGAGATCGTCTTCTCGGTGCCTCCCAATTTCGAAGGTGGCAGTATCGACAGCGTCCAGCGCATCTCGATGAAGCGCACGGAACAGGATCGCGGCGACGCGCTGATTGCGGTTCCGGCCAAGATCACCGACGATTTCCACATGATCGCGCTCAACGATTATCCCGATGCGCGCAAGGCCAATCTCGACCTGATGTCGACCCGCAACTGGATCGATATCCCGATCACCTATCGCAACGGCCGCCGCGCGCTGCTGACGATGGACAAGGGCGGCACGGGAACGGATGCCTTCAATACCGCCATCAAGGAATGGACCGCGCTCGGGGATGTCTCGACCAGCCAGTGAGGTGGTAACAGGCAAGGGAGTTCCTTGCCCTTCGCTCGCGCTCACCCATCCGCCTGCCGGCAGCTTCTCCCCGTAAACGGGGCGAAGGGGGATAGCTGGCACATCTCGTTCCTCGCTGACCTCTCGCAGGGCATGTCCCCTCTACCCGTTTTTACGGGGAGAGGGGTAGGGTCAGGGGCTAATCACTATCTAGCCGGTCGCACAACCCAAACGAAAACGCCACCTCCCGCACCGGGGAGATGGCGTTGCCAATTCTAGACTTCAACTATCAGGCCGTGGCTTCGACGACGCGGACGGCTTTGGCGCGTTCCAGGGCTTCCTTGCGGACAGCGTCCTGCACCTTCTCGAAGGCGCGAACCTCGATCTGGCGGACGCGTTCGCGGCTGATGTCGAATTCGGCTGACAGGTCTTCCAGCGTCACCGGCTCCTCGGCAAGGCGGCGGGCCTCGAAGATGCGGCGCTCGCGTTCGTTCAGCACGCTCATCGCCTTGCTCAGCATACGCCGGCGGGTTTCGAGCTCGTCCTGCTCGATCAGCACGTCTTCCTGGCTGTCGTGATCGTCCACAAGCCAGTCCTGCCATTGGCCGCTGTCGCCTTCGGCCGCCTTGATCGGCGCGTTCAGCGAGGCGTCGCCGGAGAGGCGGCGGTTCATCGAAATGACCTCCTCCTCCGAGACGTTCAGCTTGGTGGCGATTTCCGATACGTGCTCCGGCTTCAAGTCGCCGTCGTCGATCGCCTGAATGCGGCCCTTCAGCCGGCGCAAGTTGAAGAACAGGCGCTTCTGGTTTGCGGTCGTACCCATCTTCACCAGCGACCACGACCGCAGGATATATTCCTGTATCGAGGCCTTGATCCACCACATGGCATAGGTCGCGAGGCGAAAGCCGCGCTCCGGATCGAATTTCTTGACCGCCTGCATCAGGCCGACATTGCCTTCGGAGACGACTTCGCCGATCGGAAGGCCGTAGCCGCGATAACCCATGGCGATCTTCGCAACGAGGCGCAGATGGCTGGTGACGAGCTTGTGGGCGGCGTCGCGGTCGCCGTGCTCGGCATAACGCTTGGCCAGCATATATTCCTGCTGCGGTTCGAGCATCGGGAATTTGCGGATTTCGTCGAGATAACGATTGAGGCCGGCTTCGCCGGCGGTAATGGACGGCAAGGTATTTCGGGCCATAGTGCACCCTCCTAAAGTGAATTCCGGTTCCCGATGAACGCGTCCCCGCGTCGAAAAGGCAAACCGGGACGTGCGGCTTTCTACCAAGCCCGCACTACGTCTATATACAGATAAGTATGGCGAAATGGCGGTTCAAGGCGCCGCTCACGCAGGTGTGAGACGGGGAAGGCGGAATTCCGCAGTCCCTTCTAACTCCGCAATGCCGCGACAAGTTCTACCATATCCTCGGGCAGCGGTACTTCGAAATGCATGAGTTCGCCGGTGCGTGGATGCTCGAATTGCAGCATGAAGGCATGCAGCGCCTGGCGGTCGAACCCGTTTACCACCTTGCGGATTTCTTCGGGCAGCAGATTGGCCTTAGTCTTGAAGCCGGCTCCGTAGACGATGTCGCCGAGCAGCGGGTGGCCGATATGAGCCATGTGCACACGGATCTGATGGGTGCGGCCGGTTTCGAGGCGGCACTCGACCAGCGAGGCGAGCGCCGTCGCGTCCGGGGTTTCATGAAAGCGCTCGATCACCTCGTAATGGGTGATCGCCTCGTCGGCGTCATGGCTGTCGGGGCGTTTGACGGCGCGCCGGGTGCGATCGCCAGTGGCGCGGCCAAGCGGCGCGTCGACCGTGCCTGTCAGTGACCGGGGCCGGCCCCAGACGATGGCCTGATAGGCCCGCTCCAGCGGCATGGTGCGGCCGTGGTCGGCGAACTGGAGCGACAGGTGGCGATGGGCAATGTCGTTCTTGGCGACGACCATGACGCCTGTCGTGTCCTTGTCGAGACGGTGGACGATGCCGGGGCGGCGAACGCCGCCGATGCCGGAGAGCGTATCGCCGCAATGATGGATCAGCGCGTTGACCAGCGTTCCGGTCCAATTGCCGGGGCTGGGATGGACGACCAGGCCGGCCGGTTTCGATATAACGATGATGTCATCGTCCTCATGAAGGATATCGAGCGGGATATCCTCGCCCTGCGGCGTCGGGTCTTCCGGTTCGGGCAGGGTGATCTCGAAACTGTCGCCGACGCGCACCTTGCGCTGCGGATCGGTGACGGGTTCGCCGCGCATGGAAACCTGGCCGTCCTTGATCAGCGCCTTGATGCGGCTGCGGGAAAAATCCTCGCCGACTTGCGCCGTCAGCCAGGCGTCAAGCCGGCCTTCCGCGGTTTCATCGGCGGTCAGGACTTTTCTAATGCCAACTGCTTGTTTAAAGGGGTCGCTCAAGACGCTTCTTCTCCGACGTATTTTTAGAACGGGACACACAGATGACAGCAATCGAGCCGGACGACCAGGAAGAGAAGCCCCTTGATCCGGCGATGGAAAGTGTCCGGCGCAAGATGGTCCGCCTGCAGATCGTTTCCGGCGCCATCATGTTCGTGAGCCTTATGGCGGTCTTCGGTGCGGTTGTCTACAAGACGATGCGCGAGCCGAAGGACACGGCTCCCGTTGCCTCCGCCTCCGCCTCCGGTGTGCCCTCGGATGCGCCGCTCGCGGCCACCGTTTCCCTGCCGCTGGGTTTCAAGGTGCGGTCGACCTCGTTTTCGGCGGGGCAGATCCTGTTTTACGGCGAGACCGTCGAAGGCCGGAACAAGGCGCTGATCTTCGATCTCCGGACCGGCCGCACCATCGCTGACCTGACCGTCACGGGCAATTGAGGCCGACATGGCCGCTCCCCCGATCGCCATCGCGAATGCCGACGATCCGCGCGTCGCGGAATTCCGCGACATTCGCGAGCGCGATCTGACCGGGCGGGAAAACCGCTTCATCGCCGAGGGTACCGTCGTGCTTAGAATGCTCGCCGAGGCGCATGCGCAAGGCCGCGGCTTTCGCGCGGAAAAGATCCTGCTGCTGCGCAATCGCGTCGAGGGCATTCTGCCGATCCTGGAGCGGTTTCCGGCCGACGTGCCGGTCTATGTCGCCGAAGCTGACGCGCTCAAGGGCATAGTCGGTTTCCATCTGCATCGCGGCGTTCTCGCGCTTGGTCGGCGGGAGGAGCGTGACGAGGCAGCGCTTCTTGACGCCCTGCCGGAACGGGCCCTGGTCCTCATCGGCTGCGGCATTTCCAATCACGACAATGCCGGCTCGATGTTCCGCAATGCAGCCGCCTTCCGGGCAGATGCAGTGCTGCTCGACGAAACCTCCTGTGATCCTCTTTATCGCAAAGCGCTGCGTGTTTCGGTCGGGTCGGTGCTGGGCGTTCCACACCGGCGCGGCGGCAAGGGACTGGACCTGCTCCTTGCACTCGCCGAACGGGGTTTTGCCATCTGGACGCTTTCGCCCCGCGGGAAAACGGACATTCGCGCCATTCCGGCTGCGGCACGCATGGCGCTCGTCGTCGGCACGGAGGGCGAGGGCTTGCCGGCGGCGCTGCTGGCCCGCTTTCAGAGCGCGCGCATCCCGCAGTCGGACGAGCTCGATAGTCTCAATGCGGCCACGGCGACGGGGATCGCGTTGTTTTCCATGGCCTCGGCCATGGGACGCATCTGAAGCACGTCGCAATCTTTGAGATTCGCTCCCCCCGCTTTAGGTCTATATTTTCCGCATGTCGTTATCGCAAAACCGCTGCACACTTTTGCGCGACATGCTTTAACGCACCGGATTGGCGATGATGGCAGCCACCCTGTCGGCAAGGCTGACGCGGTCGTTCGGGTTCTTGCTCCCGGCATCCGCCAGCAGCGTGCGGATCGGCGAGGAAGGGCCTTCGTTGAGTGCGGTCAGCGCCACCATATTGGCGGCGATCGAGGCGATTTCCTCGCGGATCGCACCATCACGTCCGGCGACGGACTTTGCCTTCTGCAGGCGTTCGGCAAGGGCGGCGCTGCGCTTGCGGACATCCTCGCTCATCCCAGCCGTTACCGCAGCGGTGTCGAGCATGGACGCGGTTGGGTCGTCGGGTGTCAGTTCGGTCGGTAATTCCGCCGCCATTTTGGCAAGGCCGGAGTCGCGCAGCACCCGGTTGATCCTGCGGATTTCGGCATTGGCGGCTTTCAACTGCTCCTTCAGCTTGACGATTTCCTGCTGACGGCGGGCGAGCAGGGTTTCCTTCTCGGCGGCGGATGCGCTCTCACGCGCGGCCTTGTCTTCCAGGCGGATCACCATATGCTGCTGCTGCGTCAGTTTCTGCTCGGCATCCTTGGCTCGCTTCTGCAGTAGGGTGACGTCCTGGCGCAACGTGTCGCGCTCGTCGCGCAACGCGTTGGCACGGAATTTCAGGCTTTCCGCCTCTGTTTCACGCGCGGCCAGATCAATCCTCAGCCCGTCGGTTTGTTCGCTGAGCTTGCTCAGCCGCGTCCGCATTGCCGCCAGTTCGCTCTCCTTGTTGGCAGCGGATTGCTCGGCGATATGCAGATTGGTCTTCAACTGGCTGATATAGTTCTCGTCCTTGCGCAGGTGCGAGCGCTGCTCGGCCGCCTCGACATGCATCTCGCCGATCTGGGCCTGCAATTCACCGATATCGGCGGCAAGCCTGCCGGCATCGACGGCAAGGGCATCGTGCCGCAGCTGAAGCGAGAGGGATTTTTCGCGTTCACGCAGAAGGTCCTGGGTGGTGCGCGCGTTTTCGGCGGCATAAAGGGCGCGCACCATATCTTTCTGGGCGCGGACCTCTTGCGGGCTCAAAGGCATCGTCGCTTTCAGCCGATTTTCGGTATACCAGACGATGCGGCGGTGTACGGCCGGCGAAATCAGAAAGACGAGGAAGGCCGCGGTCAGGAAGCCCAGTCCGAACAAGAGAGCGTATTCGATCACGGCGGGGCCATCGATTCGACGTTGATACTAAAAGAGGATTTCAGCCCAGTCGGCCAAGGTCTTAATCCCGTTCTCCGTTGGCCGGAACTTGACATCCGAAAACCGATTACGCTTTCGGCGTCCTATTCCGGGTCATCCGTGATGATTAAGCACGCATGGCGCATCGGGGCAAGGCCGCCGATGCGGTTGGCGGCAGTTTCGAACGGTCCTGCGGCTTCAGAAGGGATTCCAGGTCGGCGCCTGGGTGATCTTGAGGTAGCCGACATTGACGCCGAGTCGGGCGCCGACGCCGGTGCGGATCGGCACGACCAGCACGTCGTTGTTCTTCAGCACTGTCATGCCGAAGCCCGCAATTACATAGGCAGAGCCGCTGACGCCGCCGAAGCGGGCATAGATGCCATCGATGGAGGGCAGATCGTAGACGAGCATCATGACTCGCGAGCCCTGTCCGCCGTAATCGATGCCGAGGGAGGGCCCCTGCCAGTAGAGCGGATGCTCGCCGGCATTCTTGGTATTCAGCTGGCCTTCGCCATAGGTGAGCCCGGCGATGAAGGCGCCGCCGCCTTCCTGTCCGAGAATATAACCGTTCGGCAGGCCGTATTTCTGGAAGGCGCTTTCCACCACCTTGGCAAGGCCGCCGCTGGCGGAGCCGAAGAAGGAGTGGCCGGTATCGATGATTTCCTGCATCGTATACTGACCGTTGTTGTTCTGAGCGGCGGCCGGCCCGGCAACCATCATCGAGGAGAAGACGAGGGCCGAGAGCAACCTGCAGAAGCCGATGAATCGGTGCGGAAATCGAGGGCGCATGGTGTCATCCGTTCGTCGTTGGTCAGGAGCGGACAACCGCTCGCGTCAATTGCTGCATTTTGCGCCGATGATCTTAACAATCGGTTTACCAAATATGGTGTCATTATGGCACCGAATGCGATTGCAAACTTCGCGCAATTTAGATGACGCATATTACCGGGCGCGATGAGATTGCCGCCCCTCAGGAGACGATGATGTCCAAGAACCCGAACCTTACCTTGTCCGGCCCGGATCTAGCCGCGCTCCTCTGCAGCCGCGTTTGCCACGACGTCATCTCGCCCGTCGGCGCGATCAACAACGGTCTGGAACTTCTCGATGAAGGCGGCGCCGATTCCGATGCGATGGACCTGATCCGCACCAGTGCGCTCAATGCCTCGGTCCGGCTGAAATTCGCGCGTCTCGCCTTCGGCGCGTCCGGCTCCGTTGGCGCCTCGATCGACACCGGTGAGGCCGAGCGAGCCGCCAAGGATTTTGCGCTGGCGGAGAAGAAAACCGAGGTGATCTGGAACGGGCCGCGCGCCATCGTTGCCAAGAACCGGGTCAAGCTGCTGCTCAACCTCTTCCTCGTCGCCTATTCCTCCATTCCACGCGGCGGCGTGCTCGAGGTGACGCTCGAAAATCCCGAATTCGACGCCAGGTTCACGCTCACGGCCAAGGGCAAGATGATGCGCTTGCCGCCGAAATTCGTTGAAATATCGACTGGCACAATCGAGGAGGCAATCGACGCCCATTCGATACAGCCCTATTACGCCGTGCTGCTGGCTGAAGAGTGCGGAATGACGCTCGATCACAGCGCCAGCGCCGATGAATTGGTGTTCACGGCGGTGGTCGCTGCTGCTTGATTTCGGTGCCCAGACGGGTGTCGGCGCCCGTCCGGTAACGATTCCTTAGCCTGATGGACCTATCCTCCAGGGTTGTAAGAGGCCTCTTGTTGCGACGAATGCGGGGGCAAAGGAGCAGTCATGCAAAGGTTCATGATCACCGACAATTCGGACATCGTCCGCAAGGTCGGCAAGCGCATTCTCTCCGAACTCGACTTTCTCGTCAGCGAGGCTTCCAATGCCAGTGAGGCGCTGCAGCGCTGCCAGGCGGAACTGCCGGAATATCTGATCGTCGATTCCGGCATGGAAGGCGCCCTCGACCTCATTGCCGCCATCCGCGCCATGGACGGGGGCAAGGACGTCAAAATCTATTATTGCGTCATCGAAGCGGATCTGAAGAAACTGATGGCAGGCAAACGGGCCGGCGCCACGGATTTCCTACTGAAACCCTTCGATCGCAAGATCCTGACCGCCGTTTTCGGAAACCGCGCCATCGCTGCCTGACTGTAGGCGCATTCCGCCGACATCATCCATTCCGGAGCGTTCCGCCAAAAAAGTGCGGACGCTGGCTCATGCTGCGGCTCTCCTTCCCTCACCGAGATGAGGGACTCCAGGTCGAGCAGGGCCTCAGGCCATCTCACTCTCATTGCCGCCCAAATACGAAAAATCCCGCCGGTAGGGCGGGATTTCTTCATCCGATAAGGGGATCGGAGGATTCGGAAGCTCAGGCGGTTTCCGCATATTCAGTGCCATCCGGCTCGCGAAGAACGTAACCACGGCCCCAGACGGTTTCGATGTAGTTGGCGCCGCCGGCGGCGTTGGCGAGCTTCTTGCGCAACTTGCAGATGAAGACGTCGATGATCTTTAGTTCCGGTTCGTCCATGCCACCGTAAAGGTGGTTGAGGAACATTTCCTTGGTGAGCGTGGTGCCCTTGCGAAGCGAAAGCAGCTCCAGCATCTGGTATTCCTTGCCCGTCAGATGGACGCGCTGGCCGCCGACTTCGACGGTCTTGGCATCGAGATTGACGATCAGTTCGCCGGTCATGATCACCGACTGGGCGTGGCCCTTAGAGCGGCGGACGATGGCGTGGATGCGGGCGACGAGCTCGTCCTTGTGGAAGGGCTTGGTCATGTAGTCGTCAGCGCCGAAACCGAGGCCGCGAACCTTGTCTTCGATGCCGGCCATGCCCGACAGAATGAGGATCGGTGTCTTGACCTTCGACAGCCGGAGAGTGCGGAGCACTTCATATCCGGACATGTCGGGCAGGTTCAGATCGAGAAGGATGATATCGTAATCATACAGCTTGCCCAGATCGACGCCTTCTTCACCGAGATCGGTGGTGTAAACATTAAAACTCTCTGATTTCAGCATCAACTCGATGCTCTGCGCCGTAGCGCTGTCGTCCTCGATGAGAAGTACCCGCATAATTATCCCCTTTACCGCCGCCGAAAGGTGGTCTGGCCCCCTACACGCTACCGAACAAGCTACGTGATTTGGAAGCTGCCACGAAATGGTTAACAAATTCTGATTCACTCTGGCAAGGAGTATCGAATTTATTAAATAATTTTTCCATTTCTCTGTTTTCCAATAGGAATCTCAAAAAGGCTTTCCTCAATTTTAACATTAGGAAATAGCGCTAAGTGATTCATCCGACTCGCCAATGAAAAGGTTCGAACTTCATGCCGCGGCATTTACCGACCCTTAAATCATCGGGCCTATCATTAACGATGCCCGTAAACGAAAGGTTACCAGCGGTAGGTATTTGTTAATATCGCAGGAAATTTTTTAGCAAACCGTGTCAAAGCGGCGCGCAGGGCGGTTTCAAGTTGAGCCGGGGTCTCGCATCACGGGAGTAATGCGTATGAAGTCGCGAGAAAGTCTCGTTCGCCTGAAAGAGTTTCAGGTGAACGAAAAACGACGTCAATTGCAGCAATTGCAGATGATGATGTCCGAATTCGAACGGATGACAAAGGATCTGGAGAGCCAGATCGTCGTCGAGGAAAAGAAGTCCGGTATATCAGACCCGAATCACTTTGCTTATCCGACCTTCGCCAAGGCCGCGCGTCAGCGGGCCGACAATCTGCAGGTTTCAATCAAGGAATTGAAAATGCAGGAAGAGGCGCTGGAACTGGCGCTTGAGGAAATGCAGGCGGAATATGCAAGGGCGTCGGCGCTGGAAGAACGTGACAGCGGCGCTCGAGCACGGGCGTAAATGAAAACGACGGGCGCCGGCTTCGGCGCCCCGGGGATCGCCACAGAGAAGCCACGTATGATGGGCGCGCTGGTCCATCATACATGGCTTTTGGTGTTTGCCGTTCTCCATCTCGATATCGCCCCTTTTGGCACACCGGCCCGAAAAAATCGGAATCGCTTTTCGGAGGCCACGATGCGCGGAAGTGTTGCAGCGCCCTTTGCTCGCCTGAAAAGACGCGCGGCGCTTCAGAAATCGCAGCAGGCCAAGCCGCGGGAATCAGTTCACGACGTCGTGCCATTCCGGGTGGCGCTGCGCCTGCGCCTTGAAAAAGGGGCAGAGCGGAATGATCTTCCAGCCGCCGGTGCGGGCAGCCTCCACCGCGTGCAGCGCCAATGCCTGGCCGACGCCTTTGCCGCGCAGGGCATCGGGAACGGCGGTGTGATCGATGATGACGAGCTTCGGCGATGTGCGCGAGTAGGTCATCTCCGCCTCATGCCCTTCTACCTCGGCCGCATAACGGCCGCCGGATGCGCCTTCCTCGTTTCGAATGTCCATTGTTTTTCCTCGCAGGGGGATGGGGATATTGTCGCCGGCGACGGTGACACGGCGGCGCGATCATGCCAAGCCGGCGAGGCAATTCCTCGAGGAGACGGAGTGTTCATGAAAAAGATCGGATCGGTGCAAGGTTCGCGAACGAGGGCGCTTTCGATGATCCGCCCGGTACTGCTCGTGGCGGCGCCGTTCCTCCTTGGGCTCGGCCTCATCTTGCCGCTGGTCCGTTTCGAGACTTTGTATTTCTTCGATCAGACCCCGTCCTTTGTCGAAATCGTCGCCTCGCTCTGGCAGGGCGGGGATGGGCTGCTGGCTGCGATCGTCGCGCTGGTGTCGATCGTGCTTCCGATTCTGAAGATGGTTGGGATCGCTGCGGAAGCGACAGGTGCCGGCGGCGGGGCCGGCAGTCCATTTTATCGTCGCGTCGTGCCGCATCTGTCCAAGTGGTCAATGATGGACGTGCTGCTGGTCGCGATCGTCATTGCGGCGGCGAAGACGACGGGATTGGCGGATGCTTTCACCCAGCCTGGCCTGTGGTGCTATGCGGCCTCCTCAATGATTTCGGGCCTTCTGCACTCCCTGACGGGAGATGCATCCGGCCCGAAATAAATCGTCGATGCTGGCGTGCGATCAGTGGCGATACTGCTGAATGCGCGTGGTGCGCAGACCGGCGAGGCCATGGCTGTTGATCGACGACTGCCAGGACAGGAACTCTTCGACCGTGAGCGTGTAACGCTCGCAGGCCTCTTCCAAGCTCAACAGGCCACCGCGAACAGCCGCGACAACCTCTGCCTTCCGGCGGATCACCCAGCGCCGCGTATTGGGCGGCGGAAGGTCCGCGATGGTCAGGGGGCTGCCATCGGGGCCGATGACATATTTTACTCGGGGACGTATCATTTCGGTCATTGGACTCTCTACACAACGCAAGACCACGAGCGCCACTCTAGCTTGCCACATTTAAAAATTGCCTAAGCCCAACGTAAGACTTTGATAACAAATTTAGCCGCCCCGGAGTGGCCGATGAATGGGTGTCCGCTTCGCAGGACTTCGTCCCGAATCTCCCCTATATCGCCCAGTTCGTATGATTTCAGGCTTCCTTCCCTCGCTTGCGCAGCCAAAGGGTCTTTGTCGATACTCCGGCGCGAGCTTCTCATCGCCTGCAGCGAGGCCGAACTGAAGCCGGTCACGCGACGTCAGGATGATGAAAAAAGGCGCACTAAACTATTGACGGCTGCGCGGGAGGCGCTCGATCTTTGTCTCGGCAGTTCGACAGCGGCGGAGAAGGCACAGCTCGACGAGATGGGGAAGCTTGCAGGCTTGGATTTTGAGCTGCTTTCGGCTTCCCTTCTAGGGCGCGCACAGCTTTTATCGAAAAGCGTTAATCAGAATTGGCAGTAAAGCCTGGTCAGCTTTTACGAGGCCGCCGACCACTTTTTGCCGGTGGGGCAATGAGGCGGTCGATCCCGCCGATCGCCTATGAGGTGGGGCATCTTCGAGGAGGACGGTCGATCAGGAAAAGGCCATCTCGACACGCTCTTCCAGGATGCGGTGAAGTACACCGTCGCCTTCATGGCGCTGACCTGAAACGATACATTTTTGCCTTTTGAGGCAGCGGCCATGCCGGCAGGGCGGCAGGCAACGGTGACGTTCTACGGCCCCAGGCGCTTCTGGGCCACTATCGCGTCACAGCAATCCAGAAAGGTACTTCCGGGAAACGCTCCCCCGACGCCAAATCGGATGCCTGAAGCTACCAAAAGTGGCTGCGGCGTCGTTTGCGGCTCCGAGACGACGCGCGGCGCTGCGGTCGGTCGCCCGCAGGAGCGGAGACGAGACCGCGATCCTTCGAGGTCTCTCGTCGCATAGGATCGTGGGGATATCTAAGGAGTGCGATGGCAAGGATCGCTCAACCGCAAGCAGGCGGGAGCCCGAGCATTCCGGTACCGGCTGCTTTGAGCAGCCGGCCCTTTCTCATAAAAAGCTTAGAAGCCTTTTCCGCCGGCCAGTTCCGATAGGACGGTTCCGACAATGATGCGCATATCCATCAAGATCGAGAAGTTTCCGACGTAGTAGAGGTCGCAGGCGATGCGCGCGCGCGCTTTGGCCGGACGATCCGTCGGGCCGCGCAGGCCGCGCATCTGGGCGAGACCGGTCATGCCCGGACGCATTGCGTGGCGCTGGTGGTATTCCGGCACAAGCTCTTCGTAGAGCATGCCGCCGGCGCGCATGCCGATCGCGTGGCAGCGCGGACCGACAACGGACATGTCGCCCAACAGCACGTTCAACAGCTGCGGCAACTCGTCGATGTTCGTGCGGCGCAGGATGGCGCCGATGCGGGTGACGCGCGGGTCGTTCTTCACCGTCTGAGCAACGCCCGAGACATCGCAGAGATCGGTGCGCATGGAGCGGAACTTGTAGACTTTGATGGCCTTGCAGTTCCTGCCCCAGCGGGTCTGCTTAAACAGCACCGGTCCGGGGCTGTCCAGCTTGATCAAGAGGGCGACGAGAAGAAGTAAGGGTGCGAGGACGAGGAGGGCGCTCAACGACGAAACAATGTCGAACGCCCGCTTCAGGACGAGATCCACCCACGGCGCCTGCGGCGCATCGCTGTGGATTACAGGGGTCTGGATCTTCAGGCTCGGCTGCTGGCGGCGGCTCGGCCGGAAGGACTCTGTCGAAATAGTGTTGTTTAGTTCCGTGATGCTCAAGGATCGTACTCTGTTGTCTTCGAGGGGCGCGGCGGCAATAGGCGATCAATGGTTTACCCTGTCACCAGGGCTGCACTCAGGTGTTGGTAACCCTACTAAAACGGAAAAATGCGACAATTGTGTAATGGTGTCCAGAGAAATATCGCATCGCAATAAATCTTTCGCACTTGCGTTAAGTTGAGGCAAGCTCATGATATTTCGTTAAGAATTGGAATTTCGTCAAGGTTTTTAGGCCTTTGGCAGGGGCTTCCGGGGTGCTTCGGACGTGCCTTTTCGGCACGTACCGCATTGCCCACAAGCGCCATTTCTTAACAGAAACCGGGACGAAATTCTTTCGCGAGAACGGTCGGCTTGTTATCCAACAGTGCCAAAATGTGACAAAACCAAGGCGGGATCGACGAGCTTTTGCAGGCAGAAGGTGTGGGGACACGGGGCTATCCCGCAGAATCATCTCTGTCGCCGGCCATGCGAATCAGTTGATGACGGGCGAAGCTGAGATAATTGGCATGTCGGGGAGGGGCGACGGATGAAGAAGCACGCCCGCGGCCTTTCAGCGATCCTTGCGGGCGGTCAGGCGGGTTCGAGGACGCGTTTCCTGCCGCCCCAGGAAATGAAGTTGGGGTTGGCGAAATCGAAATCGGCCGCCGTTCCGGTCTTGCCGTAAGTCAGCGGCGCTCCGTCGAGCGTCACGGTCGAACCGCCGGCGGCGCGAAGCACTGCGTCGCCGGCCGCTGTGTCCCATTCCATCGTGCGCGTGAAACGGGGATATACGTCGGCCTTGCCTTCGGCCAGCAGACAGAATTTCAGCGACGAGCCGATGTTCGTGCACTTGGAAATCGCATGGTCGGCGAGGAAGGTTCCGGTCTCCGGGCTGTTGTGGCGAAGGCTCGCGAGCGCTAGCCTGTCGGCTGGCTGTTCGCGCACGGTGATTGCACTGCGTGCGCCGACGGTGAAATCGTCCATAACCACGAGCCTTTCGGCGTGGCCGCGTTCTCCCGAGAAGGCAAGCCCGAGCGCCGGCGCGTAGACGATTCCGGCCAGCGGAGCGCCGTTCTCGACATAAGCGATGTTGACGGTGAATTCCTGCCGCCCGTCGACGAATTCACGCGTGCCGTCGAGAGGGTCGACCAGGAAGAAGCCCCGACCGCTGATGTCGGGCACCCTGCCGGCCGCGACCGACTCTTCCGCCACGACCGGTATTTCGGGATAGTCTCGGGCGAGATGCGCGAGGATGATCCGTTCGGCCTCCTCGTCGGCGACCGTGACCGGACTTGCGTCCGCCTTCATGGCGACGGGAAAGCCTTCGCGCAAGACCGTTATAATGGCCCTGCCGGCTTCGAGCGCCGCCTTTTCGAATGTCCTCAGCATTGTCCTTGCCGTTCGCCGCGCGGTGAGCACCCCGTTGTCGCTCGTCCGCAAACCATCCCTGCCACCATAGCCAATCTTATATGGTGTTTCGCCCCGCGCTCCGCACCCCGATAGCGCAGTCTGCGATGCTACCATAAGACTTCGGTCTTGTCAGACCAAGATGGCAGGCATTCGCTGGAATGGGATTCGCCAAAGCGGCGCGCTGCGGGTCTGAATTTGCTCCATCTTCCAATTCTGTGGAATAGGTTACGCGGCAAGAGGTTCATGAAATTGACGGCGAAATCGCCGAATGGTTAATTCGACGCCAGTTTTTGGCTAAAAACAGGACGTGCTTCGCCGATTTTCTGTGGATTTTGGTGCAAAATGCGCCATTTAGCCCTGTTCGAACAAGAATCTGCCGGAGTAAATCCTTTTTGTCTTCACATTTGCAACGAAACCGCTATGCATGCGGTCATGAGGTTGCCTGAAACGGGTGACCGAAGAACCAAAAAGAGATGCAGCATATTCGGCTCGCATCCAGGGGAAAACGACATATGGAGTATTTCGTCCAGCAGCTCTTCAATGGGCTGACGCTCGGATCCATCTATGGTCTTGTGGCTATTGGCTATACGATGGTTTATGGCATTATCGGCATGATCAATTTCGCCCATGGCGACATCTTCATGCTCGGTGGTTTCGCCGCTCTTATCGTCTTCCTCGTCCTCACATCGATCTTCGCAGGTCTCCCGGTGGCAATTCTGCTGTTGGCGATGCTTGTTGTCGCGATGCTGATGACGAGTTTGTGGAATTGGACGATCGAGCGTGTCGCATACCGTCCTTTGCGCGGTTCATTCCGCCTGGCGCCGCTGATTACCGCGATCGGCATGTCGATCGTGCTGTCCAACTTCATCCAGGTAACGCAGGGTCCGCGCAACAAGCCGATCCCGCCGATGGTGAGCTCGGTCTACCAGTTCGGCAATATCTCGGTATCGCTGAAGCAGATCATCATCATCGTGATCACGGCAGTGCTGCTGACGATATTCTGGTATATCGTCAACCGCACCGCTCTCGGCAGGGCCCAGCGCGCCACGGAGCAGGATCGCAAGATGGCGGCCCTGCTTGGCGTTAATGTCGACCAGACGATCTCGATCACCTTCGTCATGGGCGCAGCACTCGCTGCCGTCGCCGGCACGATGTATCTGATGTATTATGGTGTCGCTTCGTTCGCCGACGGGTTCACGCCGGGTGTGAAAGCATTTACCGCAGCCGTCCTCGGCGGCATTGGTTCGTTACCCGGCGCGGTCTTTGGCGGTCTGCTTATCGGCCTTATCGAGTCGCTGTGGTCGGCGTACTTCACCATCGCCTACAAGGACGTCGCGACCTTTGCGATCCTGGCTTTCGTGTTGATCTTCAAGCCGACCGGCATCCTCGGTCGACCGGAAGTCGAGAAGGTATAACGTCATGGCAAACATCGCAAATTCTGCAGGCAAGCCCGATGCCGGACTTGTCCGCAAAGGCCTTACCGAAGCTCTTTTCGCGGCGGTCCTGTCGTTTGGCATGTTCGTTCTCTATGTCGGCCTCAAGACCGACCAGAACATCAGCAACGAGCTGATCATCGTCCAGCGCTGGGGCTTGCTTGCGATCTTCGTCGCGGTCGCTGCCATCGGCCGCTTCGCCATGGTGGTTTTCCTGCGACCGCATCTCGACAGCCGCAAGCTGGCAAAGGCGAGGCAGGGCGAACTCGACATCTCTACCGAGAAGAGCTTCTTTCACCGGCATTTCCTGAAGATCGCGCTGGCCGCGCTGCTGCTTTATCCCTTGGTGGTGGTGGCGCTCAAAGGCCCTCAGGGCTCGCTGACATATGTCGACAACTTCGGCATCCAGATCCTGATTTATGTGATGCTCGCCTGGGGGCTGAACATCGTCGTCGGCCTCGCCGGTCTGCTCGACCTCGGCTATGTCGCCTTCTATGCCGTCGGTGCCTATTCCTACGCGCTGCTTTCGAGCTATTTCGGCCTGTCCTTCTGGGTACTGCTGCCGCTTTCGGGCATCTTCGCGGCGCTCTGGGGCGTCATCCTCGGCTTCCCGGTGCTGCGCCTGCGCGGCGATTACCTCGCCATCGTCACGCTTGCCTTCGGTGAAATCATTCGTCTCGTCCTGATCAACTGGACCGAAGTGACGAAGGGCACGTTCGGTATCTCGAGCATCCCCAAGGTTACACTTTTCGGCATTCCCTTCGACGCGACGGCCGGCGGCTTTGCCAAGCTCTTTCACCTGCCGAGCTCCTCGGCCTACTACAAGATCTTCCTCTTTTATCTCATTCTGTTGCTCTGCATGCTGACGGCCTATGTCACCATCCGGCTGCGCCGCATGCCGATTGGACGCGCCTGGGAAGCTTTGCGCGAAGACGAGATCGCCTGCCGTTCGCTCGGCATCAACACTGTGACGACCAAGCTCACCGCCTTTGCAACGGGCGCGATGTTTGCCGGTTTCGCCGGCTCGTTCTTCGCCGCCCGCCAGGGCTTCGTCTCGCCGGAATCCTTTGTCTTCCTGGAATCGGCCGTCATTCTCGCGATCGTTGTTCTCGGCGGTATGGGTTCGTTGACCGGTATCGCGATCGCTGCCATCGTCATGGTCGGCGGCACCGAGTTGTTGCGCAACATGGGCTTCCTAAAACTCATCTTCGGGCCTGATTTTACGCCGGAACTCTATCGCATGTTGATCTTCGGCCTCGCCATGGTCGTCGTCATGCTGTTCAAGCCGCGCGGCTTCGTGGGCTCGCGTGAGCCAACAGCCTTCCTCAGAGCGCGCAAGGCGATATCTGGAAGCTTTATCAAGGAGGGCCATGGTTGATGAGCCCCGAAATGAATAAGATGTCTGGCGACACTCTGCTCAAGGTCGAGCACCTGTCGATGAAGTTCGGCGGCCTGATGGCCATCAACGATTTTTCCTTCGAGGCCAAGCGCGGCGATATCACTGCGCTAATTGGCCCGAACGGAGCCGGCAAGACCACCGTCTTCAACTGCATCACCGGTTTTTACAAGCCGACGATGGGCATGATCACGCTCAACCAGAAGAGCGGCAAGCAGTTCCTGCTGGAGCGTTTGCCGGACTTTCGCATCACCAAGGAAGCCAAGGTCGCGCGCACCTTCCAGAACATCCGGCTGTTCTCCGGCCTGACCGTTCTCGAAAACCTGCTGGTTGCCCAGCACAACAAGCTGATGAAGGCATCGGGTTATACGATCCTCGGCCTCATCGGCGTCGGCCCGTACAAGCGGGAGGCAGAAGGCGCGATCGAGCTTGCGCGTTTCTGGCTGGAGAAGGCGGATCTCATCGACCGCGCCGACGATCCAGCCGGTGATCTGCCCTATGGCGCCCAGCGCCGTCTCGAGATCGCGCGCGCCATGTGCACCGGGCCGGAGCTGCTTTGCTTGGACGAGCCGGCCGCAGGTCTCAACCCACGCGAATCGGCGGCGCTGAATGCGCTGCTTCAGAACATTCGTGCTGAAACCGGAACATCGATCCTGCTGATCGAGCATGACATGTCGGTCGTCATGGAAATCTCCGACCACGTCGTCGTTCTTGAATATGGTCAGAAGATTTCCGACGGTACGCCGGATCACGTGAAGAACGATCCGAGGGTCATTGCAGCCTATCTCGGCGTCGAGGATGAAGAAGTGGAAGAGGTGATCGCAGCCGTCGAGCAGCTCGAAGGAGGCGCAAACTGATGGGCGATGAAGTAATGACCGGTCAACCGCTCCTTCAGGTCAACGCCGTCGAAACCTATTACGGCAATATCCGGGCGCTCGCGGGCATCGATGTCCGAGTCAACAAAGGCGAGATCGTCAGCCTGATCGGCGCCAACGGCGCCGGCAAGTCGACGCTGATGATGACGATCTGCGGCAGTCCGCAGGCCCGCACCGGCTCGGTTGTCTTCGAGGGCCGCGATATCACCAAGCTGCCGACCCACGAGATCGCTCGGTTGCGCATCGCGCAATCTCCTGAGGGACGCCGCATCTTTCCGCGCATGACGGTCCTGGAAAACCTCCAGATGGGGGCCGGCCTCGACAATCTCAGATATTTCTCGGAGGACATCGAGAAGATCTTCAAGCTCTTCCCGCGTCTGAAAGAACGCCATGCCCAGCGCGGCGGTACGCTTTCGGGAGGCGAGCAGCAGATGCTGTCGATCGGCCGCGCCCTGATGGCGCGCCCGAAGCTGCTGCTGCTCGATGAACCTTCGCTCGGCCTCGCGCCGCTGATCGTTAAGGGCATTTTCGAGGCGATCCGCAAGCTCAATGAGCAGGAAGGCCTGACCGTGTTCCTGGTCGAGCAGAATGCCTTCGCGGCGCTGAGGCTTTCGCACCGCGCCTATGTGATGGTGAACGGCAAGGTGACGATGAGCGGTTCCGGCAAGGAACTGCTCGCCAATCCCGAGGTCCGCGCCGCCTATCTCGAAGGCGGAAGACACTAGCTCGAAGGGAGAGTTTGAGATGCAGGGACTTTTCTTCGAAAGCGATGACAGCGTCCGTCTCGTTATTCGCGCCCTTGTGGTGCTGATTGGTTTCTGGACGGCGTGGCGGGCCGGCAAGGCAGTCGCCGACGGCTGGAACAATTATCCGCTGGCGGTGGTCTACACCTTCCTGCTCGCCTGGGCGATGCAGTTTCTCCACCACGCCCTGTTCAATGGACCAATGCTCAGCGCCCTCTATTATGGCATCGACTTCGTGACGTTGCTGGTCTTCTCGACGGCCGGCTTCCGCTTTCGCCGCACCAATCAGATGGTCAACAACTATTACTGGCTGTACGAAAAAACTTCCGCGTTTTCGTGGAAGGACAAACATTGACAGTCCGTTGAAACTAGGCATGAATTGCCTTCAGAGTGGAACAGCTTTCCTGGCGCAGTCAATGGTGGGTAATGCGCCGGGCCTTGGACCGGAACCCGCCCAAAAATTGGGAGTAACAATATGAAGAAGTCTCTTCTGTCGGCGGTGGCTCTGACGGCGATGGTCGCCTTCAGCGGCAATGCCTGGGCCGACGTCCTCATCGCTGTCGCTGGTCCGCTGACCGGCCCGAACGCTGCTTTCGGCGCGCAGCTTCAGAAGGGCGCCGAGCAGGCGGCCGCCGACATCAACGCTGCCGGCGGCATCAACGGCGAGCAGATCAAGATCGAGCTCGGCGACGACGTCTCCGACCCGAAGCAGGGCATTTCGGTCGCCAACAAATTCGTCGCTGACGGCGTCAAGTTCGTCATCGGCCACTTTAACTCGGGCGTTTCCATCCCGGCTTCGGAAGTTTATGCCGAAAACGGCATTCTCGAAATCACCCCGGCCGCGACCAACCCGAAGTTCACCGAGCGCGGTCTCTGGAACACGTTCCGCACCTGCGGCCGTGACGACCAGCAGGGCGCCATCGCCGGCAAGTATCTTGCCGACCACTTCAAGGACGCCAAGATCGCCGTCGTTCACGACAAGACACCCTACGGTCAGGGTCTTGCCGACGAAACCAAGAAGGCGATGAATGCAGCCGGCGTGACCGAAGTCATGTACGAAGGCATCAATGTCGGCGACAAGGACTTCTCGGCCCTCATCGCCAAGATGAAGGAAGCCGGCGTTTCGATCATCTATTGGGGCGGTCTGCACACCGAAGCCGGTCTCATCATCCGTCAGGCCGCCGACCAAGGCCTGAAGGCAACGCTGGTTTCGGGCGACGGTATCGTTTCGAACGAACTGGCCTCGATCGCCGGCGACGCCGTTGCCGGGACCCTGAACACCTTCGGTCCTGATCCGACGCTGAACCCGGCCAACAAGGAACTCGTCGAAAAGTTCAAGGCCGCCGGTTTCAACCCGGAAGCCTACACGCTTTATTCCTACGCTGCGATGCAGGCGATCGCCGGTGCGGCCAAGGCTGCCGGCTCGGTGGATCCTGAAGCCGTCGCCACCGCCATGAAGGAAAAGGGTCCGTTCCCGACGGTTCTCGGCGACATTTCGTTCGATGAAAAGGGCGACCCGAAGATTCCTGGTTACATCATGTACGAATGGAAGAAGGGCGCGGACGGCAAGTACACCTACGTCCCGCAGGGCATGTAAGCATAACTTCCCTTTTGGGGATGTGAGATTGAAGCCCGGTTCCGACCGGGCTTCTTTGTTTTCCGAAGATTTCAATTTCTGTTCGCCGCAGTGCCACGTACGGGTTGTCGACAGGTCCGCCCGATTCCGGCGGCCGGGAAAATCCTCGGTAATTTCGGCGGCAGCGATGCCATGCCTCCGACTATCGCTCACATCTCGTGCAGCACATGCGTCGCCTTCACGGCGGCCGATGCTCGGTTTTCGACGCCGAGCTTCACGTAGATCTGTTCGAGATGCTTGTTCACCGTGCGTGCCGACAATCCCAGAATTTCGCCAATGTCGCGGTTGGCCTTGCCCTTGGCGATCCAGAGCAGCACTTCGGATTCGCGCTGGGTGAGAGAGAAGCGCTGGCGCAGCATCTCGTCGTCGCTGCGCTGATTGGCAGCGGTGAGGCGAAAAAGATATTCGTCAGGGCCGATCGCGCCGAGGAAGGCGAGCTGCAGCGCCGCCTGGCCGGCATGGGCGATCGAGACGATGCCGTCGCGCGCAGCACTTGCGCGGTCGCGCATCCAGCCGGCGATATGGCGGACGACGATTTCCATGCCGTCGTCACTGCCCATGGCGGCATTGACAAGGCGCGTTGCCTGCGGCGTCGACCAATGGATCGCACCGTCGCCCTTGACTGCCAGCAGATGCCGCCCGGCGGCGTCGAGGGCGACGCGGGCGCTCTGGGTCGAGCGGGCATTTCTGAGATGGACGCGAATGCGGGCGCGCAACTCGTCGATATTGATCGGTTTGCTGAGGTAATCGACACCGCCGGATTCCAGCGCATGCACGACATGTTCGGTCTCGGTCAGACCGGTCATGAAGATAACAGGCACCTGCGCCACAGCGACATTCGCCTTCAGCCTGCGGCAGGTCTCGAAGCCATCCATGGCGGGCATGACGGCGTCGAGCAGGATGAGATCGGGCGTGATGCGCTCGACGATGCCAAGGGCTGCCGCGCCGGAGGTGGCGATCAGCACGGAGAAGCCGGATTGTTCGAGCGCATCGGTCAGGAACCCGAGCGCTTCGGGCGAGTCATCGACAAGCAGAACGATGTCGCGGGGGAGGGCCGGCTCAGCCAATGGATTCCACCTTTTCGTCGAAGTCGTGCAGGAAGGTCATGAAGCCGGCCATATCGAAGGCGGCGACATAGGCGCGAAGCTCCTCCGTGAATGGCCGATTTGCCTCCAGCTTGGCAAGGTCCGAAAGCTTGGCTTCGATGCCTCTGATATAGCCGATCTCCCCGAGCCGCAGCAATTCCTGCACATGGGCCGGGCCAGGACTGAGTATCGGCGCTTCGGTTTTTTCCACAATGGCGTGGGCGTCGTCGGCATAGATCCATTTCAGGCCGAGATGGAGGGCGAGTTTGTCGCGCAGCTGGCGGATATCGACCGGCTTGCCGATCGTATCATTGTGGCTGTCGTCGCTGTCGCTCAGAACGGCGGCATCGCCTATATTGGCCGAAAGCATTACCATCGGCGCCGTCTGGCCGGCCTCGCGCAGGCGCGAGACGAGCTGCCAGCCGTTCATGCCGGGCATCAGGATATCGACGAGGAAGAGATCCGGCATGATGCCGTCGATCAGCGTCAGGCATTCGGTGCCGCCTGCCGCGGTCAGGACAATGAAATCGAGAGGGGCCAGGATTTCGCGCATCATCTCGCGGTGATCCTCATTGTCGTCGACCACAACCACAGTGCGGCGCGAACCGTCATAACCGATGATGCGCTTTTCCTGCGGCGGGGCGGCAGCGCGCATGACGGCCGACAGCATCAGCCGCACGCGAAAGGTCGAACCCACGTCCCTCACGCTCGAGACCGAAATCTCGCCGCCGAGCGTGTTGGTCAGAAGCCGGGTGATGGTGAGACCGAGCCCGAGACCCGGCATCGGCCGCACGCTTTCGGCCTCGCCGCGCTGGAAGGGTTCGTAGATGCGGGGCAGGTCTTTCTCGGTGATGCCGCGGCCGGTATCGGCAACGGTGAAGGTCGCCACCTGGCTGCGATAGCCGACATCGAAGGTGACGCTGCCTTCGTCGGTGAACTTGATGGCATTGGAGAGCAGGTTGACGAGGATCTGGCGCAGCCGTTTTTCGTCCGTGCGGACGAATTGCGGCAGGGACGGCGAGCGATCGTGAGCGAAGGCAAGCCCCTTTGCCTGCGCCTGCGGACGGAACATCTCGACGATCTGGTCGAGGAAATCCTGGATGTTGATCTCGTTCGAGTAGACCTGCAGGCGGCCGGCCTCGATCTTCGAAATGTCGAGCAGGCCGTCGATCAACCCGGAAAGATGCTCGGCGCTGCGGCGGATGACCTTGATCGAGGATTGGCGCGGCGGAGGAATGGTTTCGTCGCGCTCGAGGATCTGGGCATAGCCGAGCACGGCATTCAACGGCGTGCGAAGCTCATGGCTGAGGCCGACGACATAGCGGCTCTTGGCGCGGTTGGCGGCCTCGGCCATCTCCTTGGCGTTCTGCAAGGCGGCATCGGTCTTCTTGTGGGCGGCGATTTCCTTGAGCAGCAAGGTGTTCTGGCGCGACGATTCCTCCTCGGCGACGACGCGGCTATCATGGGCGAGCACGTAGAACCAGCAGACGACGCCCGATATCACCGAAAAGACGAAGAAGACGACCAGGATGGTGCGGTTGACCACTTCGGCCGTCTCGGGGGAGGCGGCGGCGACCTGATGGGCAATCATCGCCAGGATCGCGCCGATGGCGGCCAATGCCAGAACGACGGCGATGCCGTAGCGGCCGAGGCGCGTCGCCAGTTTGCCCAGGATGGTTTCCGGCAGCAGAACCTTGGCGACGGCGCCGACCTGCGCGTTGAAGCGGGCGGTCGGCTTGCACATGTCGTGGCAGCGGCTGTCGAGCGAGCAGCAGAGCGAACAGATCGGCGCGGCATAGGCCGGGCACCACGCCATATCCTCCGGCTCGAAAGGGTGCTCGCAGACGGAGCAGGTGATGTTCGTCAGGTTCTTCCAGCTCTGGCGCGGCTTGCGGGCGAGATAGAACTTGCCTTTCGTCGCCCAGGCGAGTGCCGGCGAGGCGACGAGCGCGACGACGAGCGTGATATAGGGGGCAAGTGAGGCGGCGAGCGGGCCGAAGGCGCCGAAATGAGCGATCAGCGACACCGTTGCCGACAGCGCCATGGCGCCGATGCCGACCGGATTGATGTCGTAGAGGTGAGCACGCTTGAACTCGATGCCGGGGGGAGCGAGCCCCAGGGGCTTGTTGATGAAAAGATCGGCGAAGATCGTGCAGAGCCAGGCCATGGCGACGATCGAGAAGATGCCGAGCGTCTCCTCCAGCAGCCGGTAGATGCCAAGTTCCATCAGCAAGAGGGCGATCGCAACGTTGAAGACCAGCCAGATGACGCGGCCGGGGTGGCTGTGGGTCAACCGCGAGAAGAAGTTCGACCAGGCGAGCGAGCCGGCGTAGGCGTTCATCACGTTGATCTTCAACTGCGAGACGACGACAAAGGCCACCATTAACAACAGCGCGGCATTATGCCAGGGGACCATGTAGCCGAAGGCGGTCAGATACATCTGCGCCGGGTCGGCGGCGCGATCGACCGGCACGCCCGAGGCCAGCGTCAGCACGACCAAGAAGGAACCGGCAAGCAGCTTCGGTGCGCCAATGACAACCCAGCCGGGTCCGGCAAGGAAGACGGCGAGGCGATGGCGCCACTTGCCCCGCGGCTCCGGCGGCAGGAAGCGCAGGAAGTCGGCCTGTTCGCCGATCTGCGACATCAGGGCGAGGATAACGGCGGAGGCGGCGCCGAACTCCACCAGATCGAAATCGGCGACGGTGCCGGGCGGGCCCGAGGCATGTCGGATGCCGGCAAAGGCGCGCCAGAGATCGAATTTCTCCCAGTCCATGAAGGCGATGAAGAGGAAGGGCAGGATATTCAGCACGATCCAGAAGGGCTGGGTCATCAGCTGGAACTTGCTGATCAGCCGCACGCCGTGCGTCACCAGCGGGATCACCATGACGGCGCTGACGACATAGCCGATCCAGAGGGGAATGCCGAGCGCCAGTTCCAACGCGCCGGACATGATCGAGGCCTCGATCGCAAACAGCATGAAGGTGAAGCCCGCATAGATCAGCGAGGTGATGGTCGAGCCGATGTAGCCGAAACCGGCGCCACGCGTCAGCAGATCGATATCGACGCCGTGGCGGATAGCGTATCGGCTGATCGGCAGACCGATCGCCAGCATGGCGAGCGAGGCGACGATGATGGCGTAGAAGGCGTTGGTGGTGCCGTAGGAGAGGGTGATGGCGCCGCCGATCGCCTCGAGCGCCAGGAAGGAGATCGCGCCGATCGCCGTCTGTGCGATGCGCTGGGAGGAGAAATGGCGGGCGCTCTTTGCGGTAAAGCGCAGCGCGTAATCTTCCAGCGTCTGGTTGGCGACCCAGCGATTATACTCGCGTCTTACCGGAATGATGCGTTGGCGTGCTGCCATGTCTTCCTTCCGGCATTCCGGTTGGCCTATCGTTTCAAAACAGTGTTGGCAGGATAGATGAGAAAGGCAAGGGGCGGAGCACTGGCAGATTCACG
The DNA here is from genome assembly GCF_029194105.1 of Rhizobium mulingense. Taxonomy (NCBI): domain Bacteria; kingdom Pseudomonadati; phylum Pseudomonadota; class Alphaproteobacteria; order Hyphomicrobiales; family Rhizobiaceae; genus Rhizobium; species Rhizobium mulingense. The sequence continues at coordinate 52,353 of NZ_JARFVE010000015.1, read as the reverse complement.
GAACCGCCATATTTTTGAAGCCGGTCTGTCACACAAGCCCTCTAACTCTCCCGCCATTCGTTCAACCATTTCAGGTATCACCCATGTCTGTTTCAAGCCTTTTCCGCCTGAGCACCGCCCTCGTCTGCCTTGTTTCGATCGTCCCGCCGCTTGCCGTCGCCGAGCAGGACACGGCGGCGAAAGCGCCTTATGTCGAGACCGGAAACACCAACAAACGCGGTGATGCCTGCTTCTCGACGGTGGACACCAATGCCGCCGTTCATCTCCTCTCCGGGTTCCTCGAAATCTGGACCCCGCGCACGCCTTTCGTCGATGCCGGTGTCGAAGCCCCGGCCAAGGACAATTGCCGGGCGGTCGCCAAGACGGATTGGGACGGCATTCCCTTCAGCAAGACCGACGGCCAGATCATTAACAAGCTCGTCCATGACGCCAACATCGCCTATGTCGTCAAGGCGACGCGGGCGCGGACGGCCGAGCAGGCAGTTGCCGCCTATCTCGACGACCGACGCGGCAAGAACGCCAGCATCGTCGACGGCCTCGGCCCGCTGACGGAAGCCTGGAAGGCCGGCTCCAAGCAGACTACCACGATCACCGAGGTGGCGGCCGACGCGACGACGGTCAAATATGACGACAAGGGCAACAACCGCGGCGCCGGCAGCAAGCCGGACACCGAAAACAAGACCGACGCCAACCCGGACATGGGGCTTGCGATCGACTTCATCAACGCCGCAAGCGCTGACGGCTCGACGGAACCCGCCAAGCGCTATTTCAAATATGGCCGCCCCTACCGCTGGAGCCAGGACGTGTCGGTTGTCCCGACCCTGGTGCCCGCCAAGAGCGGCAAGCCGGTCGAGGATGGCGGTTTCCCGAGCGGGCATACGGCGGAAGCCTGGCGGGATGCGCTCGCCATGGCCTATCTCGTACCGCAGCGCTTTCAGGAAAATGATCGCCCGCGCCAGCGAACTGGGTGAGGATCGCATCCTTTCCGGCATGCATTCTCCGCTCGACGTGATGGGCGGCCGCATGCTCGGCACCGCGACGGTCGTCTACAATCTGAACAAGACCGGCAATGCTGCGCTGAAGCGCGACGCTTACGCCCAGGCGCAATCGTGGCTGATCGCCAAATCAGGCGTTGCCGATGCGGGTGCGCTCGAAGTCGCCGCTCATAGAGTGCCGCTCGCCGCGGACCGCTTTGCCGATCACGACGCCAATCGCGCTAACGTGCTGCAGCGTCTGAGCTACGGCCTGCCGGCGATCCATGCGACCGATCAGCCGGCCCGCGTGCCGCAGGGCGCCGAAGCGCTGCTCGAAACGCGTCTGCCCTATCTTAACGGCGAACAGCGCCGCGAGGTTCTGAGGACGACGGAAATCGCTTCCGGCTATCCGCTCCTCGACGACGCGGAAGGTTACGGCCGCCTCAACCTGTTTACTGCCGCCGACGGTTATGGTGCCTTCGACCAGGATGTGACCGTGACGATGGATGCGGCCAAGGGCGGCTTCAGTGCATTCGACACCTGGCGCAACGACATCGGCGGCAAGGGCAGGCTGGTGAAGAGCGGCAGCGGCATCCTCGGCCTGTCAGGCGCCAACAGCTATGCGGGCGGCACCGTTCTGGAAGAAGGCGTGCTGGTCGCCGGTTCCTCGTCGGCCTTCGGCACCGGCGGGCTGACGGTGAATGGCGGTTCGCTGGTTCTGGCCGCCGCCAAGCCGCTGATCGTGGGCGGCGATTATCAACAGATCGCCAAAGCTGCGGCAAAGCTTGCACTCGGCGCGAACGGTGCCGGCACCCTTGCAGTCAACGGCAAGGCGGAACTCGCCGGCGATCTCGACGTGACTCTCTCCGACGGCTTCACCCCGACGCCCGGAACGAAAATCGAGATCCTGAAAGCGGGCAACGTCACCGGCAGCTTCGGCAAGTTCACTATTTCCGGCCATAAGGCGAGCCTCTCCTACGGCCCGACATCGGTTATGCTGACGATCGACGGCTGATTTCCGTCTCACAGATGGAGGGCGTCCTCGGCTGCGGGGATGCCCTTGCTTCCCGCCTGCCCATTTACCCCCTGCGTCTACGTCATTTTGCGTATGTGTTTTTGCGATGCGGCACCCGATAGTCCCCGCGGCAACAGTTAACTCCGTTTCCGGCCTGTTGCGGAACAAGAGAGGGGATCAACCAAATGAATCTCAAATCCATTATCACCGGTGCTGCACTCGGCACCGTCATGGCGGCGTCGGCCACGTTAAATGGCGCGGTCGCTGCCGATGACACCATCAAGGTCGGCGTGCTGCATTCGCTCTCCGGCACGATGGCGATTTCCGAAACCACGCTGAAAGACGCCATGCTGATGCTCATCGACGAGCAGAACAAGAAGGGCGGTCTTCTCGGCAAGAAACTCGAGGCCGTCGTCGTCGATCCGGCTTCCGATTGGCCGCTGTTTGCGGAAAAGGCCCGCGAGCTGATCCAGAAGGATAAGGTTGCCGCCGTCTTCGGTTGCTGGACGTCCTCGTCGCGCAAGTCGGTTCTGCCGGTGTTCGAAGAGCTGAATTCGCTGCTCTTCTACCCCGTGCAGTATGAAGGCGAAGAATCCTCGCGCAACATCTTCTACACCGGTGCTGCTCCGAACCAGCAGGCAATTCCGGCCGTCGACTACCTGATGGAAAAAGAAGGCGTCAAGCGTTTCGTGCTCGAAGGCACCGACTACGTCTATCCGCGCACGACCAACAAGATTCTCGAGGCATACCTGATTTCGAAGGGTATTCCGAAGGAAGACATCATGACCAACTACACGCCGTTCGGCTTCTCCGACTGGCAGACCGAAGTTGCCAAGATCAAGGAATTCGGTTCGGCCGGCAAGAAGACCGCCGTCGTCTCGACGATCAACGGCGACGCCAACGTTCCGTTCTACAAGGAACTGGGAAACAAGGGCATCAAGGCGACCGACATTCCCGTCGTCGCCTTCTCGGTCGGTGAAGAAGAACTTGCCGGTCTCGACACGAAGCCGCTTGTCGGCCATCTCGCTGCCTGGAACTATTTCGAGTCAGTCGAAAGCCCGGCCAACAAGAAGTTCATCAAGGACTGGCACGCTTACACCAAGAACGACAAGCGCGTGACGAACGACCCGATGGAAGCCGCCTATATCGGCTTCAACGCGTGGGTTAAGGCCGTCCAGGCTGCCGGCACGACCGATACCGACAAGGTTCTCGACTCCATCATCGGCGTCAGCGTACCAAACCTCTCCGGCGGTTATGCGACCGTCATGCCGAACCATCACATCACCAAGCCGGTGCTGATCGGTGAAATCCAGGCCAACGGCCAGTTCGAAATCGTCCAGCAGACGCCCGCCGTCGTCGGCGACGAATGGTCCGATTACCTGCCTGATTCCAAGGACCTGATCTCCGATTGGCGTAAGCCGATGTCCTGCGGCAACTTCAACGTTGCCACAGGCAAGTGCGGCGGCAAGGGTTCCTGAGTACGACCCCCAATCAGATGATTGCTTGAAGACTTCCGTCCGGGTTCGATCCCGGGCGGAAGCTCCGTCCCAGCGATTACGCCGCGAGGCCAACACTATCCAGGGCGAGAAAGCCGATGTATCGCGCTATAAAGATTTTCCTCTTCACGCTCTGCCTGACATTCGCGGGCCTGACATTTTCCGGCCCCGCATTTCTGGGCTTGGCAACATCGAGCGAAGTTCGGGCAGAGGACGATATCCACGTCCTCATCGATGCGCTCGGCGTCGGCGACTTCCCGGAACGCGAGGCGGCCATCAAGGCGCTGGTCGCATCCAAGGACCCGCATGTCAGCCAGATCCTGCAGCACTTGAGCGACGGCCTTCTCTACGTCAATTCCGATGGCGGCCCGGTGCTTCTCCAAGGCGGCACCGATGACGAGCCGACCTATTCCGATCCGATCACCGGCGAAGCCGCTGCCGATGTCGATCCTGACATGATGACCAAGGTCAAGATCAACAATGCACTTCGCGGCGTCATCAGCGCCGCCACCAGCCAGCTGACGCTGATGAGCCCGGACCGTTCGGCGCGTCTTGCCGCGGCACAGGGCCTGCTGAAAGACGCCGATCCCGCCAATCTCGATCTTCTGAATGCGGCGCTTGCGGCTGAAAACGACGCCGAGATCAAGAATATGATGGAAGCAGCGCGCGCAGTGCTGCTGCTGAAGACGGATGCGAGCGTCGAAGACAAGAAGGCTGCGATCGATACGATCGCGGCTCGCGGCAATCGTGATGCACTGAACATCCTCACGACCACACTCGAAACCGCGCCTGATGACCTGAAGCCAGCGATCCAGGCAGATATCAGCACCATCAATCGCAGCCTGGCGATGTGGGATATCGTCCAGAACGTCTGGTACGGATTGTCGCTCGGCTCGGTGCTCCTGCTTGCGGCGATCGGCCTTGCAATCACCTTTGGCGTTATGGGCGTGATCAACATGGCACATGGCGAAATGGTGATGATCGGCGCCTATGCAACCTATGTGGTGCAGGAAACGATTACCTCGGCCTATCCCTCGCTTGCCGATTATTCGCTGGCCTTTGCGGTGCCGGTCGCCTTCGTCTTCACCGGCCTCGTCGGACTCGTAATCGAGCGCGCCGTCATCCGCTATCTCTACGGCCGGCCGCTCGAAACACTGCTCGCCACCTGGGGTGTGTCGCTGATCCTGCAGCAGGCCGTGCGCAGCATCTTCGGCCCCACGAACCGCGAGGTTCGCAATCCGACCTGGATGTCCGGCGTTTTCGATCTCGGCGGGCTCTCCATCACCTGGAACCGATTGTGGATCATCGTCTTTTCGATGGTTGTCTTCGTGGCGCTGCTTCTGCTGCTCAAGCGGTCAGCTTTCGGTCTGCAGATGCGCGCCGTCACGCAGAACCGCCGCATGGCATCGTCGATGGGCATCCGCACCGGTTGGGTGGACGCCTTCACCTTCGCGCTCGGTTCGGGAATTGCCGGTATTGCCGGCGTGGCGCTCAGCCAGATCGACAACGTCTCGCCAAATCTCGGTCAATCCTACATCATCGACAGCTTCATGGTCGTCGTCTTCGGCGGTGTCGGCAATCTCTGGGGCACACTGGTCGGCGCCTTGTCGCTCGGCGTCGTCAACAAGTTCCTCGAGCCCTTCGCCGGCGCCGTGCTCGGCAAAATCCTGGTGCTCGTCCTCATCATTCTTTTCATCCAGAAGCGTCCGCGCGGGCTCTTCGCACTCAAAGGAAGGGCGGTGGAAGCATGATAACGGCCTTCCTTCTCCGGTCTCTCGATCGCAGGATTTCGGTCGCCGTGGCGCTGCTGCTGGCGATCGCCATCCTCGTGCCGATCTTGAACCTTGCGACCGGCCCGAGCCACCCGCTGCACATCCCGACCTACATCATGGCGCTGTTCGGCAAGTATCTGACCTATGCGCTGCTGGCGCTGGCGCTCGATCTCGTCTGGGGTTTCTGCGGCATCCTCTCGCTCGGCCACGGCGCCTTCTTCGCGCTCGGCGGTTATGCGATGGGTATGTATCTGATGCGCCAGATCGGCTCGCGCGGCGTCTATGGCGATCCTGTTCTGCCCGACTTCATGGTGTTCCTGAACTGGAAGGAGCTGCCCTGGTTCTGGTACGGTTTCGACCAGTTCTGGTTCGCGGCGCTGATGGTGCTGGCCGTGCCGGGCCTGCTCGCCTTCGTCTTCGGCTGGTTCGCCTTCCGCTCCCGCGTCAACGGCGTTTACCTCTCGATCATCACCCAGGCGATGACCTATGCTCTGTTGCTTGCCTTCTTCCGCAATGACATGGGGTTCGGCGGCAATAACGGCATGACCGACTTCAAGGATATCCTCGGCTTCAACATTCAGGCGGACGGCACGCGCGCCAGCCTCTTTTCCGCGACGGCGATCTTCCTGGCGCTGTCGCTGACGATCGCCTCGGCAATCGTGCGATCGAAGTTCGGCAAGGTGCTGGTCGGCGTGCGCGATGCCGAAAGCCGCACCCGCTTCCTCGGCTACCGCGTCGAGCATTTCAAGCTCTTCACCTTCGTCGTCTCGGCGATGATGGCGGGCATAGCAGGCGCGCTCTACGTGCCGCAAGTCGGCATCATCAATCCCGGCGAATTCGCACCGGCCAATTCCATCGAAGTCGTCATCTGGACGGCGGTCGGCGGGCGAGGGACGCTGATTGGGCCGATCATCGGTGCGATCCTGGTCAATGGCGGCAAGACGATCTTCACCGGCCTCTTTCCGGAATTCTGGCTGTTTGCGCTCGGCGGTCTTTTCGTCGCCGTCACGTTGTTCCTGCCGAAGGGCGTCGTCGGCACGGTTTCGCACTATTTCGCCAAGCGGAAAAGTGTTGCCGAGGCTGCGCCGCCGGCGGTGCAGGAAGATGGCGTCGAGCCGAAAATCCAGGCAGCGGAGTGAAGGTCATGATCCCCGACGTCAAACCCACCAGCGTGCTTTATCTCAGCGGCGTCTCCGTTTCCTTCGATGGTTTCAAGGCGCTGAATTCGCTGTCGATCGTCATCGAACCGGGCGAGCTTCGCGCCATCATCGGCCCGAATGGCGCCGGCAAGACGACGATGATGGATATCATCACCGGCAAGACAAGGCCCGACGAGGGCGAGGTGTTTTTCAACGGCACGATCGATCTCACCAAGAAGGACGAAGCCGATATTGCCCAGCTCGGCATCGGCCGCAAATTTCAGAAGCCGACGGTCTTCGAAAGCCACACGGTCTGGGACAATCTGGAGCTGGCGCTGAACCGCCGCCGCTCGGTCTTTTCGACGCTGTTCTACCGGCTTGCAGGTGAGGACAAGGCGCGGATCGAAGAAATTCTCGAAACGGTGCGGCTGACCCACCGGCGCGACGAGCTGGCAGCCAATCTTTCGCACGGGCAGAAGCAGTGGTTGGAGATCGGCATGCTGCTCGCGCAGGAACCGAAGTTGCTGCTCGTTGACGAGCCCGTTGCCGGCATGACGGATGCGGAGACGGCGGAAACGGCGATCCTCCTCAAGGACATCGCCAAGACCCGTTCGGTCGTTGTCGTCGAACACGATATGGGCTTCATCCGCGACCTCCGCGTCAAGGTGACATGCCTTGCCGAAGGCTCGGTGCTGGCGGAGGGCTCAATCGATTTCGTAAGCTCCGATCCGAAAGTGATCGAGAACTATCTGGGGCGGTGACGAATGCAACTACAGGCTTGAACCCGATGAGAGAACAAGCTCTAAAACGAGCGGGGTTTATCGTGGGGTTTCAACATGGCTTTTCTCGGTATTCTGGTCATGGCGATCAGCGGCGCGGCTGTCTGGTACTGGCGCTTGAAAATGATGCGTGAGGCGGGAAGCGAGATCATCGATTCCGTCGAGCGTATGCGGGGGGCCTTTAAACGCGGAAAGTTGCGCAAGCAGGCCGAGGCAGCGCCACTGGCCTCGATCGCCGATCCGGTGATTGCGGCGGTGGCCTTCTTCTTCTGCCTTGCCAAGGAAAAGCCGATCCATCTCGACGCGGCGAAGGATGTCGTCCGCAACCGCATGAAAGGCATCATCCGTCCGGGCGATATGGAAGAGGTGCTGGTTTTCGGGGAGTGGGCGTCTAAGAACGTCACCAGTCCCGAAGATCCGATCCGCCGGTTCCGGGATATCTGGCTAAAGGCGCTCGACATGCAGGAGCGTCAGCAACTGATCGGCATTGCCGAGGACGTGGCCGCCGCTGGCGGCGAGAGGACGAAAGAACAGGAGTACGCCTTGCAGATGCTGAGGCGCACGCTGATGAACTGATGGGGAATGGGTGAACGGATGCTGACAGTCGAAAACGCAAATCTGCACTATGGCGCGGCGCAGGCGCTGCGCGGCATCTCGATCAAAGCGGAGATGGGCAAGATCACCTGCGTGCTGGGGCGCAACGGCGTCGGCAAGAGTTCGCTTCTGCGCGCGGTCACCGGCCAGCATCCGCTGTCGGCCGGAACCGTCACCTTCAACGATACCAGGTTGAACGGCCTGCCGCCTTTCGCCCGCGCCAAGCAAGGCATCGGCTACGTGCCACAGGGGCGGGAGATTTTCCCGTTGTTGACGGTCAAGGAAAATCTCGAAACCGGCTTTGCCCCGCTTGGCCGGAGCGACCGCAACATACCCGATGATATCTTCAGCCTCTTCCCGGTGCTGAAGTCGATGTTGTCGCGTCGCGGCGGCGATCTCTCTGGCGGGCAGCAGCAACAGCTGGCGATCGGCCGCGCCATGGTGACGCGGCCGAGGATCCTCGTGCTCGACGAGCCGACTGAGGGCATCCAGCCGTCGATCATCAAGGATATCGGCCGGGCAATCCGTTATCTGCGTGATTCCACCGGCATGGCGATCCTGCTCGTCGAACAATATCTCGATTTCTGCCGGGAGCTTGCCGACTACGTTTACATCATGGATCGCGGCGAGATCGTGCATGAAGGACTTGCCGAGACGCTGGACACGCCGGAGGCTCGCCGTCATTTGACCGTTTGACCGGCAGATGCCGTATTTTGCAGCAGCGAGCACGACGTTTTCAGGCCTTCGCCCGTCGCCAAGAGGTCTGTTCGGGACGGCATGGGAATTGCTTTGCTTCCGTCACCCGTGCGATCGAATGAACCGGTAGCGCGACCGAAAGGGACGTATGATGATTGCGGTGGAAGGCACGAGACCGCAAAGAGCGGAGGGGCGCGGACATCTGGCGGCAAAGCTGCTCGGCGGCCGTACACGCATCCGTGAACTCTATCAGGAGGGCGCGGCGAAGATCCGCCTGCCGGATACGTTCGATGCCTCGATGGAAGCCGTCATCATCAACACATCAGGCGGGCTGACTGGCGGCGACCGGATGGACTGGAGCGTCGTCGCCGGCGCCGGCACGAAGATCGACGTCACCACCCAGGCCTGCGAAAAGATTTACAAAGCATCGGCCGGCGTCGCAGAGGTGACGACCCGCATCGAAGCCGGGCCGGGGGCGCGGGTCGACTGGCTGCCGCAGGAAACGATCCTGTTCGACCGGGCGGCGCTCTTCCGCCGGCTCGATGTGGATCTCGACGAGAGCGCCGAATTTCTGGCGGTAGAGGCCGTGCTCCTTGGTCGCAAGGCAATGGGCGAAACGGTAGACACGGGTTTCTTTCGCGACCGCTGGCGCATTCGCCGCTCGGGTCGGCTGATCCATGCCGAGGAGCTCAGGCTATCCGAGGGCGTTGCGGCGCTGGCGGCGCGCCAGGCGGTGCTCGGCGGGCAGGTTGCCTTGGCGACGCTGTTTTATGCGGGGCCGCTGGCCGAAGCCTATCTCGGTCGAGTCCGACCGCTCGTCGAGGAAATGAGTGGCGGTGCGAGCGCCTGGAGCGGTAAGCTGGTCGTTCGCCTTGCGGCGGCCGATGGCTTCACGCTGAGAAAAATCCTGATCCCTGTCATTTCCGTCTTGCGCAACGGTGCGCCTGTGCCGAAAGTCTGGAATCTCTAAAGCTAAGCATCAAGCAGATGGGCAAGCAATGAACCTCACTCCGAGAGAAAAAGACAAGCTGCTGATTTCAATGGCGGCAATGGTGGCGCGGCGGCGGCTCGAGCGCGGCGTCAAGCTGAACTATCCCGAAGCGATCGCGCTGATCAGCGACTTCGTCGTCGAAGGCGCCCGAGACGGCCGTCCGGTCGCCGAGCTGATGGAAGCCGGCGCTCATGTGATCGGCCGCGATCAGGTGATGGAAGGAATTGCCGAGATGATCCACGACGTGCAGGTGGAGGCGACATTCCCGGATGGCACCAAGCTCGTCACCGTTCACGAACCGATCAGGTGAGGAAAAAGAATGCTGGAGCTCAGACCCAATTGCGAATGCTGCGACAAGGATTTGCCGCCGGAAAGCGCCGAGGCGCGGATCTGCACCTATGAATGCACCTTCTGTGCCGATTGCGTGGATCGAGTGCTGAAGGGCGTCTGCCCGAATTGCGGCGGCAATCTCGTCGCAAGACCCATCCGGCCGGCGGCGATGCTCGCCAAACATCCGGCGTCGACGAAACGCGTGTTGAAGGCTGAGGGCTGCGCGCCCAGAGCGGCGTGAGGAGGACGAGAATGATTCCGGGCGAAATCATTGCCGCGAACGGCGACATCGAACTCAATGCCGGCGCACCGACGGTGACGCTGGAGGTTTCCAACACCGGCGATCGGCCGGTGCAGGTCGGCAGCCATTATCATTTCGCCGAGACCAATGCCGGACTTTCTTTCGACCGGGCGGCGGCGCATGGCAAGCGGCTGGATATCCCAGCCGGAACGGCCGTGCGCTTCGAGCCGGGACAGACGCGTTCCGTGACGCTGATCCCGCTTGCCGGCAAGCGCGAGGTCTATGGTTTCCGTCAGCTGGTGATGGGCAAGCTTTAACGGGAGGGATGCATGCGTTTGAACATCTGCCTCGTCGGGGCGGCGATGCTGCTAGCCGCGGGCGGTGCCTCTGCTCAGGACATCGATTGCCAGAATCCTAAGACGCAATCGGACATGACATCCTGCGAGGCGGCGCGCCATGAGACCGCCGACAAAGCTCTGAACGCGCAATACAAGAAGACCCGCGCTGCTCTGGCCGCGATCGACAAGGATCTCGACGGCGACATGAAGGGCGCGGAGCAGGCGCTGGTCAAGGCGCAGCGCGCCTGGATCGATTATCGCGACGCCGAATGCGACGCCTTCGGCTTCCAGGCTCGCGGCGGCACGATGGAGCCGATGCTGGTCGCCGGATGTCTCGCCAACATCACCGACAAACGCACAAAAGAGCTGAAAGAGCTCGAAGACACGATGAGCAACTAGGGTGATTAGCAAGATCGTGATTGTCGGCAATGGCGAGGTCGCAGAGGCGGGAGCAGGCATCATTGATGCCGCCGATTTCGTCATCCGCTTCAACGATTGCCGTTCCTATGGCGCCGGCGGCAGCCGGACGGATGCCGTTGCGGTCTGCAATACCGGCCGGCCGGCAACGGCGATGCTCGGCTCGCGAGAATGGCGCGCCCATCCCGGCGTCGTTTCGGCTCGCGAAATCTGGAGCGTGCGCGATCCGGACAAATTCGCGGCCATGCGGGCGCCGCTTGCCGTCTCGCATCCCGATCTCGACGATTTCTGCGACGACTATACGGAGGCATTCGGCGCTTTCTGCTCGGAGGCCGGCAAGAAGCATGTCGTGATCGACCGATCGATCCACGAAGCCGTTGATGCCTCGCTCTCGGCCTTTGTGCCTGGGGACTATGTCGTCCCCAGCAGCGGTATGATCGTCATCGCCGAAGTGCTGAGCAAATTTCCCGATGCCGAGGTTATTTTGGCCGGGTTCGGTCACGCCGGGTGGGAATGGCACCCGTTTGCCGCCGAACGGCAGCTTGTCGATAGTTACGTCGCCGTGGGCCGCCTCAAGCGGCTCGGCGAAAAAACACTTGTCTCTTCCTCCTACGGAGCCTGATGGATGCCCTATAAGATCTCACGCGCCGCCTATGCCGGCATGTTCGGACCGACCACCGGCGACAAGGTGCGCCTTGCCGATACGGAGCTCTTCATCGAGATCGAGAAGGATTTCACCACCTATGGCGAGGAGGTGAAATTCGGTGGCGGCAAGGTGATCCGCGACGGCATGGGCCAGAGCCAGGTGACGCGGGCGGACGGCGCGGTCGATACTGTCATCACCAATGCAGTGATCGTCGATCACTCCGGCATCTACAAGGCTGATATCGGGCTGAAGAACGGGCGCATCGCTGCGATCGGCAAGGCGGGCAATCCCGATATGCAGCCCGGCGTCAACATCATCGTCGGCCCGGGCACGGAGGCGATTGCCGGCGAGGGGAAGATCGTGACGGCCGGCGGCATGGACAGCCATATTCACTTCATCGCGCCGCAGCAGATCGAGGAGGCGCTGATGTCGGGCATGACCTGCATGCTCGGCGGCGGCACGGGACCGGCGCACGGCACGCTCGCCACCACCTGCACGCCCGGCCCCTGGCATATCGCGCGGATGATCGAAGCGGCCGACGCCTTCCCGATGAACCTCGCTTTTGCCGGCAAGGGCAATGCGTCGCTGCCGGGCGCGCTGACCGAGATGGTGCTGGCCGGCGCGACGTCGCTGAAGCTGCACGAGGACTGGGGCACGACACCTGGTGCCATCGACTGCTGCCTGTCGGTCGCTGACGACTATGACGTGCAGGTGATGATCCACACCGATACGCTGAATGAAAGCGGCTTCGTCGAGGATACGATCGGCGCCATCAAGGGCCGCACCATTCACGCCTTCCACACGGAAGGGGCGGGTGGCGGGCACGCGCCGGATATCATCAAGATCTGCGGCCAGCCGAACGTCATCCCGTCGTCGACCAATCCGACGCGGCCTTATACGGTCAATACCATTGCCGAGCATCTCGACATGCTGATGGTCTGCCATCATTTGTCGCCCTCGATCCCCGAGGATATCGCCTTTGCCGAAAGCCGCATCCGCAAGGAGACGATCGCGGCCGAAGATATCCTGCACGATATCGGCGCCTTCTCGATCATCTCGTCCGACAGCCAGGCCATGGGCCGCGTCGGCGAAGTTGCGATCCGCACCTGGCAGACGGCCGACAAGATGAAGCGCCAGCGCGGTCGGCTGAAAGAAGAGAAGGGCGACAATGACAATTTCCGCGTCCGCCGCTATATCGCCAAATACACGATCAATCCGGCGATCGCGCATGGTCTCAGCCATGAGATCGGCTCGATCGAAATCGGCAAGCGCGCCGACCTAGTGCTGTGGAACCCCGCCTTCTTCGGCGTGAAGCCGGATATGGTGCTGCTCGGCGGGTCGATCGCCGCCGCGCCGATGGGCGATCCGAACGCCTCGATTCCGACGCCGCAGCCGGTGCACTACCGGCCGATGTTTGCCTCCTACGGCAAGAGCCTCACCAATTCCTCGGTCACCTTCGTCAGCCAGGCCTCGCTCGATGCCGGCCTGAAGGGCAGGCTCGGCGTTGCGAAGGAACTGTTGGCGGTGAAGAATACCCGCGGCGGCATCTCCAAGGCATCGATGATCCACAACGACCTGACGCCGGAGATCGAGGTCGATCCGGAGACCTATGAGGTCAGGGCGAATGGCGAGTTGCTGACATGCGAGCCGGCGACGGTGCTGCCGATGGCGCAGCGCTATTTCCTGTTCTAGGACCGCTCGCTCCGTGCGCGCCGGACGGTTCCGATGAAAACAGGCATCCGCTGGCTGTTGCGGATCATATTGCTGGTCGTCGCTCTGGCGACGGCCGGAACCTTCATTCCCCGGCCGCTGATCGCACCGGTCGAAGCATCGTCCGCGGTGGCAACCCACCGGATTCTGCTTCTGTCGGGAGCAATCCATACGGATATTGCGATTCCACTCGACGAGGAGACGCGCGCGGCTTTTTCCTTTCTTGATGACGGCGAATTTCCGCTCGGCCATCCGAATGCGGAATGGCTCGTTGTCGGCTGGGGCGGCCGCGCCTTCTATCTGGAAACGCCGACCTGGTCGGAGCTGAAGCCGATGCCGGTGTTGCGGGCCCTGACGATCGACCGTTCGGTGCTGCACGTGGATCTCGCCGGTCATATTGCCGAGCCGCAGCCGGCCGTTGTGGCCTTCGATATCGGGGACGAACAATTGGCGCGGCTGCGCAATTTCATCTCGGATAGTTTTGTCCGCGACGCGGGCGAGGTGAAGCTGATCTCAAACACAGGTTACGGCGAGATCGACCGGTTCTTCGAGGCGGAGGGATATTTCAACGCCCTCTTCGGCTGCAACACCTGGACGGCTGCCGCGCTCCGCTCGGCGGGACTTCGAACCGGCTTTTGGAACCCGCTTCCACCTTCGTTGCGATTATCCGTTGCTGTCTACAATTGAGACCGCGGGGCAGGCGAGTTGAAAGCGGCAAGTTCAGCAAGCTTCCGGAATACAGAGTCCTCACCTGAGCAAAAGGTCATTGGTGCTTGCATCGGCAAGCGCTATTTTGCATGGTTGTCCTTTCAGCAAACGGACATGTCATGCAGCGCGTCACCTCCTATCTCCCCGCCGGAACCCCTTCCTCCCATCCGACCGCCCAGGTCAAGCTGCCGCATGACCTGCGCCATCTGCGCCGCAAGCTGCTGCATCTCGAAAATGGCGAGATGGTCATGCTCGATCTCAAGGACCCGGTGCTCTTCGCCAATGGCGACCTGCTGGTGCGCGAGGACGGGGAGCTGATCGAGATTCTGGCAGCCGACGAAAAGCTCTTCGAAATTCGAGGACGCGACCGCACGCATCTCGTCGAGCTCGCCTGGCATCTCGGCAACCGTCATCTTGCCGCCCAGATCGAGGAAGACCGCATCGTCATCCTGCGGGACCATGTCATCCGCTCGATGCTGCAGGGCCTCGGCGCCACCGTGCTGGAGATCGACGAACCCTTTCAACCCGCGCGCGGAGCCTATCATTCCCATGGCGGCCATGCGCATGATCACGGCCATGCCGCTCATAACCACGGTCACAACCATGATCATGGGCATGATCACGGTCACGCGCACGGCCATGACCGCCAGCATGATCACAGCTGCGACCACGATCATAACCACGACCATCATCACGGCCACAAGCACGATTGAGGCGCGATGACAGGGGAACACCAACTGCAGGCATTGCTGCGCCTGACGGCGTGGCTGTCGCCGGCCTTTCCCGTCGGTAGCTTCGCCTATTCGGGTGGGCTGGAGCGGGCAGTGGCAGATGAACTCGTTATCGATGCTGCTTCGCTTGCAAACTGGATCGGCACGCTGATCGGCCATGGCGCCGTCTGGAACGATGCGGTGCTTCTGGCCGAGAGCCACAGGCAACAGGCAGATGCCGGGCGCCTTGCCGAAACCGCCGCTCTGGCCGAGGCTCTTGCCGGATCGCGTGAGCGCCATCAGGAGACCATTCTGCTCGGTGACGCCTTCCTCGCGGCGGCGCGGGCTTGGCCGGACGAAGTGTTCGAGAGGTTGTCCAGCAAGACCGCTTATCCCGTCGCGGTAGGCGCGGTTGCTGGTGCGCATGGTATAGGGTCCCAGCAGGTGCTCGCAGTCTTCCTGCACGCCTATGCCTCGCAAGCGGTTTCGTCCGGTATTCGCCTCGGCGTCGCCGGGCAGAGGGACGGTGTTGCCCTGCTGGCCGGCCTAGAAGACCACATTGTGGCGGTTGCCCGACGGGCGGCAGCGTCGTCGCTCGACGATCTCGGTTCGGCGACGGTACAAGCCGATATCGCCAGCCTGCGCCACGAGACGCAGGCGACGCGGTTGTTCCGCTCGTGAGGATATCAATTATCCGCAGAAACTGCGTCATTTGACGGTGGCGCCCGCCGCTGCCGTCGCTATCATCCGGTTCGATTGGAGTGAAACACATGAAATCAAGAAACGGACCTCTGCGCGTCGGCATTGGCGGGCCGGTCGGGTCGGGCAAGACGGCGCTGACGGAAAAGCTCTGCAAGGCGATGCGCGACGACTATTCCGTCGCCGTCGTCACCAACGACATCTATACGACCGAGGATGCCGAGGCGCTGGTGCGCATGCAGGCCCTGCCCTCGGAGCGGATCGTCGGCGTCGAAACCGGCGGCTGCCCGCATACCGCCATCCGCGAGGATGCGACGATCAATCTGCAGGCGATCGCCGGCCTCAACGAGCGCATTCCCGATCTCGACGTCGTCTTCATCGAATCCGGCGGAGACAATCTGGCGGCGACCTTTTCGCCGGATCTTGCCGATGTCACCATCTACGTGATCTCCGTCTGCCAGGGCGAGGAAATCCCGCGCAAGGGCGGGCCCGGCATCACCCGGTCCGATCTGCTTGTCATCAACAAAAAGGATCTGGCGCCCTATGTCGGCGCCGATCTCGAGGTGATGGACCGGGATGCGACGCGCATGCGCGGGAGCCGCCCGTTCGTCTTCTCGGACATGAAGCGCGGCGACGGCATCAGTTCGATCGTCAATTTTCTCAGGGAGCAGGGCGGGCTCTGAGCGGTCGGACCTGCCGCAGCAGATCGATCTCACTGATGGCGGCGAAAACGGCAAAACGAACGGGCCGGGAGTAATCTCCCGGCCCGTTTCATTATCTGGATTTTGCTTATTCCGCTGCGAAAGGCGGCAGCCGTAGAACGTTGGTGTCGTTGCCTTTGGCATTCTTGCGCTTGCCTTCCGGCTTTTCGATCGCCGTAAGGCGCTCGTCCAGCGCATCGATTTCGCTGCGGTTCTCGCGGGTAACGCGGGTGAGATCCTCGCGCGATAGCGGCAGGTCCTCCTCATCCTTCCTGCCGACCAGGCGTCCGAACATCCAGCCAAGCAGACGGGAGAGATCGTCCATGATCAGGAAGAAGGACGGCACGACGACGAGCGAGAGCACCGTCGAAACGATGATGCCGCCGATCACCGCGATCGCCATCGGCGCGCGGAACGAGCCACCTTCGCCGACGCCGAGCGCGGAAGGCAGCATGCCTGCCGACATGGCGATCGAGGTCATGATGATCGGCCGGGCGCGCTTGCGACCGGCTTCGACCATGGCTTCGACACGGGCCATGCCCTGATGGCGCATCTCGATCGCGAAATCGACGAGCAGGATGGCGTTCTTGGTGACGATACCCATCAGCATCAGAATGCCGATCATGACTGGCATGGACAGCGGATTGCTGGTGATGATCAGAGCCGCCGCGACACCGCCGATGGCAAGCGGCAGCGAGAACAGGATGGTGAAGGGCTGGATGACGTCCTTGAAGAGGAGAATCAGCACCGTCAGCACCAGCAACAGGCCCATCAACATGGCGTTGACGAAGCTCTGCTGCATCTCGGTCTGCACCTTGGTATCGCCGCTTTCGGCAAGGTGTACGGAGGCCGGGATGTTGGCCGCCTTGACGATCTCGCGGAAGCGGGCCGAAGCCGTGTCGAGCGCCACGCCCTGCGGCAGATCGGAGCCGATAGAGACGACACGGTTGCGGTTGTTGCGCTTGATCGAGCTAACGCCTTCCGAATAGTCGATGTTGGCGACGCTCGATAGCGGAACGGTGCCGCCGCTGGCGGTCTGGATCTTCAATGCGCGGATGGCGGCAAGGTCGCGGCGCATGTCGACCGCCGCCTGGACCCGGATAGGGATCTGGCGATCGTCGAGCGAGATCTTGGCAAGGGCCGCATCGACATCGCCGATGGTGGCGACGCGGATCGTCTCGGAGATCTGCTGCGGCGTAATGCCGAGGCGGGCTGCCTCGTCCTTGCGCGGGTAGACCTGCAGTTCCGGACGAGGCAGGGCGCCGTCGGCACTGACATTGGCGAGCAGCGGATCGGCGCGGAGCTTCGATTCCAGAATGCCGACGGCGTCGTTCAGGTCCTTCTCGTTCTTGGAGAGGAAGTTGAAGGAGAGGTCGCGTTCGCCGCGATCGTTGAGCTTCAGGATATGAACGTCGGGAATATCGCGCACCTTCGCGAAGACTTCCTTTTCGATATCCCATTGCGGGCGTTCACGGCCGTGGACTTCCACCTTCGGCAGCATCGGACCGATAACCGGGATGTCACCGAGCACGTCGTTGACCACCTTCTTGACCAGCGACTGGTCGAGCTTGTGGAGTGCCAGCGTAATGGTCGCACGGCGCAGTTCGAGATCGCCCTTCGGCGATGCGCCGCCGAGGACGAAGACACTTTCGACGCCGTTGATGTCCTTGACCCTGTCGTAGATCGCGTCCGCCGTCTTCTCGGTATCGTCAAGCCGCGCATTCGGCGGCAGTTCGACGGAGAGAACGATACGCGAGGCGTCTTCCGGCGGTAGGAAGCTGCCGGGCACGAACATGAACAGCGATATGACCGAACCAACCGTGAAGAGGAGGGCCACAATCAGTGTCGTGTAACGCCAATACCACTTGCGAGTCGTACCGGTGACAAGGCGGGTATAGCCCTTCATCAGCAGGCCGTCATTGTCGTGATGGTCGTCAACGCCGTCTTCGGCACGCATCAGATAGGCGGCCATCATCGGAGTGATGAGACGCGCGACCATCAGTGAGAAGAAAACGGAGAAGGCGACGGTCAGGCCGAACTGGATGAAATACTGGCCCGGAATGCCCGGCATGAAGGAAACCGGCACGAAGACGGCGATGATGGTGAAGGTGGTGGCGATGACGGCAAGGCCGATTTCATCCGCCGCCTCGATCGCCGCCCGGTAGGGTGTCTTGCCCATCTTGATGTGGCGGGCGATGTTCTCGATTTCGACGATCGCATCGTCGACAAGGATACCGGTCGCCAGCGTCAGGGCCAGGAAGCTGACGAGGTTCAGCGAGAAGCCCATCATGTCCATGACCCAAAAAGTCGGGATCGCAGACAGCGGCAGGGCGATGGCCGAAATCAGGGTCGCGCGCCAGTTCCGGAGGAACAGCAGGACGACGATGACGGCGAGCAGCGCGCCTTCGAGCAGCGTGTGGATGGCGGCTTCGTAGTTGCCGTAGGTGAAATACACCGAATCGTCGATCATCTCGATCTTCACATTCGGGTTCTCGCTTCTGACCTTGTCGAGGCTCTGCGCTACGGTTTCGGCGACGCTGACCTCGCTGGCACCCTTCGAACGGAAGACGCCGAAGGTGACCACAGGCGTATCGTTGAAGCGCGAGAAGGATTTCGGCTCTTCATAAGTGTCCTTGATGACGCCGAGGTCGGACAGCTTGACGAAACGGCCGTTCGGCAGCGCGATCGTCGTGTCGGCGAGCTCGGCGACATTGCGGGCGTCGCCGAGGACGCGGATCGCCTGTTCGCTACCGGCCACTTGGCCGCGGCCGGAGCCGAGGTCGACGTTGGTGCCGCGCAGCTGCTGGTTGACGCTTGCCGCGGTGATGCCATGGGCATCGAGCTTGGCGGGGGTGAGTTCGATACGCACTTCGCGCTCCGCGCCGCCGTAACGGTCGACGCGGCCGATACCGGCCTGCCCCTGGAGGGCGCGCTTGACGGTATCGTCGACGAACCAGGAGAGTTCTTCGAGCGACATGTCGGGCGAGGAAACGGCAAAGGTCTGGATCGCCTGGCCCTCGACGTCGACCTTGGTGACGATCGGCGTTTCGGCCGTCGCCGGCAGATCGCTGCGGATGCGATCGATCGCGTCCTTGACGTCCTGCACAGCCTGTTCCGTCGGCACTTCCATGCGGAACATGACGTTGGTCTGCGAGCTGCCGTCGGTCACCGTCGACTGGATCTCGTCGATTCCGGTAATCGAGGCGATCGCGTCTTCGATCTCCTTCGTCACCTGCATTTCGAGTTCGGCCGGCGAAGCGCCGCTCTGTGTCACGCTGATCGAAACCAGCGGCACGTCGATGTTCGGGAAGCGCGTGATCGGCAGCGTGTTGAAGGACTGAATGCCGATGAATATCAACAGGCAGAAGGCCAGCAGCGGCGCGATCGGATTTCGAATGGACCAGGCTGAAAAATTCATCGGATGGTCTCTTTAGTTGGAAGCCGAGGGCTGTTCACGCACCGGCGTGATGTGGTCGCCGTCGCGGACATAGGCGCCCGCCTTGGCCACGACCTCATCGCCGCTCTTCAATCCATAAACGATCTCGACATAGGCCCCGTCCTGGATGCCGGTCTCGATCTTGGCGAATTTTACCACACCATCCTCGACCTTGCGGGCCGACGAGCCTTCATTGCCCGTCAGGACCGCAGTCAGGGGAAGCGAGACGCCCTCGGTTTCGCGGACGATGATCTCGGCGCTGCCATACATGCCGGAACGCGCCTTGCTGTCATCGTCGATGGAGATATGGACGAGGCCGAGGCGGGTCACCGGATCGACGGTGGGAGACACCAGGCGCACGGCGCCAGAAAGCTTTTCACGGCTGCCGGAAAGGGAAATGGTCGCCTTCTGGCCGGCCGCGATCCTGACAATGTCGCTTTCGGCGACTTCGGCGACCAACTCGATATCGCCATCGCGAATGATGGTAAACAGCGGATCGCCGTTCCCGGCAGCGATCGCGCCGACCTTGGCATTCTTTGCAGAAACCACGCCGGAAACCGGCGTCTTCACGTCGGTGCGGGCGAGCTTCAGATCGGCGTCGGCGATTTGGCTGTCGAAGACCTTGAGATCGGCTTCGGCGACCTCGATCGCCTGTTCGGCGGAGACGACGCGGGCATTGGCGGCAGCGGCGGTCGCATCGGCCTGCTCGACCTGGGCGGTGGAAACGGTGCCCTTCTTGACCATTTCCTGGGCGCGGGCCTGCTGCTGCCTTGCCTGTTCGGCATTGGCCTGCGCCTCGATGAGCTGGGCGCGCAGCTGGGCGAGGCTGGCCTCACCCTTGGCCTTGGTCGCCATCATCTGGCTCTTCTCCAGAACCAGCGCGTCGTCGTTCAGCGTCGCCAGGGTGCTTTCGGCCCGAACCTTGTCGCCGATATCGGCTTTCAGCGTGCGGATCGAAAGACCCTCCACTTGCGGCTGGATATAGACTTCCTCCACGGGCTTGAGTGTTCCGGTGCCGATGACACGGTCGACGAGGGTGCGATTGACAGCTGTGGTGACGACGATCGCCGGCAGGTTCTGCTGCGGCTTTGCGACCGGCGTTTCCTGCGAAAAGGCGGTGGTTGCAGCCACCGCCGCTGCAAAAAAGGTGGATACGCTTAAAATTCCAGTCGGCTTGCGTGCCATGCGTTTTCGTCCAATCTCATCAGAAGGTTAGCCGAACTCGCGCGTTTGCCATTGAGCTCGCGACTAGGCCACTGCCTTTCCAGCATTCTCAGGGGTATCCACACATCATTTGCCGTCTTCATCCCTCCCGGCAAATCGGCTTCTAGTTGGTATCGATTTGCTCGAAATGCAAGCCCGGCAGAAAACAATTCCCCATGAGCCGATAATAATTACCATCAGAACCTGAATCAATCATCGTAGGGTTATGCGAACATAACGATGATTGATCCTGCTTCTCCCCGAATGACGTTTGACGCCATCTAAATGCGACAGCTGCAAGGCGTTTTTTTCGGTGCGGGAAAAACGAAACGCGCGGGAAAATGTCCCCCGCGCGGTTGCCTCAAATGCTGCAGTCCTTACTTGGATGCGGCGTCGGTGATCTCGTGCGTCCAGGCACCCGATGGCTCTTTGCTGATGATCTTCTGATCGAGCAGCGCCTTTGCCGTGCGGGCATAGAGTGCCTCGTCCAGTTTGCCGGAGCCGTCGCCGACGAGCTTGGCGACTTCGCCCATCATGCGCTTCTGGTGGTTTTCGTCTTGGCCGCCATTGTCCACGACGATCTCTGCCGCCTCATCCGGGTTCTCAGTCGCATATTTCCAGCCCTTCATCGAGGCGCGGACGAATTTGACCATCTTCTCCTTGAAGGCTGGGTCCTTCAGCTTGTCTTCCATGACGTAAAGACCATCCTCGAGCAGGTCGTTGCCCATCTGCGTATAGTTGAAGACTGTCAGTTCTTCCGGCTTGAAACCGGCATCGATCGCCTGCCAATATTCGTTATAGGTCATGACGGAGATGCAGTCGGCCTGCTTCTGCACGAGCGGCTGCACGTCGAAGCTCTGCTTCAGCACGGTGACGCCGTTCGGGCCGCCTTCGGTGGACAGGCCGAGCTTGTTCATCCAGGCGAAGAAGGGATACTCGTTGCCGAAGAACCAGACACCGAGCGTATGCCCCTTGAAGTCGGCCTCGGTTTTAACAGGGCCATCCTTGCGGCAGACCATTTCCAGGCCGGATTTCTGATAGGGCTGGGCAATGTTGACGAGCGGAACGCCCTTTTCGCGAGCAACCAAAGCGCCGCCCATCCAGTCGACGATGACATCGGCGCCGCCGCCGGCGATCACCTGCTCGGGGGCGATATCGGGGCCACCCGGCTTGATCTCGACGTCGAGGCCTTCCTCCTTGTAGAAGCCCTTGTCCTTGGCAACGTAATAACCGCCGAACTGGCTCTGCGTGACCCATTTCAGCTGCAGAACCACCTTATCGGCGGCCATCGCGTGGGCCGCTGCAAGCGACATGGCGCTCGCCATCATTGCAACCATCAACTTTTTCATTTTCTTGTCCTTACCCTCTGAAGTTATGCCCGGATCTCATTTGCGAAGCCCGCGCGCGCCTAGCCACCACGGATAGACGGATGCCAGAACGTCACCGCCCGTTCCGTCAGGGCGATGATGCCATAGAAAATCGAGCCGGCCAGCGCCGCAACGGCGATTTCCGCCCAGACCATGTCGACATTCATGCGGCCGATCTCGGTGGAGATGCGGAAGCCCATGCCGACGATCGGCGTCCCGAAGAATTCCGCAACGATGGCACCAATCAGCGCCAGCGTCGAGTTGATCTTCAGTGCGTTGAAAATGAAGGGCATGGCTGCCGGCAGCTTGAGCTTGAACAGCGTCTGCCAGTCGCTCGAGGCATAGGTGCGCATCAGGTCGCGCTCCATGCTGCCGGAGGCGGCGAGGCCGGCGACGGTATTCACCAGCATCGGGAAGAAGGTCATGATGATGACGACGGCGGCCTTTGACGGCCAGTCGAAGCCGAACCACATGACCATGATGGGCGCGATGCCGATAATCGGCAGGGCCGATACCATGTTGCCGATTGGCAAGAGGCCGCGGCGCAGGAAAGAGACGCGGTCGGCCAGCACCGCGACGACGAACCCGCTGAGGCAGCCGATGACATAACCGATCAGTACCGCCTTGAAGATCGTCTGCCTGACATCCGCACCGAGAATTGGCAAGGAGGTCATGATGCGGGCGCCAATGGCACTCGGCGGCGGCAACAGGATGAAGGGGATGCCGGCACCGCGCGTGATCGCCTCCCAAAGAATGAGAATCCAGGCGCCGAAGATCGCCGGAATCAGCAGCTGGAGCGTCGATTTGCCGAAAGTGGTGACAGGCTGCAGCTTCGAAAGCTCGGTGACACAGCGCCAGGCAAGCAGCCAGGAGGCAAAGAGCAGCAGGAAGAAAGCCCGCGTAGCCGTCGCCTGATTGCCGGAAAGAGCAGAAAGCAGCATCCAGGCGGCGCCATGAGCGCCGATGAACAGCCCAGTGGCGCGGTAGGCCGGCGGCTGCGGCGCGAAAGACAGGAGAGCGGCCGCGGCGACGATGATGAGGATGAGGCTCGCCGTCCCATCGCTCAAGGGTCGCGACGCACCGTCGGCCAACAGCGGCAGGCTCATCAGTGCCAAAAGGCAGAGGAGGAGGGCGACGATGCCCTGCCAGGAGAAGCTCAGATGTCTCATGCCAGTCTCCCGCCCATGGCGCGATCAACCATCTTGCCTGCAAGACCGACGATCGCGACAAGGATTCCCGCCAGCAGCGATCCGGCAACGAGAGCTGCCCAGATATCGATGGTCTGACTGTAATAGGAGCCGGCAAGCAGTTTGGAGCCGATGCCGGCGGTCGCACCGGTCGGCAGTTCGCCGACGATGGCGCCGACGAGGCTTGCGGCGATGGCGACCTTCATCGAGGTGAAAAGGAAGGGAATCGAGGCAGGGACGCGCAGTTTCCAGAAGGTCTGGATCGGGCTGGCATTATAGGTGCGCATCAGGTCGAGATACATGATTTCGGGCGAGCGCAGCCCCTTCACCATGCCGACGGCGACCGGGAAGAAGGAGAGGTAGGTGGAGATCAGTGCCTTGGAGACGAGGCGGGAGGCGTCGGAATCGAGATTCAGCAGATGCGCCAGTGCATTGTCACCTGTCAGCACGTTGTAGGAGATGATGACAATCATCGGCGCGATGGCGAGGATCGGTATCGTCTGGCTGGCTACCAGCCAAGGCATCAGTGAGCGGTCCATGGCGCGGTTGTGCACGATCAGCACGGCAAGAAGAATGCCGAGCAGCATGCCGAAGCCAAACCCGAGGAGGGTGGAGGAGAGCGTCACCCAGCTGTGATAGACGAGGCTGCGGTTGCTCGAGAGGCTGCGCAGGACGGTGTTCTCATAGACGTTCTGGGCCACCTGATGCGGCGCCGGCAAGATCGGCTTCGGCTGCGACAGCGTCTTGCCGATGAATTCCATCGTGGTCGGTGTTACGCCGGCGCGGCTATCCATGTCGCGCTGGAATGGCGCATTCATGAGAATGGCGGCGACATACCAGATGGCGATGAGGGCGAGCAGAATGGCGGTGACCGGGATGACCTTGTTCTTGAGGGTGTCGGGTCTCATAACGACTGCCCCCATTTTTGGACGCCCGATGCGCAGCCGCCTCCTCTAGCTTCGGAGTGCAATCGCCTAAACCTCATGGCTATGCCCCGTCCTCAGCCCCTCGCGGACGCGGTGGGCGATTTGCAGGAATTCCGGGGTGTCGCGGATGTCGAGCGGGCGTTCGGCCGGAAGGGTGGAGTCGATCACGTCGGTCACGCGGCCAGGGCGCGGCGACATCACCACGATCTTGGTCGAGAGATAGACGGCCTCCGGGATGGAGTGGGTGACGAAGCAGATCGTCTTGTTGGTGCGGGCCCAGAGTTTCAGCAGTTCTTCGTTCAGATGATCGCGGACGATCTCATCCAGGGCTCCGAAGGGTTCGTCCATCAAGAGCAGGTCGGCATCGAACGCGAGTGCGCGAGCGATCGAGGCGCGTTGCTGCATGCCGCCGGAAAGCTGCCAGGGAAATTTCTTTTCGAAGCCGGAGAGACCGACGAGGTCGAGCGCCTCGGCGATCCGCCTTGTCCGGTCAGCGCCCCCATAACCCATGATCTCCAACGGCAGGGCGATGTTGTTTTCGATGGTGCGCCAGGGATAGAGCGCCGGTGCCTGGAAGACATAGCCGTAGGCGCGGGCCCTGCGGGCCTGCTCCGGCGTCATGCCGTTGATCGAGATCTCGCCCGACGTGCTCTTCTCGAGATCGGCGATGACACGCAGGAAAGTCGTCTTGCCGCAGCCCGACGGGCCGATGAAAGAGACGAAGTCGCCCTTACGGACATCGAGATTGACGTCGCTCAGCGCCCGCACCGGGCCGTCATTCGCCTGGTAGGTGAGACAGAGGTCCTTGGCGGATACGACGGAGGGTGCTTGCATCAATGCGACCGATCTTGTTTTCCCCGCCGGAAGGCGGTTTGCATGTTACCATAGCTGCCAGCTCTGCCGGCGGCGCAATTGTTGGAGGAAGAAAATGGACGCGACATCAAAACCCACCTGCCACATCGTTCGGCCGAACCATGCCTATGATGGCAAGCAGGGGCTCAGCTATTTCGAAGGGATAGCGGCCGAGACCGTCGGCGCCAAAGGCATCTGCATGCATCTCCTGACGATCCCGCCCGGCGTGCGTGCTAAAGCGCATCTGCACGAGGCGCATGAGACGGCGATCTATGTGCTCTCCGGCGAAGCCCATACTTGGTACGGCGACCGGCTGGAGCATCATGTCATCACCCATGCCGGCGAGCTCTTCTACATCCCGGCCGGTGTGCCGCATCTGCCGGCGAACCTCAGCAGCACGCCCTGCACGGCGGTCATCGCCCGCACCGATCCCCACGAGCAGGAAAGCGTCATGCTTCTGCCGGAACTGGACGCGCTGGTGCCGGCGTAAGCTTATCCGCATGGAGGCGTCGGTTCCCGGTTGATGGCCGTGTCGGAGGTGATCATCGTCATACGCCGGTTGCCGGGATGCCGCTGCGTTCCACCTTGCGCGGAGAGGTGATCTCCTTCCAGGTGGACAGTGCTTTGCTGACAGCTGTGACCGGTTCACGCCTCACGAACTCGCCGTGACCCTCGCGGGTCTTGATCGTGCTTTCCTCGATCGCCACCACACCGCGCGTCAGCGTGTAGCGCGGCAGGCCGGTCACTTCCTTGCCCTCGAAGACGTTGTAGTCGATCGCCGACTGCTGGGTCTTGGACGAGATAACCTTCGAACGGTTCGGGTCCCAGACGACGATATCGGCATCGGCGCCGACTAGGATTGCGCCCTTCTTCGGATAGATGTTGAGGATCTTGGCGATGTTGGTCGAGGTGACGGCGACGAATTCGTTCATCGTCAGCCGGCCGGTATTGACGCCGTGGGTCCAGAGCATTGGCATGCGGTCTTCAAGACCGCCGGTACCGTTCGGGATCTTGGTGAAGTCGCCGACGCCGAAGCGCTTCTGCGCCGTCGTGAAGGCGCAATGGTCGGTCGCAACCACCTGCAGCGAACCGGAGGCAAGCCCGGCCCAGAGACTGTCCTGATGCTGCTTGCTGCGGAAGGGGGGCGACATGACGCGGCGGGCGGCATGATCCCAGTCGGGGTTGGAATATTCGCTCTCGTCGAGCGTCAGGTGCTGGATCAGCGGTTCGCCATAGACGCGCATGCCCTTGGCGCGGGCCCGGCGGATTGCCTCGTGCGCCTGTTCGCAGGAGGTATGGACGATATAAACCGGGCAGCCGGCCATGTCGGCGATCATGATGGCGCGGTTGGTGGCCTCGCCCTCGACTTCGGCGGGGCGGGAATAGGCGTGCGCCTCTGGGCCGTTATTGCCCTCGGCGAGCAACTTTGCCGACATCGAAGCGACGACGTCGCCATTCTCGGCATGCACCAGCGGCAGCGCGCCGAGTTCGGCGCAGCGTTGGAACGAAGCGAACATCTCGTCATCGTCGACCATCAGCGCGCCTTTGTAGGCCATGAAATGCTTGAAGGTGTTGATGCCCTTGTCGCGGACGATGGTCTCCATCTCCTTGAAGACCTGCTCACTCCACCAGGTAACCGCCATGTGGAAGGAATAGTCGCAATTGGCGCGGGTCGATTTGTTGTCCCACATGGTCAGCGCTTCGAGCAGCGATTGGCCCGGGGCGGGAAGAGCAAAATCGACCACCATGGTCGTGCCGCCGGAAAGGGCGGCCCGCGTGCCGCTCTCGAAATCGTCGGAGGAATAGGTGCCCATGAAGGGCATTTCCAGATGGGTATGCGGATCGATGCCACCAGGCATGACGTAACAGCCGGAGGCGTCGAGCGTTTCGTCGCCCGAGAGGTTCGGAGCGATCTCGACGATTTTGCCGCCGTCGATCTTGACGTCCGCCTTATAGGTGAGGTCGGCCGTGACGATGGTGCCGTTCTTGATGACTGTGGTCATGATCGTTGCCTATCCTTATTTGTGAATGCGGCTGGCGAATAGAAGCCGGGCGGTTCGGGACTGAATTCGAGCCGCCCCCGCAAGGCCGCAAGGATCGTTTCGAGTACGGAGCGCCGCTCGCGCGAGATTTCCTGATTCCAGAAGCGCAGTACCGAATAGCCATTGGCATTGAGCCATTCGGTTCGGCGTTGATCCGTCGCGCTGTCGGCGTGCTGGAAGTCATCGACTTCGACGATCAGCCGTTCCTCACGACAGAGGAAATCGACGATGAATGGGCCAAGCGGAACTTGTCGAGTGAACTTATAACCGTTGAGGCGACGGGCGCGCAGATCGCTCCAAAGGTGGTATTCTTCTTCGGTTTCGTTTTGGCGAAGCTGGCGGGCTTGTGCGGTTTTCGCGGGACGATGCTTGCGTATATCCTGTTTGATAATTTTAGTCGCGCCCGGAGCCCCCTCATCCGCCCTTCGGGCCCCTTCTCCCCGAGGGGAGAAGGGGGAAGCCGCGACGTCCACCAATCCCTTCTCCCCAGCGGGGAAAAGGTGGCCCGAAGGGTCGGATGAGGGGGCTCCGGGCGCTACATTGGACATCACGCCACGATCTCCGCCGTCTCGACCACCGCATGGAACAGCACATCGGCGCCCGCCGTCGCCCATTCCTTGGAAATCTCTTCCGCCTCGTTGTGGCTGAGCCCGCCGACGCAGGGGCACATGACCATGGTCGCAGGCGCGACCTTGGCGGCCCAGCAGGCGTCGTGGCCGGCGCCGGAGATGAGGTTCATATGGGTGTAACCGAGGCGCTCGGCGGCGGAGCGGACTGCAGTGACGAGCTTTTCGTCGAAGGTGACGGGCGCAAAATGGCCGATCGCCTCGACGGAACAGCCGACACCCAGCGCGTCGCAGATGCCAGGCGCTTCCGCCTCGATCTTTGCCCGCATGCGGTCGAGCTTGGCTTTATCGGGCGAACGGATGTCGACGGTGAAGACCACTTTGCCCGGCAGCACGTTGCGGGAGTTCGGGGAGAAGAAGACTTGGCCGACGCCGCCGACGGCACCCGGCTGCTCGCCCACCGCCACGCCCTGCACCATTTCCAGGATGCGTGACATGGCAAGGCCGGCATTGACGCGCATGTTCATCGGCGTCGAGCCGGTATGGGCTTCCTTGCCGGTCAGCGTGAATTCCAGCCACCACAGGCCCTGACAGTGGGTGACGACGCCGATCTGCTTGTCCTCGGCCTCGAGGATCGGGCCCTGTTCGATGTGATATTCGAAATAGGCGTGCATCTTGCGGGCGCCGACCTCTTCGTCGCCGACCCAGCCGATGCGCTTCAACTCGTCGCCGAACAGATTGCCCTCGGGATCGCGGCGATTATAGGCAAAGTCGAGGCTGTGGACGCCGGCAAAAACGCCCGAGGCCAGCATCGCCGGGGCAAAACGCGCGCCCTCCTCGTTCGTCCAGTTGGTGACGACAACAGGATGCTTGGTCTTGATGCCGAGATCATTCATCGTGCGCACAACTTCGAGGGCTGCGAGCACGCCGAGCACGCCGTCATATTTGCCGCCGGTCGGCTGGGTGTCGAGATGCGAGCCGACATAGACGGGCAGGGCATCGGGATCGGTGCCGGCGCGAGTGGCGAACATCGTGCCCATGCGGTCGACGCCCATGGTCAGGCCGGCCTCGTCGCACCATTTTTTGAAGAGGCTGCGGCCCTCAGCATCCGAATCCGTCAGCGTCTGGCGATTGTTGCCGCCGGCAATGCCGGGTCCGATCTTCGCCATGTCCATCAGACTGTCCCAGAGACGGTCGCCATTGACGCGCATGTTCTCGCCTGGTGCTGCCACCATTTTTATGCCCTCACCCGTTTGCGGCAGTCATGCAAGGGGCATGCCCGCCTGTTCCCGTGGTCTATTCCGCGCTCTTATTGGTTTTATCGAGCGCCGGAAAATCGCCAGTTGCCTTTGTTTTTCATCTGGCGGATAATTTGACCGATTGGTAAACATTACAACTTCCACCGCCGGGCTCAAGACGAAAATCACGAAAATTGCCGATAAAAATACGGGCAGTTGCTCAAGAAAGCGGCCGGTGTGCCTCCAGCCGAAACTTGAGCGAAGAAGTTGAATTTCAAGGGGGAACGACAGTCTGTGACCATACCGAGAGCAGCGAAAACCCTGAGGCGGACGCGAATCCAGGAGGAGAAGGAAGAGCAGATCCTGGAAGCGGCGCTCGACGTGTTTTCGGCAAGCGGCTTCCGCGGCTCGACCATCGACCAGATCGCCGAAGTGGCCGGCATGTCGAAACCGAACCTGCTCTACTATTTCCGCACGAAGGAAGCCATGCATCGGGCGCTGATCGACCGGGTGCTTTACACCTGGCTGGAGCCGCTGCGCGCCTTCGATGCCGACGGCAATCCGGAAGAGGAAATCCGCAGCTATATCAGACGCAAGCTGGAAATGGCGCGCGACTTTCCGCGTGAAAGCCGGCTCTTTGCCAATGAGGTGCTGCAGGGCGCGCCACATATCGAGGACGAGCTGAAGGGTCCGCTGAAGGAACTGGTCGACGAGAAGGCTGAGGTCATCCGCGCCTGGGCGAAATCGGGCAAGATCGTCAAATGCGACCCCTACCATCTGATCTTCTCCATCTGGTCGACGACCCAGCATTATGCGGATTTCGACGTGCAGGTGCGCGCGGTGCTTGGACAGGACCATGCCGGCGAAGGCCGCTTCGAGGATGCGGCGCGGTTTCTGGAACAGCTCTTTATTGGCGGGCTGCGGCCGGATCCCTCCGAGAGCTGACGTTATTGCCTTTTCGGCAGCGGTATGCGGGCGAGAGTATCCGTTACGCCTTCCATCGTATAGGGCTTTTGCAACATGGGCGCGTCCGCTGTTTGCCTGGGTGATGCCTTCGGCACCCCTTACGGCGCGCTTTTCAATCCATCAGGCGAGGCAGATTTGCCGCCAATATATTGATGGCGAGGCGCACCTTCGGCAGCATCACCGGCGATCTCGGCCACACGGCATAGGCTTCGAAAATGGTGGACGGCATATCGGTCAGAACCCGCACGAGTTCACCTGACAGGACCCTGTCCCGCACCAGCCAGCAGGTCAGCCAGGCAAGCCCCCGGCCTTCGACGGCGGCGTCCGCTATCGAGGCGAGATCGTCGAGGCGCAGCCGCGATTTCGGCAGAACTTCGCGCGGGGGACCGGCGGCGGCCGGGAAGATCCAGGCCCTGTCATTGTCACCCCTGCGATAGACGATACCCTGATGGCGGGTGAGGTCGTCGAGCGTTTGCGGCACGCCATATTTTTCCAGATAGGCAGGCGAGGCGCAGACCGTCATGGATTGCCGGGCGATCGCCCGCGCCATCAGGTCGGGATTATCCTTCAGCGGGCCGTTGCGGACGGCAAGATCGAAGCCGTCCTCCAGGAGGTCGACGACGCGATCGCTGAAGGAGAAGTCGAGTTCGAGATCCGGGTGATCGTCGAGCAGGCGGGTTAGGATCGGGACGGCGCAATGGCGTCCGAACAGCACCGGCATCGATACCCGCAGCCTGCCGCGGACCTCGCGCCTGCCCGATTCGAGCTGGGCCTCACCGATCCGGATTTCCTCGATGGCTCTCAGACAGCGCTCATAGAAGAACCGGCCTTCGTCGGTCAGGCTTTGGGTCCGGGTTGTGCGGTTGAAGAGCCGGACGCCGAGCCGCTGTTCGAGCCTTGCGATCGTCTTGCTGACTGCCGAACGGGTAAGATGGAGCCGTTCGGCAGCGGCTGAGAAACCGCCGGCTTCTGCCGTCTGGACGAAGATCGAAATTCCCTTTAGCTGCTCCAAATTTGTTTCCATTGCGGCACCATTCTGTCGATTTATTATCGCAACAGAGGACGAATTTTCAACGATATATCTGCTGCTCCTCAATCGAGAAGGAGCAGAAAGATGCAGACGACAAGGCAGTGGCAGACCGAGGCAATTGGACCGGAAGCAGATCTGAAGATCGGTGAAGCCGGAATTCCCGAGGTATCAGGCACGATGGTCCGGGTGCGGACGCAGGCCGTTTCCCTCAATTTCCGCGACAGGCTGGTCCTGGAGAGCGGCATGGGGCTGCGGCTGCAGTTTCCCTTCGTGCCGGCCTCGGATATGGCGGGCGTGGTCGAGGCCGTCGGGCCGGATGTCACGCGCTTCAAACCCGGCGACCGGGTGATCTCCACCTTTTCCCCGGACTGGATCGAGGGCCGGGGGCCGGGCACGGCCCGCACGCCGCATTACCAGACACGGGGCGGCTTCTATCCGGGCGTGCTGTCCGAACATACAGTGCTCTCCGAGCAGTGGTTCACGCTTGCGCCGGCAACGCTCGATGCCGCCGAAGCAAGCACGTTGCCCTGCGCCGGCCTGACCGCCTGGTTCGCCCTCATTGAATGCGGCAGGCTCAAGGCCGGCGACAAGGTGTTGGTGCAGGGAACCGGCGGTGTCGCGCTCTTCGGCTTGCAGATCGCCAAAGCGCATGGCGCCGAGGTCTTCATTACGTCAGGCAGCACCGAAAAGCTCGAGCGGGCGTCCGCCCTCGGCGCCGATCATCTGATCAACCGGCACGAAGGCGACTGGGTGGAGCAGCTCTATCACTTGACCGGTGATTACGGCGCCGACCACGTGTTGGAAATCGTCGGCGGGCCGCATCTCGGCCAGGCTCTGAAGGCCGTGGCGGTCAACGGCCGCATCTCGGTGATCGGCGTGTTCGAGGGGTTCGACGTCTCGGGGCCTGCGGCACCCTTGCTTCTGAAGGCGCCCATCGTACAGGGAATTTCGGTCGGTCACCGCCGGGCGCTGGAAGATCTGGTGCGCGCTGTCGACCGGACCGGGCTGAAGCCTGTTATCGACAAGCGCTACGCCTTCGAGGAACTGCCGCAGGCGTTCGATCATCTCTATCGCGGCCCGTTCGGCAAGGTCGTCATCGAGTTTTGAAACACGCGCTCCCCTCGCGTCGTGGAGGGGAGCTTGCGGCTAATCGGCAGCGACGGTCTCGCTTTCGAAGGCGAAACCTTCGTCGGCCCAGCCGGTCATGCCGCCGATCATCAGCTTCACCCTCAGGCCGAGCTTGGCGAGGCGGAGAGCGGCCTTATCTGCGCCGTTGCAGTGGGGGCCGGCGCAATAGACGACGAACAGCGTGTTCCTTGCCCATTCCGACATGCGGTGCGCAGTCATCTTGCCGTGCGGCAGGTTCATCGCACCCGGCACGTGGGATTGCGCAAACAGGGCCGGCGAGCGCACGTCGAGGAGAACGAAATCGACCTTGGCGCCGGCAAGGGCGGCATGGACATCCGAGCAATCGGTTTCGAAAGCGAGCTTGGCGGCATAGTGGGCGGCGGCGAGATCGGGCTCGGCGGCTGGTATTTCGGCGACGGGGCTTGGCATCTGTCTTTCCTTTTCCGTGTTGGAATTGCAGTTTGGTATCGCCGATGGTAGAGCTTTGCGAAATTGGCCATCATGACTGATAGCGTAAAGATCATGCCAAACACGTCGCCGCATCAGACGAAAGGGCCGCTGGTCGCAGCCCTTGCCTATGACGGGCTTTGCACCTTCGAATTCGGCATCGCCTACGAGGTCTTCGGCCTGCCGCGTCCGGAGATGGGCGATAGCTGGTATCGCTTCTCCGTCTGCGGCATCGAGCCGGGGCCGCTGTGCGCCGCCGGCGGGTTGACGGTCGCCGTCGACAAGGGACTGGAGGTGCTTGAGGCGGCGGACCTGATCGTCGTGCCGGGCTGGCGGGCGATCGATGCGCCGGTGCCTGCGCCGCTCGCCGCAGCACTTAGAGCAGCCCATCAGCGCGGCGCGCGCATCATGTCGCTGTGCTCCGGTGTCGCGGTTCTGGCCGGATCAGGGCTGCTTGCCAATCGCAGGGCGACTACGCATTGGCGCTACGTCGCCTCGATCGCCGCGCTTTATCCCGACATCACCCTTGACGCCGATGTTCTCTACGTGGACGAGGGCAGCGTGCTGACCGCGGCGGGCAGTGCGGCTGGCATCGATCTCTGCCTGCATGTGGTGCGCAGCGATTTCGGCCCGGATGCCGCCAACAGCGTGGCGCGACGGCTCGTTGTTCCGCCGCATCGTGAGGGCGGGCAGGCGCAGTTCATCGCGGCGCCCGTGCCGGAAGAGCGCGAGGGCATCCGTCTCGGGCCGCTGATCGAATGGATGCGGGAAAGCCTATCCGAGGAGCAGCCGATCAATCTGCTCGCCAAAAGAGCGGGCATGAGCATGCGCACCTTTCAACGCCGCTTCGAAGCCGCAACGGGTGAGAGTGTCGGCGAGTGGCTGCTGAAGGAGCGGCTGCGCCATGCGCGCGATCTGCTGGAGAAGGAGCTTGCGGTGTCGCTCGACGACATCGCGATATCAAGCGGCTTCGGCACGCTCGCGACCATGCGGCATCATTTTCATCGGAGGCTGGGGACGAGCCCGAGCGCCTATCGGAAATCATTCTGCGGTTAGCGCGCCTCATGCTTGCAATTTCATCTGACTTCGCCTAAACGGGCACTCTCTATTGTTCTGGAAAAAGGGAGCGCCACGATGACGAATATCTCCGCACGCCCCGAGAGGGTTTCGGCTTAAGTCGGCCAAGAGGCTGACGATGCCGGTTGAACATCGCCGTTTCCGGTGATGAAGACCACTCATATCCAGAGTTCATTGTCATGGGCAATTCTATCGGGAGCGGAAGCTCCCCGATGGCCTCGGCGTCGAATCCGGCGGTCATCAGTCATTTCTTTTCCAGTTCTGCCTGGATCGAAGGCGCCGCCTTGGACCAGCTCGACGACATGTCGCGACTGCCGGGTGTTTCGGAAATCGCCGGCAAGGAGGGCGCAACCATGAGCGCCATTGATCTTCTCGTGACGTCGGGCAACGACCCGCTGGAATGCCGCATGGCGCTCTCCGCACTTCTGCCATCCTCGAGCCTGACGCGATCGGGTTTGGCTGCACCTTCGAGAAGAGCCTCGGCCCGTTGCGTCAGGTCGAGGCTGAAAAGCAGGAGGCGGCCAAATCCGGTCGCTTCATCGCCAACCGACCATCGAGCGAGGCAACGAGGTCAAGGCTTTCAAGCTGTGATCCGGCATATCGGTCCGACCGCAACGATAAACGGCGACCTTCGATGAAGGGCGCCGCTCCTTTCAGTTATGGTCTCTGAAAATAGTGATTCCGTTCGATGCCGTCATAGCGGCCGGATTGCAGGCAGCAGTTCTTGAAACCGCCTCCTGGAACCGCAGGGGCAGGGATCGGCGCGGCCGAGTTTTTCGATCAGTTCGACGTTGCCATGAACGATCTGCGACCCGGTCTTGACCCGGGCTTCGGACGGGAAGGATTTACGCCGTTTCGACGTGACCTCAAAAGCTGAAGTCGGTGAGGTGTTTGCGAGCCATGGCTGCCTCCTCTTCGTTGACACGCTGCGTCGTGCAGCATGCGCGTCATAAGTCTATGGCCGGTTCAGCGCAATGTTGCGGATCGAACTTTGCCGCAGCGTTGCAAACCCGTCACTCGGCCGTCCCGGCGGGGCGCTGACAGGACTGTCTCGCAGCCTCACCTGGACATTATCCGAAAGCCTCCTCCGGAGCGGAGCGGTTTCGAGGAACCCCGCCCTTCCAGAACCGTTAGAGGTTTCCAGTAGGGACTGTTCACAATGTCGGGCGCAATCAGCGCGCTTCATCGACGTCTTTGGACGTGAAGTACCTTAATTCACGACCGGCGCGCCGATTTCTTCATCCGCGGTCTCCGGGCCGGATCGCGTGAAGGGCAAGCCCGGGATCGGCTGTATGGATCTCGACAAATGCTGCTGGTCGCGACCGCCGGCACTCGAAGAGGGAAGTCTTCCAAAGGAGGTATCATGTTCAAGAAGTACGCCTATGCGTGGATCACCGTCGCCTTCTTTCTGTTTTCGCTCGCCGGCCATTGGATGTTCGGTTGGTTCGCCTTTGTCGGCGAGCAGCAGAGCCACGGGCAAGCGCCTAATATCAATGCCTATCTCATGGAAATGAGCAGAGACACCTTTGAAAACTGGCAGTCCGAATTCCTGCAATTACTCTGGCAGGTCGTTGGTCTTGCCTATTTTCTTTATATCGGCTCTCCGTCTTCAAAAGAAAACGATGACCGCACGGAAGCAAAACTCGATGCTCTCATCCGGCTAAATGCCGGAGAGAACGGTGAAACGATCATCGCCGAGATCGATAAGCACTTCATGAGAACCGGAGGACATGCGGGACCATACGAGCATGAGTTGGAGATGCGCAGGGGGCCTCGCAGGACCGGCGGCGCCACTTGAGCCAGTCCCGGCCAGGCGACTGCGCAGTTTGCGCCACAGCTCCAGCGATCCGCAGCACGCCGCGGGCGACATTCGCCGCGGCGTTGCCATTCGTCACTCCGCCGCCTGGCGGGCCATCGGATTGTTCGGGTGGGTCGTCCAATTGGCATAGTTCGGATCGACGACGCGGCCGGTGCGCTTGTCGAGGGTGCCGGCAGCCAGCGGTTCCATCGTGATGCAATTCTCGATCGGACAGACGTTGACGCAGAGATTGCAGCCGACGCATTCCTCTTCGATCACCTCGAAATGGCGCAGCCCATTGACGACGCTAGTGATCGCCTGGTGCGAGGTGTCCTCGCAGGCGATGTGGCAGCGGCCGCATTTGATGCAGGCATCCTGGTCGATCTTCGCCTTGGCGACGTAGTTGAGGTTCAAATATTGCCAGTCGGTGACATTGGGCACGGCGCGGCCGGTGATGTCGTCGAGAGTGCGATGGCCCTTTTCGTCCATCCAGTCGGAGAGGCCCGAAATCATCTCGTCTACGATCTTGAAGCCGTAGGTCATCGCCGCGGTGCAGACCTGGACGTTGCCGGCGCCGAGAACGAGGAATTCGGCGGCGTCGCGCCAGGTGGTGATGCCGCCGATACCCGAGATCGGCAGGCCGTAGGTTTCCGGATCACGGGCGATTTCGGCCACCATGTTGAGGGCGATCGGCTTGACTGCCGGGCCGCAATAACCACCATGGCTGCCCTTGCCGCCGACCGTCGGGTTGGGGGCGAAATTGTCAAGGTCGACGGAGACGATCGAATTGATCGTGTTGATCAGCGAGACGGCATCGGTGCCGCCGGCCTTGGCGGCGCGGGCGGGACGGCGAATATCGGTGATGTTGGGCGTCAGCTTGGTGATGACGGGCATGCGGGTGTACTGCTTGCACCAGCGCACCACCATTTCGATATATTCCGGCACCTGGCCGACGGCCGATCCCATGCCGCGTTCCGACATGCCGTGCGGACAGCCGAAATTGAGCTCGACGCCATCGGCGCCGGTCTCTTCGACCAGCGGCAGGATCGACTTCCAGGCCTGCTCCTCGCAAGGCACCATGATCGAGGCGATCAGCGCCCGGTCCGGCCAGTTCATCTTGACCTGCTTCATTTCCCGCAGGTTCGTATAGAGGTCGCGATCGGTGATGAGCTCGATATTGTTGAGTCCGAGCAGCCGGCGGTCGGCGCCCCAGATCGCGCCGTAGCGCGGGCCGTTGACGTTGACGACGGGTGGGCCTTCCTCGCCGAGCGTCTTCCAGACCACGCCGCCCCAGCCGGCCTTGAAGGCGCGCTCGACGTTGTAGGCCTTGTCGGTCGGCGGCGCTGACGCTAGCCAGAACGGGTTGGGGGATTTGATGCCGACGAAATTATTACGGAGATCAGCCATTGTTCATTCTCCCCTTCAAGCAACCGCGACAGCCGGAGCGGCTGCTGCGGAGAGGGTGCGATGGATGGATTCAGCCGCGTCGCGGCCGTGCGCGACGGCGGAAACGGTAAGATCCTCGCCGCCGAAGACGCAGTCGCCGCCGGCCCAGACGCCGTCGAGGGAGGTGCGGCCCTCGACGTCGACCGCGATGCGACCGGATTCCATGCGAAGCGAACCGAGGCCGGAGGCGTCAAAGGTCTGGCCGATCGCCTTGAAGATCTGGTCGGCGGCAATCACGCCGGTTTCGCCGGTGCCGACGAGGCGGCCTTCGACGAGCTTGGTGTATTCCACTTCGATGGCGGCGACCTTGCCGTCCTGAGCCAGGATCGACTTCGGCGCCAGCCAATGGCGGATGATGACGCCTTTGGAGCTTGCCAGATCCTGCTCGTATTCCGAGGCGTTCATATGCTCCTTGCCGCGGCGGTAACAGATCGTCACCTCTTCGGCACCGAGCAGCTTTGCCTGCACGGCAGCGTCGATCGCCGTCATGCCGCCGCCGAGAACGACGACGCGGCGGCCGATGGCGATATCGCTCTTGTCGTCAGCCTGACGCAGTGCGGCGATGAAATCGACGGCATCGTCGACGCCCGCAAGGCTCTCGCCCTCGATGCGCAGCGCGTTGACGCCGGCAAGGCCGATGCCGAGGAAAACGGCATCATATTGAGCCTGCAGATCGGCAAGCGAAAAGTCGCGGCCGAGAAGGGCGCCGTGGCGCACTTCGATACCGCCGATCGAGAGCACGTAATCGACTTCCTGCTGAGCGAAGTCGTCGACGGTCTTATAGGTGGCGATGCCGT
Organism: Rhizobium mulingense; assembly: GCF_029194105.1. NCBI lineage: Bacteria > Pseudomonadati > Pseudomonadota > Alphaproteobacteria > Hyphomicrobiales > Rhizobiaceae > Rhizobium > Rhizobium mulingense. Next base: position 14,891 of record NZ_JARFVE010000015.1, on the reverse strand, counting down.
ATTCGTTGAGGCCGCCAGATTTTTCCCTGGCATCGTAGATGGTGACGGAGTGGCCTTTGACCGCCAGGCGGTGCGCAGCGGCCAGGCCTGCCGGGCCGGCGCCGACGATGGCGACATTCTTTCCTGATGCTTCGGCCCTGATATAGAACTGCTTGCCGGCCTGCATGGCGGCATCGGTCGCGTAACGCTGCAGGCGACCGATCTCGACAGGCCGTTCTTCCGCCGTGTTGCGCACGCAGGCCTGTTCGCAGAGCTCTTCGGTGGGACAGACGCGGGCGCACATGCCGCCGAGGATATTCTGATCGAAGATCGTCTTCGCCGAGCCGAGCGGATTGCCGGTCGAAATCTGCCGAATGAAGAGCGGAATGTCGATCGAGGTGGGACAGGCCGTCATGCACGGCGCGTCATAACAGAAATAGCAGCGGTCGGCGGCGACCAGCGCCTCGTGATGGTCGAGGCGTGGATGCAGATCGGAAAAATTAGCTTCATACTCGGCAGGCGATAGCCGGCCGGCATGAATCCCAGTTTCCAGTCGTTCCATTGAAGTTCCCTCATTATTGGTAAACGGCCTGTGAGGGAAAGCGTAACTCAGGTTTAAAAATTTATCAAACGGTAAAATTTTGACGGTTCGCCCCCTTTGGACGTCCTCGCAATCCACTGTTTTCGCGTAAGAAACAATGCCGCCTTGGGTCCGAGAAATATTTCTGCGTTCAGTCCAAAAGGGCCGTCCGAAAAAAGATTCAAAAAAGTGGAATTTATTTACGATCGCAGGGAACCAAATTTGGACGTCATCGTTATCGCGATATCCGGATGGTGATCGCATCGACCCAACATGCGCGCCCCCAACCCACTATCCGGACGTACTCACGGTCCCCTCCCGGTGAGTGAAGACAGCCGGTGCGCCGCCCTCGCACCGGCTGTTTTTCTGTTTTCGCTCGACTTTATTTCCCACCTCAGATGCGTTTGAAGATTTCGAATTCGGTCTCCGGAATGGTCAGCCGATATTCGATGCGGCCGGGCACAAGATTCAGTTCCGCCTTGCCGTTGACCGACGAGGGCACGACACGCTCCAACACGGTGCGGCCGAAGCTGTTGTCACTGAATTCGTGGACTTCCGACTGATCCTGCAGCACTTCCGCCCAGGCGATCTCGATCGCTCTTCTGTCGCCGATCGCAGCTTCCCGGCAGTTGAGCGTGATGGAGGCAGCGCCGCCGGCAATTGCGCCATAGGAGGCGGAGTTGACGATGAGTTCGTGGAGGGCAAGCCCCAGATGCACGGCGGCATTCGGCGTCAGATGCGCGTTAATGCCGTAGATCGGCATGGAGCCTGATGTTTCCGGCCAGTAGGGGGCGAACTGTTTTTCGGCGAGTTCGAAAAGATAGGCGCCGCGCCAGCTCGAATCCGTGATCAGGTCTTGGGAATTGGAAAGCGATTGCAGCCTCCCGCGGAACTTCAGGAGGAAACTGTCGAGAGAGAGCGTGTTGCGCGCCGTCTGCGTGGCAATGCCCTGGATGATGGCAAGAAGGTTCTTCGAGCGGTGCGAGAGTTCGCGCAGCAGCGATTTCAGTACTTTTTCACGGTGCCGGCTTTCGGTGACCTCGGTCATGACGGACAGAAGCCCATGCGTGCCGCGTTCACTGGTGCGCTGGATTTTCAGTTCATAGGTGCGCATTTCGCCGTCGACGTCGATCTCGACCTCGGCATTGTTGGGGATGCCGGTCTCCAGCACCTTGTGTTTCAGCGCTGTCAGATACTGCCCATGGATATCGCCGAAAAGGCCAGCATCAGTGCTGCCGGGCATGAAGCGCGCCGCGAAATACGGCGGCAGATTTTCGGCGTAGAAAATCGAAAGCCGGGCGTCCTGGCAGAGTATTGAAATACCGGCGCTGCCGAGCGCCCGTTCCATCATTGCGGCTTTGCCTTCGAAGGTGAAAGGCGTGCCCGACAATGGTTCAGTCGTATTCACTCGGCCGCCTTTCCTTGTGACGTCTTGAACGTCGCTGGAGGGAACGCCCTCCAGAAACCGCCTGCCGACTTTAGAACAAAGCGCTGCAAAAACCGTTAAGGCCTTCGGCGCGTCCCGGCAGCACCGGAACGCCTGTTTCGACGGATTGGTTCCGAAGGCCGGAAAATTGCGTCTCAGGCGGCTACCTTGGTCGATTCATTGAAGAAAAGCGCCTGGCTGATCAGTGCCTTGACCATGTCGGGGTTGAAAGGTTTGGTAACGAGGAAAGTCGGTTCGGGGCGCTCGCCGGTCAGGAGCCGTTCCGGGAAAGCGGTGATGAAGATCACCGGCACGCTCGACGTCTTGAGAATGTCGTTGACGGCATCGATGCCGGAACTGCCGTCGGCAAGCTGGATGTCGGCGAGCACCATGCTTGGCTTGGTCTTGTTGTAAAGCGCGACGGCTTCGGCATGGGTGCGGGCGATGCCGGTGACGCGGTGGCCGAGACTTTCGACCATCTGTTCGATATCCATGGCGATCAGCGGTTCGTCCTCGATGATCATGATGTCGGTTGCCACCTGGCGGGAAATCTCCTGCGAAGCCTTGTCGAGCAGCTGCATGACATCCTGTTCGTCGAGCTCGAGAATTTCTGCGATTTCAGCGACGCGGAAATTCTCCACGGAAGCGAGCAGAAAGGCCTGACGGGCGCCTGGCGAAACTTTGGACAGATTGAGGGTCGCGCGCTGTTCCCACGCATATGGCGAGGTCGGCTCTGGAATCTGGACTGCAGTGGAACCAAACAGTTGCGTAAACAGTTTGTAGAGGGCGACCCGGTCATTCGCCGTATCCGGGAAAATCGACAGATCCGCGATGATGGCTTCAAGAACGGCGGCGACATAGGCGTCGCCCGAAGTCTGAGTGCCGGTCAGTGCGCGGGAATAGCGACGCAGATAAGGCAGGTGCGGCGCAATTCGAGTAGAAAGTGTCATATATGGCTCCTGTATACAGGCCGGCATTGGCTTCAATGACCGATTAACGTCATCTTGATAAAAAAGTTCCGGAACGGCAGGAACTTTTTTTGCCGCGCCGCATTATTCCAGCCGACATAGAAAGGGCGTAACATTTTGAGCCACGCAGCGGCAAACCTCGGCGACATCGATGATCGAAAGCCTCGGTCTCGCTGGTTGAAGTCGTGATGATGCCGTGCACGCCCCTAGAATAGACAACCGGCGAGAAGACGAATTGATGACCACACGCAAGAAAGAAGCGGCCGATCAGCGACAGCTGGAGCTGCGGGCAAGCGATATCCTGGACCCGAACAATCAGATCGGCGTCAAATTGCGGTCGCTCTATGCAGCCGTACAGGATGAAGCGATCCCCGATCGTTTTCTCGATCTTCTCGAAAAGCTCGACCATGCCGAGATGATGGCTTCCGCCAAGATGGCCGAATAGGATCGCCCGCATGGAAGATAAAATGCAACCCGGCTTCAAGCGGGAACTGCTGGCGGCGCTGCCCAGTCTTCGCGCCTTCGCGATCTCGCTCATCGGACGCCACGACCGTGCCGACGATCTCGTCCAGGATACGATCATGAAAGCCTGGGCCAAGCAGGATCATTTCGAGATGGGCACCAATATGAAGGCCTGGCTCTTCACGATCCTGCGCAACGAGCTCTACAGCCAGATGCGGAAAAGCGGCCGCGAGGTGCAGGACAGCGACGGCTTGTTCACCGAATCGATGGCGATGCACCCCTCGCAATATGGCGCGCTCGATCTGCAGGACTTCAAGAAGGCGCTCGATCAGCTGCCGCCGGACCAGCGCGAAGCGATCATCCTCGTCGGCGCCTCGGGCTTTTCCTACGAGGAGGCCGCCGAAATCTGCGGCTGCGCCGTCGGCACCATCAAGAGCCGCGTCAACCGCGCCCGCCAACGCCTGCAGGAATTGCTGCAGATCTCAGGCGAAGCCGATTTCGGCCCCGACGCCACCTCGGCGCCGCTGACCTCGAAGGCATTTGCGTTCTGACGAGGTTGTGATGGGAGAACGGCCGGCTGCCCCTGAGACGCCGGCTTTTTGGGCTGCCGGGAGCGCGAGGGTGCCGCGTGTGTATTGCGGGCGCTAGCCTCTCCACCCTCATCACCGGAATCCAGGGCGCCGCTCGAAGTCCTTGGCGCGGAACACTTTTTCGTTACGATTTGGTTCATTCACGGCGCCGACGCGCCGTGGCTGGATTCCTGCGGCAGGCACAGGAATGAGGGAGGAAAGGTGGGGCTCCACCTCTTAGACGTCCGGGAGGCGGGCGATGCAAAGAATTCAATCCTCCCGCTTCGACCCCACCAGATTGGCCGCGACGATTGCCGCCAGCACGCCAGCGGTCAGCAGCGGCTGGGCGCGGACGAGGCCGAGGCCGACTGCCGCCAGCGATTCCAACGCTGCGCGGCGCTCGCGGGCGCGGCGTTTCTCCCGGGCATTGGCGATCGCCATCGCGGCGAGCAGGATTATGCCGATCAACAGCGCACCGACGGCCATGAAGAGAACGGCGGCGAACGGACCGTAGATGCCGGCAAGCCAGATGGCTCCGGCGGCAACCGCCAGCGCATAGGCTGTGAGGAGGAAGAGCAGCGCGAGCGCGATGAAGATGCTGGTGCGCTTGGCGCGCGTGATGGTCCGGTGCACGCTTGCGCCTGTCAGCAGGCTGAGGATCGATAGCATCGCGCGTCCTCAGCGCCGCGCGAGGTAGGCGATAGCCAGGCCGAAGGCTGCTGCGGCGCCGATCGTGGCCAGCGGATGCTTGCGCACGGTCTTGCGCATCTCGGTCGCGCCGCGCTCGTAGCCATGCTGCAATTCGCGTAAGAGATCCTCGCTGCGGCTGAGCAGTTCCTCATAGCCCGCACTTGCCTGGCTGCGCATCTTATCGCCCTGATGGCGCGAACTCTTGCCGACCAAGCGCGTCAGTTCCGCAAGCTCATCGCGCAGCGCCTCGATCTGTTCCTCGATGCCGGATTCGAAATTGTGGAAGGTGCCGTTGCGGCGGCTGCGGCCGGAGTGAAAGATGGAATAGGTCATGGCTGTCTCCAATGGCTGGGGCGCGCGCAAGCCCGCCTGTTCTGCACCGGGTCACCACCGTTCGTTGCATAGATGAGACCGCGCGGCATTGACCCAAATCACTGCCGACAACGTCCCGGGCGGTCAAAAGTTCCGCCGGGCTCGGCGGTTAGCCTTGGGAAACGGCGCTGTGGGCGAGCACGAAAGGCGTGCCGTCGGCAGGCACCTGATTGATGCGCAGCGCGCAGCCGAATACCGAGAGCATGGTCTCATCGGTCAACACCTCATCGATACAGCCGGCGGCGGCGAGGCGGCCGGATTTCATCAGCACGAGGCGGTCGGCAAAGAGCGCCGTCAGGTTGATGTCGTGCATGACGGCGATGACGCCGCCGCCGCGTTCGCAGAAATCGCGGGCAAGCGACATGATGGTCAGCTGATGGCTGATGTCGAGGCTGGAGACCGGCTCGTCGAGCAGCAGCCAGCGGGACTTGCCGTCGACGACGGGCTCGGCGATCTGGCAAAGCACGCGGGCAAGCTGCACGCGCTGCTGCTCGCCCCCGGAGAGTTCCTGGTAGAAGCGGCCTTCGAAGCCGGTCAGATCGACCGACGCGAGGGCGGCGGCCGCCGTCTCGTCCGCCTTTTCGGGATTGAGATTGAGGCCGGATGTCAGGCCCATGCGGACAATCTCGCGCACGGTGAAGGGAAACGAGATGGTACTTGCCTGCGGCAGCACCCCACGAATGGCGGCAAGCTGCCAGGGCTTCAGCCCCTTCACCTCGTCGCCGCCGATGCGCACCAAGCCATCATAAACAAGCTCGCCGGAGATCGCCTTCATCGTAGTCGTCTTGCCGGAGCCGTTGGGACCAGCAATCGCGGTCAGCTCGCCGGCCTTTGCGGTGAAAGCGACGTCGCTGATGATTGATTTGCCTGACAGGCGCACGGAGAGGCCGGAAACTTCGATCATCTGTACGTCACTCACAATCGCCCTCAAAGGGCAAGGCGTGAACGCTGCCTCAGCAGGATCCACAGGAAGAACGGCCCACCGACCGCCGCGGTGATGATGCCGATCGGCAGTTCGGCCGGGGCGACCAGGGTGCGCGCCAGCACGTCTGCGAAGATCAGCAGCGATCCGCCGAGAAGGGCTGCGGCCGGCAGCAGGAAACGGTGATCCGGCCCGATTGCCATGCGCAGGATGTGCGGCACGACAATACCGACGAAACCGATGCCGCCGCTGACGGCGACGGAAGCGCCGGTCGCCGCGGCGACGCCGACGATTGCGACATTCTTCAGCCGCTGCACCGGTACGCCCATATGAAAAGCGGCTGCCTCGCCGAGCGTGATGGCGTTGAGGCCGCGGGCCATGAAGGGCAGGGCGGTGAAGGACAGCAGGATGATCGGGCCGGCGGCGGCGATCTTCGTCCATGTGGCGCCGGCAAGCGAGCCCATGCTCCAGAAGGTCAGGTCGCGCAGCTGCTGGTCGTTGGCGACGTAGATCAGCAGGCCGGTCAGGGCGAGGGTGAGCGCGCCGAGCGCGATGCCGGCAAGTAGCATCGTCGCCACCGAGGTCTGGCCGTGACGGGTGGCGATCCTGTAAAGCAGCAGCGTCGTGACCAGACCGCCGCCGAAGGCTGCCACCGGCAAGGCGTAGATGCCGAAGAACGCCTGGAACGGCGCCGCGAGGCCGCTGCCGAGCACGATCATGGCGACCGCGCCGAGGCTTGCGCCGGAGGAGACGCCGACAAGGCCCGGATCGGCGAGCGGATTGCGGAACAGGCCCTGCATCACCGTGCCGGAGACCGCCAGCGAGGCGCCGATCAGAAAGCCGAGGATCGTGCGGGGAAGGCGGATATCGAAGATGATGATCCGGTCACGGGCGCTCAGCGCCCCCTCCGACCCGGTCACATTGCCGATGACCTCGAGGATCGAGGCATCCGAGGTGCCTGTCGTCACCGAAAACAGCATTGCGAAGGCGGAGCCGGCGACAAGCAGCGCGATCGCCAGCACGGCGAGCCGCGTTCTGTCGCCCGCCCGCGTCGTTTCGCCGATCTCTGCCATCGCAAAGCGTCGCCCTGGTTGCGTCATGGCTTGCGGCAGGGCCATGATCAGCCCCCGTAGATCGCCGCGTTGAGCTCGCGCGCGGCGGCGGCCGTGCGCGGGCCGAAGCCGAGCAGGTAGATGCCGTCCATCCGGACGATCGCCTTCTTCTCGCCGGCCGGCGTCAGCGCGATCGCCGGCTGGGCCAGCAGGTCCTCGTTCCTGGTACCGGCGCCGTCGCCGCGGTTCATCATCACGATGATGTCGGGCTTGGCTTCGATGATCGCCTCGTCCGTCAGCGGCTTATAACCGGGGAATGCGCCGACGGCATTGACGGCGCCGGCAAGCTTGACGATGCCGTCGGCCGCCGTGCCGGTGCCCGAGGCCATGATCCGGCCGTTCTGGGCGCTGAGGATGAAGAGAACGCGCTTGCGCTCGGTCTCCGGGCGCTTTTCGGCGTCGGCGATTGCTGCGTCGAGATCGGCCGCGACCTTTTCTTCAAGTGCTTTCGCCTTGTCGGGCACGCCAAGCAGCGCGCCGACGCGATCGATCTTGGCGATGATGCCATCGCGGGTAAAGGTGTTCGGCACGGTTTCGAAAGGCACGCTGGCATTCTTCAGCACGGCCAGCGCCTCTACCGGGCCCGAACCCTCGACGGCGATGATCGCCGTCGGGTTCATGGCGAGGATGCCTTCCGGTGAGAGCGCACGCATATAACCGACATTGGGCAGCTCCAGCGCGGCTTCCGGATAGGTGCTTGTCGTGTCGCGGGCGATCAGCCGGCTTTCCTCGGCGAGCGCATAGACGATCTCGGTAACATCGCCGCCGACCGAAACCAGGCGCGACGTGTCCAGCTTCCTGTCCTCGGCGCGGGCGGCACGGACAAAGGCGATGCCCTTGACCGCCGGCGCCGGGGGGATCAGCGGCAGCGCCATGACGGCCGCCGTCAGCGCCAGTTGCCAGGGACGGATTCGGCGCACATTGTTAGGCATCGTCATCGTTGCGATCCTTATGCGGCGACACTTGCTGCCCGCGGCAGGTTTTCGATGATCTCGCGCCATTCGGCGCGTTCGTCAGAGCCTTCCTTGCGCTTGCCGAAGAACTGGATGATCATCTCGCCGTCGGCATTGTAAGCCTCGAGCGAAGTGACGTGGCCGTCCTTTGTCGGCTTGCGCACGGCCCAGGTCTCGGCGATGTGATCCTGGCGCAGATGCAGGTGGAATGTCGGGTCCATGATATTGATCCACGGGCCCATGGTCTGCACGTTGACGATCGGGCCGGAATGGATCTGGACGATGCCGTTATTGGCGACGAAGCACATGATCGGGAGGCCCGATTTCACCGAGGCATGCATCATCTCCGCCGTCGCGCCGTTGTCGAGCTTCCAGGCATAGTCGTCGCCGACGCTGCGGATGGCCGCCCGGCGGCCGATCTTCAGGCGCTTCAGCATGCCGAAGAACTCATGCGTGTCGGTGAGTTTGCTCCAGTTGTCGCGCAGCTCGTCGCGGTTGACATCTGCGGCCTCATCGGCGGCATTCGAGATCTCCGCCTCGACGAATTCCTGCGACTGGTCTTCGAGCTTTAGTTCGGCGACGATCGCGTGATAGGCCTCGACATTCGAATTCGGTCGCAGATGCACCTTGTGCACGGCGTAGCCCGCCTTGTCGAAATATTGCAGGCTGAGACGCTCCTGGTCGCCATCCTTTTTGGAGACGGCGAAGCCATGCTCCCAGTGGCTCGGGAAGATGCGCAGGTCGATGTTCTCGCCGAGCGCGATCGCGCTCTGCATGCCCATCTTGATGTTTTCGAAGACGCCGATCTTCTCGTGCACGGCGCTTTCGTTGCGCGACAGCGCCATCACTTCGCCGAGGCCGGCGACGCGTTCCAGAAGCTTCAGCGCGCTGCCATTGATGCGGGTCACGCTGATGCCGGTTTCGGCGGCGACGAGGGCTGCCTCGGAAATCTTCAGCCGGGCGGCGATATCGCGCTCGCGCATCTTTGGATTTTCGGCGCGAAACGCACGGATTTCGGCCGGCGCCGGTCTTTTCTGTTCAGTCATGTCTTACCTACTTATTGGCCCTATTTATTAAGAATGAGCTTGCCCTGGCGGGTGATTTTCAGGCGGTAGATCAGCCCGTCGTGTCTGATCACGATCTCGTTCGTGCCGCGGAAAAGATCCGCGCTGTCGACGATCCGCTGTTGCACCGCCGGCTCGCTGGGCAACGGCGCATGCTTAAAGCTGTCTGGCTTTTCAACCATCATTTCGGTTGGCAATTCCGTGAAGCCGGGGATCGGTGGTCCCCGGTGTGGTGACAATTAACTTGACTGTCTTACTCATAGTTTTTTAAAGACGCAATAGGAGACTAACGTAGTCAAGTTTTTGAGATTGCTGATTTGCTGCCGCCTGCCGGCGGCCTGCGACATGGCGGAGAAGATCATGACGGGTAGGTTTGCGGCCATTGCGGCCGGCTGGGTGATGGCGGTTGCGAGCGTATGCCAGGCACAGGAGACGGCACGGGCAGCCTCTCTCAATGTCGAGCTCAACGCGCTGGCCCCCTCGCAGAAGGGCTGCATGATGACCTTCGTCGCGCTCAACCAGCTGCCCGCCGCCATCAACAAGGTGTCCTTCGAACTTGCCTTCTTCAACGACAAGAATGCCGTCGACCGCATCACCGTGCTCGATTTCCGCGATCTGCCGCAGGGCAAGAAGCGCGTGCGTCAGTTCGACATGCCGAATGTCAAATGCGAGAGCGTGACCCGCATCCTCATCAACGACACGCCGGTCTGCGACGGGCCGGCTGCCGGCGAATGCATGAAGGGCCTCGTCGCCCGCTCGCAGATTTCCGTTCCCTTCGAGGGATAAGAAGACGCCGGGCATGATCCCCGGCGGGCATGTTTCAGGCTGTCCGAGGCATAGACAATGGCGATTTCAGCGAAAACCAGATCGAGACAGGTGCTCATCGGGGAGGCGGACGCCGGCGGCAGCCTGAATGATAATACGCCCGGAATGCACCCCGGCCACGAGCTTCCCGAATTGCGCAACGCGCAGCGGCAGCCGGCCGGCGAAACGGTGATCCATTACACGCGTTTCGCGCAGATTTCATCCTTCCCGGATCATCCGGAAACTGCGCCGGCAGCTCGCGTTTCCGCGCCGCCGATGGACGCGGCGGTGGAAAAACAGGATGACAAGAAGACACCAGTGCGACGGCGGGTGGCGCTGAGTTGCGTCGGTTCAGCCTTTTTCCATGCTGCGTTGGCCGCCACGCTGCTTATTATGATGCCTGCGCCCTCGGATGAAACGCTGATGGAAGCCGGCGAGGCGATCAGCGTGGTCATGCTCGGCAGTTCCGACGCCGATCAGAGCGCAGCCGGCGACACTGAGGTGACCATTCAGGAAGAAGTGGTCCCAGAGGCTGTTGAGCCCGATACAGTTAAGCCAGTCGAGACAGCCGAGGTGCAGGCGGAGGTCGTTCAGCCGGAAACCGTGCAGCCCGCGGACGCAGAGCCGGTCGAAACCGTCCAGCCTGTGCAGGAGGTTACACGTCAATCAGCGCAGACGATTGCGGCTTCGGAACCTGAAGTCCTGGTATCCGAAACCCCTGCCGAAACTTCTGTCGCGCAGCCGATGTCGGCGGTGGTGCCGGAGCAGCCGGTGATGTCTAGCGAACCCCCAACGGCAACCGCAATGCAGTCCGAACCCGAAGAGATCAAGCCTGTCGAGGTACCTCCCGTTTCTCCCGAGCCGGAGCCGCCGACTGAGGTGGTCACTCCGCAGCCGAAGCCGAAGCTGGAAAAGCCTGTAGAAAAGAAGACGGTGGAAAGAAAGCAGCCGCCAAGGAAAGCACAGGGTTCGGAGGGCGATGCCAAGCAGGAGTCGCGCCGGGGTGCTGCAGACGGACAGGCAGACGCCAATTCGAACGATAATTCGCGCACATCCGGTGGACGGAATGGAGCGGGCGGTGCGTCGGAAGCCAATTACAAAGGCAAGCTTGTCGCGCGGTTGTTCCGTTGCGTAGACCGGATGGAGTCTCGGTATCGTACGGCTCCGGCCACCTTGACCGTTCGCATCACCGTCAATCGCAGAGGCGATATCACCGCGTCAAGTGTTGTCCGTGGCTCGGGGCTCCCCGAGGTTGATAGCGCGGCTCTTGCCAGGGTAGCCTCTTGCAACCTGCCGGCGATGCCAGACACGATCGCGGCATCCTCGCGTACCTACGCCTTCCCCGTCGAGGTCACTCCGCGATAATATGATTACGATAATCAACTTTATACTTTACTCTGAAAATCAAGTTTAATAAGAGTCCGTTCGCACACGCAGGAATCGTGTGACGACAACGAGCGAACGGGTGGTAAATGGCTCGCAAGGGCAAGAAGGGTTCGAACCGGGAGGTCCGCGGAAGCGCGGGCGAGGACGCAAGTCAGGCATCCCCCGGACGGTCCAAACTGGATGGCCGCAGTTTCCTCTATGTCGGCGGGCGCGACTGCCAGGTGGCGCATCTTCGCCAAATCTGCAGCAATTTCGGCGCCGAGCTCATTCATCACGACGGCGGCCTGCGCGAAGCGGTGTCCCGCATCGATACCGTGCTTCCCTCGGTCGACTGCGTCTTCTGCCCGATCGACTGTATCAGCCACGATGCCTGCCTTCGGGTGAAGACCGGCTGCAAGAAGTTCGGCAAGGCCTTCATCCCGCTGCGCAACGGCAGCAAATCCAGCCTGGAGCGTGCGCTGCAGACGATGAACGAACGAGACAATTCCCGATGAACGACCAGCACCCCGACGGCTTCACCATGATCGGCCTGCACAAGCTCGCCGCGCAGAGCGGCGACGGCCTCGTGCCCGAACTCTACGAACTTTTTCAGCAGCATGCCGAACGCCAGCGGATCTATCAGAATGTGACGCTGTTCCCGACCTGGGAGGCGCGCATGCCTGGAGAAGCGACAACGAGAGCACTTGGCCCGGCGGCGGCAAACGGCAATAATGTTCTTGCCTTTCCCTCGCATGCCGCAAAGATGGGCAAGAGGAAGGCGTAAGGAGATTTCATGTATATCGCGATGAACCGCTTCCAGGTCGTCACGGGGACCGAGGGCGATTTCGAGACTGTCTGGCGCAATCGCGATTCCAGCCTGGCCGAAGTGCCCGGTTTCGTCGAATTCCGGCTGCTGCGCGGCAAGCTCAACGAAGAGGCGGGCTATACGCTCTATTCTTCGCACACGGTCTGGAAGAGCGAAGAGGATTTTCAGAACTGGACGAAGTCCGAGAATTTCCGCGCTGCGCATCGCAATGCCGGCGACCGCAAGGCGATGTATAAGGGACCGCCGGTGTTTGAGGGCTTCAATGTGGTCGATGGGATTTAGCTGCTGACAGTTAGCTTGGCGCCCGTAGCCCCCTCATCCCCCTGGACACCTTCTCCCCGAGGGTAGAAGGGACGTGCCGCAGCGCTGATTTTCCCTTCTCCCCTCGGGGAGAAGGTGGCCCGAAGGGTCGGATGAGGGAGCTGCACGGCACGCGCTTCATGCGACTCCTAGTTTGCTCTCGCGCAACCGGCAGCGATTGCCAAACTCTACGCCCGAACCCGCGAGATCGCGCCCGCCGCAACGGCCAGCCAGCCAAGCATCATCGCACAGCCGCCGGTCGGGGCGGCATAGGGGAAAAGGCCGGAACCGGCAAAACGCAGCGAGACCAGGTCGCCGGCAAAGAGCAGCGTTCCGGCGATCATCAGAAAACCGGCCAGCCAGGCGGTTTTGAGCCTTGCGGTGCCGAGAGCCAATGCCAGCAGGGCAGGGGCGTGCGTCAGGCACATGGCGGATGCCGATGCGACCAGGTTCGCTTGCCCGCCGCCATGGGCGGCAAGAGCGGCAAGCGCGACGCCGGCCACGCCGAACAGGCCGGCAAAGAGATATAGCACCGGCTCCAGACGCGCGTTCAGGCTCATGGTTGTTCCTTGTTCTGCATGTGGTAGGCGAGGCGCTCGACCGGCGCCCAGATGAGATCGCGCAACGCCTGGCTTTCGATCGTCTCGTCGAGGGCGCGGCGGAAGCAGAGCAGCCATTCGTCGCGCTCGACAGGGCCGATCTCGGCGACGAAATGGCGGCTGCGCAGGCGCGGATGGCCGCGTTTGTCGGTATAGAGCGGCGGGCCGCCGAGATAACCGCTCAAATATTCGTAGAATTTCTCTTCGCTCTCCTGAAGGCTCGGCGGGTGCACGGCGCGCACGTTGCTTGCCTCCGGCAGCCTATCCATCAGCTCATAGAAACGGCGCGTCAGCGCCCTGACGGCGGGATCGCCTCCGATCGCTTGATATAGAGTGGTGACCTTCTCCGTCACGAAACCATCCCAAATGTCTTTCCACGGCCCCTTCATGCACCGGGCGGAAAATGATCGCAACTGTCATCAAGCTGCCGCGGCATTTTGCGCATAACGCCGGCGCCGCAGGGGTTCCAACCGATTCTTCTTGACAAAACCGTCCGGACGGTATCTTTATATCGCATGTCGAACGCTCATCACCGCAAGAAACAACCGGCTCTCGTGCGCCAGCAATTGCTGGATGTCGCGGCACGTCTTGCCGCCAGCGAAGGCATGGCCGCGGTCACGCTCGATGCGGTGTCGGCCGCCTCCAGCGTCAGCAAGGGCGGGCTGCTGCACCATTTCCCGACGAAGAATGCGTTGCTCGATGCCCTGTTCGAGAGCCTTCTGGAAACATTCGACGGCGATATCGAGGAGCTGATGCGGGGTGATCCGCTCCCGCAGGGCCGTTTCACCCGCGCTTATGTCATGGCAGTATCCGGTCTCAAGGACCGTCCCGACGATTCCAGAAACTGGACGCAGGTAACGATCACGCTGCTTGCCGAACCCCGGCTGCGTCTGCGCTGGCGCCAGTGGGTGCAGGCGCGGGCAGAGGAATATGTCGGCACCGACTCCTCGCTCGACGCCCAGATCGTGCGGTTTGCCGCCGACGGGCTTTGGTTCGCGGACACGCTGGAAAGCCACGATATCGACGGTGCCCTGAGGCGGGACCTCATCGGCCGCCTCGTCGAGCTGACCGGCAAGTAATCCGAAGGGAATTCGTCATGAGCCAGGCCGCCGTTTACGGGCTGCTTTTTGCCGCCATCGTGCTCGAAGTCATCGGCACCACCGCGCTGCAATTGTCGCAGCAGTTCACCCGCATCGGGCCAACGGTGCTCGTCGTCGCCTGTTATGCAGCGGCCTTCTATTGCCTGTCGCTGACGCTGAAGAGCATTCCCGTCGGCATTGCGTACGCGATTTGGAGCGCTTTGGGAATCGTGCTGATTTCCTCTGTGGGCCTCGTCTTCTTCAAGCAGCGCCTCGACCTGCCGGCGATCATCGGCTTGGGGCTGATCATATCCGGCGTCGTCGTCGTCAACCTGTTTTCGAAATCCGTTTCGCACTGATTTTACTATGATATTTTAAATGCTTCCTCCGAGGTTCGCGCGACAAATTTTCCCCTTTGTCAAATTCCTGACAAAGGGCTATGTGTTGCTTGGACGTGGAGGAGATCGAGGCGCACCCAGCGCCTTTTTCCAAAGCGCTTTGAATTCTGCTTTCCCGCCTGCTCGATACTTCCAGCTTCCAGAGGAGCACATCATGGCCATACGCACCGTCGTCTGGGGAGAGAATATTCACGAGACCACCAATGAGATCGTTCGCGGCATCTATCCCGAGGGCATGCATACGACGATCGCCAATGCGCTGAATGCCGATCCCGCCATCTCGGCGACGACGGCGACGCTGCAGGAACCGGAACATGGCCTCAGCGAAGCCCGGCTTGCCGAAACCGATGTGCTGACCTGGTGGGGCCACAAGGATCACGGTGCGGTCTCCGACGTCGTCGTCGAACGCGTCGCCAAGCGCGT